>CALVXD010000034.1 GCA_944368815.1 uncultured Bacilli bacterium
GTTAATTATACATTATATTTTATAGAGTTCCAACTACTTTACACCACTTATGTACAATTTTTAAGCGATTGCCTTACTATACGTTTATGTTCTCCGTTGTTTTTTCTATTGCATATTCGGCACTGAAAAAATGGATGTTTTTTAATAATTTTTTTGATAAAAAATATTGTGTTTTTAATCTTGTCATAATATTTTTATTCCATTTAGATCTCCAATTATACATGTTGATATGGAAAGAAAACTCCCCACCAAATAGGCGCGAAGTTTTTCAAGTTATTTTCCAATCAAATATCAAGAACCGAAAATTCAAGGAATTATTGTAAATTTTATAAATACCATTAATTTATGGACAAAATGTATGGATTAGATTTTGAACCATCTCCATCAGTTATTTTTACTCCCGCCTTTAAATACACAACAGGTCTAACCGAAAAAGTCACGGCCGCGTATCTATCACCTTCAACATATGAAGCAAGGTAAATAACATCACTTGGAGAATCAGACAATGGAGTTAATGTCCATTGATAACTTCCTTCATAATCATACAAATAATTTTCCTCCCAACACCCACTATAACGTGATCCAGACCAATTTGTTAAAGGAATATTTGCACATTCTTCTCCAGTACCAGTTTTTCCATTTGTTGCATAACCATAATCTGATGGATACATTAATCCAACCTTGCCAAACCAATTTGCTTTATGATAATAATATACTTCCCATCCCCTTTCGTATTGATAAAATTCATCAATTAGCGCATTTGACATATTTGAATATGAAATACCACCAGTGTTCCAATAAACTTCTTCAATCAACTCCTTTGCCTCTTCTGTCAAACCAGTTGTTGAAAAATTACAAGATTCGTAAGTTCCATTTTCTCCAGTAGGACACTCACCAAAAGTTCTATTCCAATATGCCCCATTGTTTAATACTTCCATTAGTTTGCTATCCGACCAATTATTACTTCCATAATTTGTCTCGGACGATCCATCACCCATCATCTTATTATCCCATGAATAACTGCCAATTGAATCTTTTCTTATTATTTTTAAACTTTTCATCGATTCTGGATTAATTGTTGTAACATTAAATACCCCAATTATGCGCCATAATTCATTATTAAATTTAACATAATTATTAGGATCCGCTCCCATATATCTTACATTACCATCTGGATCATCATTATTCATTGTTTCGGGATTACTTGCTAGTAATGATTCTATATATTCTGCTCCAGCTGGTTCATCTATTTCATAATTTTCTGTTATAAGGGTATGATTCTTTGGCACTATTAAGTCTCCTCCATGCTCATATCCTGTTACTGCTACTAGTGATAAGTTTATATCACTAGTACTATTATTTATAATTACTAATGTTATTTGTTTTCTTTCACCCTTATTTATTAAGCCACTTACACTATCTTTTGATGTATTTAACTGGGCTATTGTTATATCATTTGTTTTAACTGATGATGGAGTATATGCTATTCCATACTTAATTGTACCACTATTACTATTAGTTACAAATATATCTAATACTTTAGTAGCACCTGTCTTAACATTTACTACTCTTCCTGTTTGATCTGTTATATCAAATGTATATGACAAATCTGCATCTGTACTATTTGTTTTATTCATTATTATATCTGTTGCTAATGTTTGATATAAACTTACTGTTATTAAACTTACTACTAATATTGATAATAATATCATTTCTCTTTTCTTCATAGTTATACCCCTTACCTAGTACTTTATTTCTTATAATATAATATTATCATAAATTATGTTTGTTATCAATAATTTTATTTATATTCTTTCAAAAATTCATAAAAGTTATTAGCAATATTTTCTGGCAATATTTCTTTTAATTCTTCTAATGTTGCTTCTTTCATTTTACTAATAGTTTTATATTTTTTAAGTAGTTCTTTCTTCCTTTTTTCCCCTATTCCATTAATATTATCAAGGATACTAGATAAGGCTCCTTTACTTCTTATTTGCTTATGATATGAAATAGTATAGTTATGAACTTCATCTTGCATTTTAGTAAGCAATAAAAATAAATTACTTTTCTTATCTATATTAATTATTTCTAATGGATCATTACCTACAAGTTCCGAAGTACTGTGTTTATCATTCTTTTTAAGTCCTACAACTGGTATATTCATATTAAGTTCTTCTATTACTTCTCTTGCTACTTTAACTTGTCCAATACCACCATCCACTATTATTAAATCAGGTTTAGTTAATTTATCTTTAAGTACTCTAAAATATCTTCGATAAATAACTTCTCTCATAGTTCCATAATCATCATTTTTATCATTAGTTATTTTAAATTTTCTATATTCATTCTTATATGGTTTTCCATCAATAAATACTACCATTCCTGATACATTAAAACTACCAAATAAATTAGAGTTATCAAACAGTTCTATTCTACTTAAATTAGGAATATTTAAAATACTACCTAGTTCTTTTACTGCTTCAATTGTTTTTTCTTCATCTTTTTCTATTAAACTCATCTGTTCATTATAATATATTTTAGCATTTTGGGAAGCTAAATCTAATATATTTTTCTTAGTGCCTTTCTTAGGGATAAAAAACTTAATATCAAAAGCTTGTGTTAAGATATTTTCATCTAATATATCTGGTATTAATACTTCTTTAGGTTTTATTTTATGTTTATCATAAAATTTAGATATATAAGAAGTAAGTTCTTCTTCTAAAGTATCTACCATTGGAAATAAATCTCTTTTTCTATCTAATAGTTTTCCTCCTCTTATAAATAATATTTGAATAGATATATAATTATTATTAGTATAATACCCTACTACATCTCTATCTATATTATCATCAAGTTCCACTTTTTGTTTTTCTAAAACAACATTTATATAATCAAGCATATTCTTATATTCCATTGCTTTTTCATATTCCATTTTATTTGAATATTTTTTCATTTCTTCTTGTAACTTTTTAGTAACTATTTCATGATTACCATTTAAAAAAGATATAATTTCACTTCGCATATTACTAATTATTTCTTCATCTATAGTATGAGTACAATATCCTAAACACTGTCCTATATGATAATATAAACATTCTTTTTTACCATAAGTTTTACATTTTCTTAAAGGATATAATCTATTTAATATATCTACTGTTTCTCTAGCAGCCGTTACATTAGGATAAGGCCCAAATAACTTATGTGTTTTATTTTTCTTAATATTAGGATTTCTTACTACTACTAGTCTTGGTACTTTATCATTAGTAAGTTCTATATATGGATAACTCTTATCATCTCTAAGTAATATATTATATCTTGGATTATATTTCTTTATTAAATTTATTTCTAATAATAATGCTTCTAATTCTGAAGAAGTAATAATATATTCAAAATGATCTATTTCACTAACTAACATTGCTGTTTTACCAGTATGTGTACCCCTAAAATAAGAAGTTAATCTATTTTTTAAATTTTTAGACTTCCCTACATATATAACATTATCGTTCTTATTCTTCATAAGATAACAACCCGGTAAATGTGGTACTAAGCTTAATTCTTCTTTAAACATTTAACTTTCCCTTTCATTCCTATAATTGCAGCATTAACTCCAAAATTAGCTTTATGAGCCCTAAAAGAATTAATTTCATCTTTATTACAAACAGTACATATTTCACTATCATATATATTATCTTCACGAACTCCTAAATCTAGAGACATATATTTATTTATAAGTACTGTATCAATAAGCCACTTATTACCTCTAGTTCTAATAATATTAGGATATTTTTTAAATCTTTTATCAAATATTTCAAAAACATCAGAATCTACTTCAAAATGGCATTCTCTAATTGATGGACAAATAAAAATCATTATATCTTTATAACTACATCCATAATATTCATGCATACTCCTTAATGCATTTTCAAGTATTCTATTATAAGTTCCTTTCCATCCTGAATGAATATTAGCAATAACACCCTTCTCTTTATCATATAAAAGTAATGTTATACAATCAGCAGAATTAGTTACTAAATTGATACCATTAATATTAGTAATTATTCCATCATGTCTTCTTTCATCATTTTCAAAAAATGGTAAATTATTATTAGAATCTATTATTTTAATATCAGATGTATGATTTAAACTAGCCCTAATACAACCATTAAAATTAATATCTAAATAATTACATAAAACTTTATAATTACTTATTCCTGTTTCATAATTAGAAGTTATTCCAGAATTTATAAATGTCCTAAAGTTATTGTCTAAACCTACTGTATAAGCATGAGCTATTTCAGGATATTCCAATAATTTCCTAAATTGTAAATATGACATATCATCTTTAATTATATGGAGCATATTTTTATTACTTAAATCTTTCATTATGTCATCTTCTTTCTTTGCCCCTTTTGCTAATTATAATATAAAATTGAAGTTCTGTAAATAAAATGTTATAATTAACTTGGTGGTATAATGTTTACTATAACTAATGATATAACTAATGAAATTATTATAAAAAATTCAAGATTTATATGTGTTATTCATAAAATATATGATGTTAATAATATTGATGACTATTTAAATAATATTAAATCAGAATATAAAGATGCAAATCATTATTGCTATGCATATATAATTGATGATAAAAAGAAATTTAGTGATGATGGAGAACCTTCTGGAACTGCAGGAAATCCTATGTTACAAGTATTAGATAAAAATAATTTAAACTATGTATTATGTGTTGTTATAAGATACTTTGGAGGAATAAAATTAGGGGCAGGTGGCCTTATTCGAGCATACACAAAAAGTATAGCCCAATGTTTAGAATTTGCTAATATTAAAAAATTGACATATGGATATAATATAGATATAACATTTAATTATGAGTGTGTAAATAATGTTAATTACTTACTTAAAGACTCCAATATATTAAATAAAAATTTTTCAGATAAAATTACATATAACTTAAATGTTGATTATGAATTATATAATAAATTACATAATGATAATCATATAACATTTAAAATAATTAAAGAAATAAAAATAGAAAAAGATGGTTAAGATACATATTTATACCAATAGCCATCTTTTTCATTATTATTTGGAAATTCAAGCGAATTATATGAAGTAACTGTTTCTATAAAAGAACCTGGATTTTTTACAAATTCTTTATTAGCGTTAAATCTAACCCTTCTAGCATCTATAGAAGTATCTGTAAATTTATTATATTCAAATTCATCAGCCATTTTAAATAAATAGTTATTAGAATAACTAAGTGGGGAACCATCATTTAGGAAAATATACCTATATCCATATTCATGGATTTGATTAATTGTATATTCTGGATTTGACATACACCATGATGAACTTTTATTTAAAACAAAATAACATTCATCATTTATTAATTCCAATGTAAAAGAAGGTGTAAAACAATGAGTATTATAATAATAAATGATGTGATTGTTTTTAGATATGTTTTCTTCCTCCGTTTTTGTCATTACACATTTTATTTCAGTAACCACTTCATATTTATCCCAGGTAAACACTAGAGATTTAGTTTTAGTAGCTTCTCCCCCATCTACATTTTCAACTATTACTGTTATGTAGCTATCATTAGGGAATTCTGTTTTATTAATAAAACATTTATTGCTATTAGAATCACATTCTTGTAAAACACCATTAATGTAATATTCATATTTTTTTATATCAATATTCGACGAAACATCTAGTACTACATAAAATCCCTTTGATGTTATAGATTCAAACGATATATTATTAATAGAAGGAGGAAAAATAATTTTAGTAGATTTAACATTATAATTAACATTTAGTTTTAATCCATAATTATAATCAGAATACGGAGTCTTAGCATCTATACTAATTGTAATTAGACCATCAGTTACATCTTTCATAGACTCATCATCAAGGTTTCTACAAATATCATACCCTGTTTGATAATAACAATTATTTATAATAGAAAGACCTGTAACTTTTAATTCATCTGCAAATGTTTTTTCATAATATTCTTCATCTAAAATATAACCACTATCATAATTACCATATTTAAAAATATTGTTATTTATTGTTATTCTTTTAGTAACTTCTTCACCATCAATATCAAATACAAATTCAACGTAATCAACATTATTAGATGTTACACTTTTAATTTTATAATTACTAATATCATTCATAACTTCTCTAGTCATTAATGCCTTATCTGTCTCTAATACAGTATTCACATAATAATCTTCATTTTTATTTTTCAAGTCTATTACTAATTCTAAAAGAAAATAAGCTAGTCCCATAGCAATAACAGAAGCTACAATTATTTCTACTATTAAGTATCCTTTATTATTTAATCTCATTATAACACCCTCAAATATGCAAATCGTCCATCTATAGTTTTAGATGCAAAAATATAATTATATTCTTCTGTAAAATCTAAATTTTTATTAAGATAGCTTAAAAAATCATTAAAGACTATATTATCATTATCTAAATTAATTATTGTATTTAAACTATTAGAATCATATTTAGTTAAATAAAAATATTCTATATTATAATTTTCCATAATTTTTTTTATATATTCTTTAATATAGTCATTATCAATTGTTATAGAACCATTAGAAAAATAAATATAATTATCACTATCTATTCTTTTTACTAATTCATTAAATACCATATCATCAATTAAAGTATCTTCAATACTTTTTAGAGCATATATACTATCAGTATCAAAGAAACTACTTCTTTCTTCATAAGCTTTATATACCCTTGCAAAACCAACATATAATGAGACTAAAGTTGTAATTAATATAGCAGACACTATTACTACTTCTGCTAGCATAAATCCTTTATTATTCTTTATCATATAATCACCACTATTATATAATTAGTATACACTATTTTTTTTATAAATACTAGTATTAAATTTATTTTAGCAATCTCTATTGACAATTGCTAAAATAATGATATAATTGTAATGTAGTATGAAAGGAGGGATTTGTATGAATGGACAAAATCCTTATGAAGAAAATTTACAAAATGTATTAGAAAAATATGGAAGGGATATTACTAAAAGTGCTAAAGATGGAAAAATTGATCCTGTTATTGGTAGAGATGATGAAATTAGAAGCATTACAAGAGTATTATCTCGTAAAACTAAAAACAACCCTGTTTTAATTGGTGAACCGGGAGTTGGTAAAACTGCTATTATTGAGGGACTAGCAATGCGTATTATTAAAGGCGATGTTCCAAATAGTTTAAAAGATAAAACAATATGGGAACTAGATATGGGTGCTTTAATTGCTGGCGCTAAATATCGTGGTGAATTCGAAGAAAGATTAAAAGCAGTTCTTAAAGAAATTAAAGAATCTGATGGAAATATTATTATGTTTATTGATGAAATTCATATGATAGTTGGTGCAGGTGCCCTAGAAGGAGCAATGGATGCAGGGAACATGTTAAAACCAATGCTTGCTCGTGGAGAAATTCATTGTATTGGTGCTACTACACTAAATGAATATCGTAAATATATTGAAAAAGATGGAGCCCTTGAAAGAAGATTTCAAAAAATTATGGTTAGTGAGCCTACTGTAATAGACACTATAACTATTCTTCGTGGTTTAAAGCAAAGATTAGAAGTATATCATGGAGTAAACATAAAAGATAAAGCATTAGTGGCAGCCGCTACCCTATCTGATAGATATATTACAAGTAGATTTTTACCTGATAAAGCAATTGATTTAATTGATGAAGCTTGTGCCACTATAAAAGTACAAATGGAATCAGTTCCAACTGAAATTGATACTTTAACAAGAGAAATAATGCGTAAAGAAATTGAAAAACAGGCTTTAAAGAAAGAAAAAGATGATATATCTAAAAATAGAATTATTGAACTTGATAAAGAAATATCTTCTTTAAAAGAAAAAGAATCTGACTTACGTAAACGTTGGAATGATGAAAAAGATATTAATACTAAAATAAGTAAAAAGAAAGAAGAAATTGAAAAAGCTAATTATGAACTAGAAGTTGCTGAAAATAATTATGACTTAGAAAGTGCTGCTAGACTTAGACATGGTACCATTCCAAAATTAGAACGTGAACTAGAAGAATTAAATAAAATAAACAAATCAGATATTTTAAGTGATACAGTTGATGAAGATGATATAGCTAGAATTATTTCTAAATGGACAAATATTCCTATTAGTAAATTAGTAGGTAGTGAAAGAGATAAATTACTACATCTTGAAGATAATATGAAGAAAAGAGTTATGGGACAAGATGATGCTATTAAACTTGTAAGTGATGCCATTATTCGTGCAAGAGCAGGTATTAAAGATCCTAATAGACCAATTGGTTCATTTATATTTTTAGGACCTACTGGTGTCGGTAAAACAGAAGTTGCTAGAACTCTTGCCTATGAACTATTTGATGATGAAAAACACATGATTAGAATTGATATGAGTGAATATATGGAACCACATTCAGTAGCAAGACTTATTGGTTCTCCTCCAGGATATGTTGGTTATGATGATGGAGGACAACTTACTGAAGCTATAAGAAGAAATCCCTATTCTATTGTCTTATTTGATGAAATAGAAAAGGCTCACAAAGATGTGTTTAACATATTACTTCAAATATTAGATGATGGAAGAATTACTGATTCTCAAGGTAGAACTGTTGATTTTAAAAACACTATTATCATAATGACTTCTAACTTAGGAAGTGAATATATTCTAGAAAATAAAGATAATTCTAATGAACTAGTATTAAATGAATTAAAGCATACTTTTAAACCAGAATTCATTAATCGTATTGATGAGATTATAATATTTAAATCATTATCAAAAGATGTTGTTTATAATATTTTAAATAAGATTATTAAAGATGTAGAAAATAGATTAAAAGATAAAAATATATCTATTGATATTACAGATAATGCCAAAGAATATATTATAAATAATTCTTATGATGAAAGATATGGTGCTAGACCAATTAAAAGATATGTTTCTAGAAATATTGAAACATTAATAGCAAATAATATTATTTCTAATAACATTAATTATGGTGATAAAATCACTATTGATGTAAATAATGATAAGTTTATAATAAGAAAATAAAGGATACACAATACCCTTTATTTTTTATTTATTATATCTATAGAATAAATAGACACACCCTTATAATTACCATCTTCATCAAAATCATCATTATCATAAGTAAATACTGTTAATTTGATTTTTTCTACTTCGTCAATTTTATCTACAGCATATATCTTAATTGAAGTAATTAATGTCTCATCATTAATACTTTCTAAATGACTATAAAATTCTCCATTGTTAACATGAATATCATCATACAAATAAGTATAGAAATAATCTCCATACAAGTAAGTATTTGGTTCTAGCAGATTAAATTTATTGACAGTACCATCATTTAAAGTAAATTCTATATTATACCCTATTTTATAATTATCAATGCTTTCATATTTATCATAATAACTATTAAATAGTGATTTAAAAGAAGTACCATTTATAATTTCTTCGTCAGTGAAAAACACTTCAAACGAACCTATATCACTACCACTTACAAAAGATGTTTCGTATGTAGATAATTTTTTTTTATTATTATAACTTCCTGTATATAGATATAATCCTAATTTAATTGGATTATCATCTATATACTCATCTTTCACTATTTCTTCTTTACTAATATCATTATTTTCTAGTGCTTTTTCTTCATTCATTAAATCTTCTTTAGGAGTACACCCTACTAAAAAGATAATTAATAGTAATAATATTTTTTTCATAATTATTAATCCTTATATTTACTATCTACACCAAAATATTCTTCTAATGTTATCCATTCACCATTATTATATAATTTTGTAGCAAGTTCTACTCCAACATATCTTAAATGCCATGGTTCATACATATATCCAGTAATGTTTTCTTTACCCTTAGGATACCTTATAATAAGTCCGTATCTATAACAATTATCTTTAACCCATTTACCTTCATCTGTATTTGCAAAAGAACTTTCTACAGAATTCAAGTCAAATGCAAGTCCTGTTTGGTGTTCTGAATAACCTGGTCTTGCTGAATAAGTATCTGCTTCTTCTTTTCCATCGGCAGCTACATAGTTATTATATAATGTATTTTGAGTCCAATAAGAACGATATCCACTTGCAATCCATAAATTAAGTCCTAAACTTTTAGCATCAGCATTCATTTTATTAAAAGCACTTTGTGTAATACTAGTAAGTCCATTCCCATAATCACTAGGTAAAGAATAAGTTTTATTAGCAATTAAAATTCCATCAATATATGTTACACCATCAATTACTTCCCCTTTAAATCCTTTGCTCGTTGTAAAAGTCATATTATCTGGGTCACTTACTACAATTAATTTAAACTTTTGAGTAGTTTCATTTCCAGAAGAATCCTTAGCGGAATATTCTAGTTCATACTCGCCTTCTTTATCATAGTCATATTCTCCTTTAATTTCAACTTCAATTTCTTCTTTAGAGTTATCACTTGCTGTAACACCTTCTAATAAATCTACCTCTTCGCCAACCGTAGTAGTTATTTCACTTCTAGCATCTATTTCTGGTTTAGTAGTATCAACTATATTAATAGTAAATTTATATTCTTTGGTATCATTTCCATTTTTTACTTCAATAGTAAGTTCTTGACTACCTAACTTTGTAGTATCAACTTTACTATCTTCTGATATAATATTTCCATTTTTTACCTCATCAATAAATGAAAGCAAAGTTACTTCACTATTAATTTCAACATCTAAATCCTTTATCAATATTAAATCAGTTTTTTTGCCTCCAAAAATTAACATACTAATAACAATAACTAATATTAATAAAACTATCAAACCTATAAATTTTTTCTTTTTCTTATTTTTCTTTATCTTTTTCATATTCATACCTCTATTTAATTATACACTAAATAACAATATATTTATACTTAAAATTAATGATTTCATTCATTTTACACAAAGCAAAAATAGTTTCAAATACTATCAAAGCTATTTTCTATTTTTTATTTTTCGTCTACATCTTTTTTACCGGAAGCAATACCTTTAGAAATTTCTTTAGCAACATTACCAATTGTCGGAGCCATTTCATCAAATCCTTCTTGAGCAACAGGAATTACTTGTTGTGCAGTAAAAGCAAGTATTTCTCTTCTTTTATATATCATAAATAATTTACCACTGATAATTGCTGTAAATATTAACGCCATGACTCCTCCCATAATCATCATAGCGCCATATCCTTTAGAAGCAAGTTTTTCTGGTTTATTTTCATCAAAATCAAACGACAAACCATTATCTGCAAATTGTTTTTCACTCTCTAACTTAAATTTTTCTTGATTTAATTCAGAAACTTTTTTGTTTTGTGATTCTATTTCACTATCTATTTCATAATATTTTTCACTAAATCCATTAGCCATAAACTCTTGATTTTTTTCTGTCTTTAAAGAATTAATATTTTGATTAATTTCACTAATTTGATTGTCAATTTCTGTTATTTTTAAATCAATTTCTGAAACTGTCATATTATTATCTTGCGCTGTAACATTATTATTGTTTTCAGATGAAGAGTTAATTTTTAATATACCTGCTACAATTAAAAAAACTCCTACTATAACACCAATAACTAATACAACAATTGCTATCTTTAATAATGTTTTCTTCCCTTTTTCATAATTTTCCTCTGTTAAATATTTCTTATTTTCACCCACTTAAAAAACTCCTCTCTACCATATTATATAATAATTTAAAAAAATGTCAAATACACTATGGCAATCGCTTAAAAATTTAACTAATAATTATTGACATTTAACAAACCCTTGGAATTACTTCAAAAATAAGATT
>CALVXD010000035.1 GCA_944368815.1 uncultured Bacilli bacterium
GCAAGAGTAATATGTAAAAAAAACTAGATTTTTCAATATCTAGACGACTTTTTTATTTGCTAACTGTCAAACTCGGGTATGTTAAAAGTTACTGTTCCAAAGCAAGAAAAAACAGTAAATAAAAAAATGATTGAAATTAAATAATTTATAAGTAGGCTATTATATATAGTCTATTTTTTGTTGACTAAATTCTATTAAGTGCTATAATAAATATACTTTTATTTTTGGGGTATAAAATGAATGAGTCAACATTAAAATTAATAGAATTAATAAAACAAGAAAAAACTGCAAATGAAATAGCAAAAGAATTAAAAATAAGTAATAAACAATTATTTAAAAGGTTATTAAAATTAAAAAATATTGGTTTTGATTTCAAAAGAAAATACTATTATAATGGAGATATTATTTATTCTTTATATAAAGAAGTGCCACTACAACCATTAAATTCTGTAGATATAATAACTTCTCCAGAAGAACAAGAATTTGAAGCAATAGTTATTTCTGATTTGCATATAGGTAGTACTGATGAAAGATTGGATTTGTTAAATAGAATATACGATTATTGTGTAAAAAATAATATTCATACTATTTTTAATGCGGGAGATATTATTGATGGAATGTTTGGGCATGGTGATAAATTGCATGACAATATATTTGATCAAATTGAATATGCTATCAAAAAATATCCGTTTGATAAAAGTATATTAAATTATGCTGTATTAGGAAATCATGACTTTGATTCTTTACTTAAAGGTGGTAAAGATTTAGCATTAGTTTTGCAAAATTATCGTCAAGATATTGTTCCTATTGGATATGCTACAGCAGAAGTAAATATAAAAAATGATAAGATAGTTTTAAGGCATCCGATAGAAGTAGCAAAAAACGAACCAGTTAAACAGTACGCTCATACAGTCATGTTTAAAGGTCATTATCATAAAATGGAAATAGTACCTATTTCTGCTGGAAACTGTATTGTAAAAGTTCCGTCGTTAAGTAATATTTATTTTATGGACAATTATTTAGTTCCATCTGCATTAAAGATTAAATTGAATTTTAATAATGGAATTATAAACAATATAATAATTGAACAATTACTTGTGGAAAATAAAATTTTTGCAATAAATTCAGCAAAAATAGATTTAACTAAAGGGGAAAAATTTAGTAATAGTGATGAAGTTAAATTAGAAGAGAAGAAGAAAATTTTAGTTCCGTAATTTTATAATAGATATATTTTAAACTAAATAAGATAGATAACTAACTTAAATTAATTATCTATCTTTTCTTTTACTCTTTTTTTACAATATGGAATTATTTTTAATATATTGTTTTTATATAATATAAGTTTTAAAATAGTGTTACTATCGGGAGAAAAAAATTCCTTTTTTGATATCTTAGCTTTTATAAAATCTTCTTCTTCCCAAGATCCTATTTGATTAGTAACTATTTCATTACGCATTAATTCATAAATAGTTAGTTTTTCTTCATCCATAAAATCCCTCCATAAATGATATTTTACCACATAAATCAATAATTAGTTATAAAAATAATAATTTATATTTTTTTCTTTTCTTTTTGATGGTATAATTATAATAGTGGGAGAGTGTGATATGAAAGAAATATTAACAAAAGAAGAATTAAAAAAGATAGATGCATATTTTAGAGCATGTAATTATTTATCGGTTGGCCAACTTTATTTAATGAATAATCCACTTTTAAAAAGACCATTAAAAATGAGTGATGTAAAACCAAATGTTGTAGGGCATTGGGGAACAGCACCAGGACAAAATTTTGTGTATACTCATTTAAATAGAATAATAAAAAAATATGATTTAAATATGATATATATATCAGGACCAGGTCATGGAGGACAAGCTGTAGTATCTAATGTTTATTTAGAAGGAACTTATAGTGAAGTTTATCCAAATATTACTGAAGATGAAGAGGGACTAAAAAAATTATTTAAACAGTTTAGTTTCCCAGGAGGAATATCATCTCATGCTGCTCCAGAAACACCAGGTTCTATTAATGAAGGAGGAGAACTAGGGTATAGTTTAGCTCATGCTTTTGGAGCTGTTTTAGATAATCCAGATTTAATTGCAGCTTGTGTTATTGGAGACGGAGAAGCAGAGACAGGTCCACTTGCTACAAGTTGGCATTATAATAAATTTTTAAATCCTAAAACTGATGGAGTAGTATTACCAATATTACATTTAAACGGATATAAAATAGCTAATCCAACCATATTTGCAAGAATTAGTGATGAAGAATTAGATAATTTCTTTAAAGGTTGTGGTTATACTCCTTATTATGTTGAAGGTGATGCTCCAATGTATATGCATAGAAGAATGGCTCTTGTATTAGAACAAGTAGTATCTAAAATAAAAAAAATTAAGAAAAATGCATTAAGTGGTGATACATCTAGACCAATGTGGCCTATAATTATTTTAAAAACTCCAAAAGGATGGACAGGGCCAAAAGAAGTAGATGGAAAAGAAATAGAAAATACTTTTAGGGCTCATCAAGTTCCAATAATAGTTAATAAAGATAATCCTAAAAATTTAAAATTACTTGAAAAATGGTTAAAAAGTTATCGGCCTGAAGAATTGTTTGATGAAAATGGAACTTTAAAACAAGAGTTAAAAGAACTTGCACCAGTTGGTAATCGTCGAATGGGTTCTAATCCAAATGCTAATGGTGGTAAGTTATTAAAAGATTTAAGAACACCAGATTTTAGAGATTATGAAGTTAAAGTAACAGTTCCAGGTTCTACTATGGCTCAAGATATGGTTGAAGCAGGAAAATATTTAAGAGATGTAATTAAATTAAATAAAGAAAATCATAATTTTAGAATATTTGGACCTGATGAGACTATGTCAAATAGACTTAGTGCAGTATTTGAAAAAACTAATAGAAAATGGAATGCTAATTACAAAAATAATGATGAATTTTTAAAACAAGATGGTATGGTAATAGATTCAATGTTATCAGAGCATATGTGTCAAGGATGGTTAGAAGGATATTTACTTACAGGAAGGCATGGATTATTTAATAGTTATGAAGCTTTCATTAGAATAGTAGATTCAATGGTAAGCCAACATGCTAAATGGTTAAAAGTAACTAGTGAACTTCCATGGAGAAGGAATATAGCTTCCCTTAATTATTTGTTATCATCACATATATGGCAACAAGATCATAATGGATATACTCATCAAGATCCAGGATTCTTAAATCATATGGTAACTAAAAAAGCCGATGTTGTAAGAATGTATTTACCACCGGATGCTAACTGTTTACTTTCTTGTGTAGATCATTGTATTAAAACTAAGAATTATATAAACGTAATTGTAGCATCAAAACATCCAAGACCACAATGGTTAACTATGGATCAAGCAATAAAACACTGTACAAGTGGAGTTAGTATTTGGTCATGGGCTAGTAATGATGAAAATTCAGAACCTGATTTAGTAATGGCTTGTTGTGGAGATACTCCAACATTAGAAACATTAGCGGCCGTTTCAATTTTAAGAAATCATTTTAAAGATTTAAAAATAAGAGTAGTAAATGTTGTAGACTTAATGCGACTTCAATCAGATACTGAACATCCTCATGGATTATCAGATTATGATTATGATGCAATATTCACTAAAGATAAACCAATAATATTTGCATTCCATGGATACCCTAATTTAATTCATGAGTTGACTTATAGAAGAACTAACAAAAACTTACACGTTCATGGATATAAAGAAGAAGGAACTATTACAACACCATTTGACATGAGAGTACAAAATGAACTTGACAGATTCCATTTAGTAATGTCAGCATTAAAGCATACTGAAAAACTTCAAAAAGTATCAGCTAATTTACTTCAAATATGTAAAGATAAATTAGTAGAACATAAAGAATATATAAAAGAATATGGTGATGATTTACCAGAAATTAAATCATGGACTTGGGAAAAAGCAATGCTTAAAAATAAAAAATAATGTATATAAACTATAATAATAAGAAGATAAAATGTATATCGACACAATTAGACACTTTTTTAAGATACAAAAGATGTAAAATAGATTATGGAGTGATAATTCCTAATACTAATAGGTTTAGTACCATTTTATCTTCTCAAAACATAGATATTATAATATTAAATAATAAACAAGAAATAGTAGCATTTAAATATAATATGTTTCCTAATACTGTTTTTGAAGATAAAGACGGAGATATTGCTGTAGTATTACCCCCGGGTACTTTTAATGATTTAAAAATTGGGAATAAATTAACAATTGAAGATACTTAGGTATCTTTTTATGTAAGGAGGGAAACTTTGAAAGATTGGCATTCTTATAGTATAGATAAAGTATATGAAATATTAAAGACTGGAAGTGAAGGACTTAATAATAACGAAGTTAATAAAAGATTAAATAAATATGGGAAGAATGAACTTCCTAGTAAGAAGAAAGAAAGTATAGTAGTAAAATTTTTTAAACAATTATTAAATCCCATAGTAATGCTACTTGCAAGTACTGTTATCATATCTTTATTTATTGGAGAGTTAGTGGATGCAATAGCTATTTTTTCAATAATTATAATAGATTTAGCTTTAGGTACTTATCAAGAATATAAGGCAGAAAAAAATGCGGAAGCACTTTCAAAAATGATAGTAGACACAGTAAAAGTTTTAAGAAATAATAAAAAAATAGAAGTTAATTCATCAGATATAGTAGTAGGAGATATTATCTATTTAGAATCAGGTGATAAGATAAGTGCGGATGCTAGAATAATAGAATGTGATAATTTTCAAGTAGATGAATCTCTTTTAACCGGAGAAAGTGCTAGTGCTAATAAATTTACAGATGTATTAGATAGTGAAGTATTACTTGCAGATAGGGATAATATGCTATATGCTGGTACTAATGTTATAACAGGAAGAGCTATCGCGGTAGTAGTAGCAACAGGGATTAATACAGAAATAGGTAAAATTGCTGATACAGTTAACAGTAAAAAAGATACAAAGTCCCCTCTTACTATTAGAATCGAAAAATTTTCTAAGCAAATAAGTATATTAGTAATAATTAATGCTATTGTAATAATAACAATTCTTTTATCTAAAGGAATACCAGGAAATGAAATCTTTTTATCAGTAGTAGCCTTATCAGTATCGACAATGCCCGAAGGATTACCTCTTGCTGTAACAGTAGCTTTATCAGTTGCATCAAGCAAAATGGCGAAGCAAAATGTTATAGTAAAAAAACTAAATTCCGTAGAAACTTTAGGTAGTTGTACAGTAATTGCTACCGATAAAACAGGTACTCTTACTGTAAATGAACAAACTGCTAAAAAAGTATTGTTACCAGATAATTCTATATATGAAATAGAAGGAACTGGCTATAGTGATAAAGGTAATATAATTACTAATGATGATATTGATAAATTAAAATATATTAGTAAACTTGGAATTATAAATAATGAAGGAACAATAGAGAAGAAAAATAAAAAAATTATTCCTATTGGAGATTCAATTGATGTAGCATTTTTAATTTTAGGAATAAAAACTAATGTAAATAAGGATGATATAGAAATAATTGATGTAATTCATTATGAATCAGAGAAAAAATATTCAGCAGTATTTTATAAATATGAAGATAAAATTCATTGTACTGTAAAAGGTTCTATTGAAAAAACAATAGATTTTTCTAATAATATGATGGTGAATAACAAGAAAGAACCAATTGATAGTGATTTCTTAATTAAACAAAATGAAGATTTAGCCAAAGAAGGGTATCGTGTAATTGCCCTAGCTGATGGTATTATAAAAACAAAGAAAGAAAGTTACACTGAAGAAGATATAAAAGAATTAAATTTTTACGGTTTAGTAGGATTTATTGATCCAATTAGAGAAGAAGCAAAAGTATCTGTAAATGAGTGTAAAACAGCAGGAATAAAAGTTATTATGGTAACAGGTGATCATCCTTTAACAGCCTTTGCAATAGGAAAGGAATTAGAAATAGTTACTGATTATAGTGAAGTTACGACAGGTTTAGAAGTAAGTAAACATTTTAAATTAGGACAAAAAGAATTTGATAATTTTATAAAAGATAAAAAAGTATTCACAAGAGTAACGCCAATGGACAAATTAGAAATAGTAGAATCTTTAAAAAGAAATGGCGAATTTGTAGCAGTTACCGGAGATGGAGTAAATGATGCTCCTGCAATAAAAAGTGGAAATATAGGGATTGCTATGGGAAGTGGAACAGATGTAAGTAAAGAGACTGCTACAATGATAATAACAGATGATAACTTTAAATCAATAGTAACAGGAATTAAAGAAGGAAGAACAGCTTATAGCAATATTAGAAAAGTAGCATATATGTTATTATCTTGTGGTTTTGCGGAAGTATTCTTCTTTATAATGTCAATTGTATTAGACCTACCTATGCCACTTGTTGCAATCCAACTTTTATGGCTAAATATTGTAACTGATGGACTTCAAGATTTTTCATTATCATTTGAAAAAAGTGAAAAAAATATTATGAAAGAAAAACCAAGGAATCCTAAAGAATCAATATTTGATAAAGACTTGTTAATAGAAGTATTATTATCAGGATTAACAATTGGTATAATAGTATTTTCTGTATGGTATTTCTTATTAACAAAATTAAATATGGAAGTATCACTTGCAAGAGGATATATAATGGTTCTTATGGTATTTATGCAAAATATTCATGTATTTAATTGTCGTAGTGAAAAACAATCAGCATTTAAAATGTCAATTAAAGATAATCCATTAATTGTATTTAGTATAGTAGTGGCAATTATACTTCAAATAATAATTATGGAAGTACCTATATTAAGTCACTTTTTACAAACAAGTACTGTACCTATAACTGATATGTTGATATTACTAATGATTTCTAGTATAATTTTATTTGTAATGGAATTATATAAGATGATTAGATATAGAAATTAACGGAGGATGTATGGCAGAAGTAATAGATTTTAGTAAACATAGAGAATATAGTAAAGCACAAAAAGATGATGTACGAAAACTTAAAAATTACGTTGATAGTATATATAAAGATTATTATAATTTAAGTGATAATGATAAGATATTAAAAAAAGAATTTGATAAAATATATTTGAAAATTATGAATAATAATTGGATAAGTGAAAAGAATTTAGATAAATTTTTAAAAGATATTCAATATTTTTTAGATAATTTAGTTATGTTTGATGATAATTTATATGATATGTATCCGATTATTATATATACAGTATTAGTAGATACTTTAAAACTAAAATATTTAGATTTAGATATAGAAGTTAAAGATGCTATTATGAGAAGTGTCTATAATTCTGGAATAAGTTATTCTTTTTATAAAAAAGCAGGACAAATTATATTAAATGAAGAAGTAATTACTAGAATAGAAAAAATAATAAAAAAGGATATAAATAATTTTATAGTGTTAGAGTCAATATTGAGTGATGCTGATTATTCGTTTAATAAAAATCCTGATGTAAGTGATGCTGTTAATCTTTTAGATGGTTTTAATAAGAAAGATGATATAGAAGATGAAAGATTAATTTCTAAAGAAGAATTTACTATTGATGATGTATATAATTTATGTTTAGAACAAATTAATTTATTAATGGAATTTAGTGATGCTTTTTTCACCAAAAAAGATATAAAAAAATTAGAAAAAATAAAATTGTTAAAAACAGCAGGAAGTTTTTTGCAAATGGAATTTATAAATTTTGTTAAAATAATAAATAATAGTAATAATATTAATTTAATTGATAAAATTAGAAAAATAATTGAATTAATAGATATTTTTGTAGTTGAAGATAATAAAGTGATTGAAGTTGATTTTAAGAAAAGGTAATATATATGAAAATTAATGATAATATATATTTGAGAAATATTGAAGATAAAGAAATTGATTATAAAATGTTGTATAAATGGTGTAGTAATCCTAAAGTATATAAATATTTTGAACAGAGGGCATTATCTTATGAAGAAATCGTAGATAAATATAAAAAAAGAATTAGTAGTGATTGTTTAATAAAAACAAAAATTATAATGTATAAAACTATACCGATTGGTTTAGTTCAATATTATGAAATGAATTATGAAGATAAAAGTTATTTTGATTTAAATAAGTATGATAAAGTTTTTTCAATAGATATATTTATTGGGGAAGATACCTATCATAATTTAGGTATTGGTAGTACAATAATTAATTATATTAGTGATTATTTACTAAACGATTGTAAAATAGTAGCTTTAGCACCTGAAAGTGATAATGTTAATGCTATTAAGTGTTATCAAAAATGTGGTTTTAAAATAGTAAAAGAATATAATTATTTAGATAGTTTAGGGAATAAAACAATAAATACTTTAATGATAAAACAATAACTTTATCTTTTTTTATATGGAAGTGATATTTTATGAATAAAGAATTTGATAAATTAATAAGTGAAATAAAAGGATGTAAAATTTGTCAAGATAGATTTGGTTTTGAACCACATCCAGTAATATTAGGTAATATTAATTCTAAAATTGTACAAATTAGTCAAGCTCCATCTGCAACTGTACATAATACATTAAAACCATTTACAGATATGAGTGGAAAAAGATTAAAGTATGAGTGGTATCAAATAGACGATAATACTTTTTATAATCCTGATAATTTTTATATAGTTGCCTTATCACATTGTTATCCAGGCAAAGATAAGAACGGTAATGATAGAATGCCTCCTAAAATATGTTATGAAAAATGGATAAAAAAAGAGTTAGAATATATAAATAATGAAATATATATTTTAATTGGAGCAAAAGCTGCTAAAGTATTTTTTCCTAAAGATAATTTTAATGAATTAGTTTTTAAAAATAATTATATAAATGGTAAACTTACATTAGTATTGCCGCATCCATCTCCTTTAAATATAAAATGGTTTAAAGAACATCCAGAATTTATGGATAATAGAATAATAGAAATTAGAAAATTTATAGTTAAATTATTAAAATAATAGTGTTAAAAAAATTTATTAATTGTTTAATAATCAAACTATAATTGACTTACTTCTATAGGTATGTTAATATTAAAATAGGAGGAGTGAAGATGAAAAATAAAAAAGGGTTTACGTTAATAGAGGTTTTGGCAATTATTGTTCTAATTGCAATCGTTTTTAGTATAACTTTTTTAATTGTTAACAATGTTAATGATTCTGCAAAAGAAGAAACAATACAAATAAATGAAAATAGTATTTTGGCAGCAGCAAATATTTACACAGAAGAATTTAATAAGAATTTAAATTGGAGAAGTAATGATGAAGAAACAATGGTATGTGTAAGTGTTGAAGAAATTGTGAATCAAGGAATGCTAGAAAAAGATAAAGTAGGAACAAATTATGAAGAATATGTTGTAAAAGTTATTAAAAGTGACGATGATGTTAATAGTTATCATTTGATGAAAAAAACGGAATGTAAAATTTTAGATACAAAGCCCCCAGTTATAAATGGTGAAAATGTTGAAATAGAAATAAAAGATGATTATGATGTTTATAATGGTGTTGAAATTGACGGCACAGGCAGTGAAATTATCAATAAAAATGTAACTTTAGACGGGAAAGAAATTACTAATACAAAAAAATTAGATTTAGGGGAATATATTTTAATTTATACAGCTGAAGACGAAGGAAATAACAGTGTTGAATTTACACGAACAATAAAAATAGTAGATACAAAAAAACCTGATATTATATCTTTAGAACAAGTTCCCGTTAGTAGTAATAACAATTGGCAAAAAGGGAATATAAAAGTTACCGGAAAAGCAAAAGATACTGGATCAGGAATACAATCTTATTTATTTAGTAAAGAAGAAAGTGTTGATAAAAATAATGTTAATTGGAAAAATTTAACTAGTTCCGAAGAGGAAATTACTCAATATATAAATTCGTATGACAATGGTAAGTTATATTTTCATGTAAAAGATAGAGCGGGTAATATAAGTAGTAAAGAAATACAATTGTATATTGATAACATAGTACCAATTTTTGTAAGTAAAAATGGAAATATTTCTCTTAATAGCATACCAATGGCAACTTTTAAAGATGATCAATCTGGAATTAAAGAAGTAAAATATTATATAAGTACTATATCAACCAAACCAGATAAAAACAATAAAGCCTTTAGTACTTCAAAGGATATTTCAATGTCTTGTAGGACATCTTATTATGCATGGGCAATAGGAATTGATAAAGCAGGAAATATTTCTGAGGTTGAAAGTTTAGGTAGTTATTATAGAAGTTGTTCATCAGGTGGCTCATCAGGTGGTTCTTCAAGTAGCTCATCAAATAGCTCATCAGGTAGTTCTTGTGATGTAGTATGTCAAATGCAGAAAAACTCTGAAGCATGGCATAATGCGACTTCACAAAAAGAAAAAGATGAACTTCATAAGAAAAATGAAGAATTAGCACAACAACTTCCAGGATCAAGTTTTAATCAAGGAAATGGTACATGGAATAATAGTTCTGGTAAACCAATATATTCCGTAAGTGATAGCGATAAGAAAAAGTCATCAAGCAGTAGTAAAACTAGTAAAGGTAGATAGTAGGAGGATAAAATGAAAAAAATTATAATTATAAGTATGATTGTATTAACTTTATGTGGATGTGGAAGTAAAGAAAATGAAACAAATGAATATGATGCAAAAGTAGGAGAAATTCAAAATTTAGTTGAATCTAATAAGGAAATGCCTAAATTTAGTATTTCTGTAATGGGATTAATTGATGATACAATAACTAATGAAGATTTAAAAAATTTAAAAATTTATGATTTTGAAGTAGATGTTACTGCATATGATCTAGATCCTAATTCAGATGTATATCATGAAAAATGGAGTGGAGTAAAATTAAGTGAAGTATTGGCTAAAAAAAATATAGAAAATTATGACAGCCTAGATTTTAAGGCAACAGGTAATCTTACTGTAACATATACTAAAGAAGAAATTAATGATAATTTATATTTAGTATTTTATAGAAATGATGTGTTATTATCAGAAACAGAAGATACTCCAATAATGTTGTTTGCTGCAGATTTAAAAAATCGTTTTTGGGTTCCATCATTAACTAGAATAGATGTCAGGTAATATTAATAATATTATTCTATAGGAAAGTAAAATTTATTACTTTCTTTTTTGTTTATAGAAAACCCCTAGATAGTCTAGGGGTTCAATAAAGCTTTAGCGTTGAGTTGAAAAAAATAACTCCTTCTAATATAATATTCGTTGCGACTGCAAGAAGCAAGAAT
>CALVXD010000036.1 GCA_944368815.1 uncultured Bacilli bacterium
ATTAAAATATATCCCTATCATTTTCACTAATTATTGATTAATAAAAATACTATCATTTTCACTAATTATTCACAAAAAAAACAAAAAATTTAAAAAGAGTATTGTCAAACTTAAATAATTATGTTATATTAAATATGCATTTGTTTATGGCGCTGTAGCTCAGTTGGCTAGAGCATTCGGTTCATACCCGAAGGGTCGAGGGTTCGAATCCCCCCGGCGCTACCATAATGAAATTACTTCATTTTGAAGTTTGGTTACATACATTATGAAGTATGTAATTTTTTATTGCCCCATAGCCAAGCGGTAAGGCATCGGACTCTGACTCCGACATTTCGTTAGTTCGAATCTAACTGGGGCAACCAATAAGTATAAATTTGGCTTATAAAGCCATTTTTTTAATTTTATTTAATTTTAAATTGTGTTATAATATGTACTATTAATGGAGGTATTATAATGATTAAAAAAATTAAGTTAGGTATTTTTAATATATTAAGGCATTATGTAAAAAGTTATGTTACAGGAAATTTAGGTAAGGTAGTTGAAAAGGATGATTATCTAGTATGTTATGTAAAAAAAGGGAAAATTAAAAATCATAAGTTTCATAATTATATTACATGTACAGGAATAAAAGAAAAAGACAAAGAATTGGCTAAAATTTATAAATTATATAAAAAAGTATATTATATTTTCGATGATTTAGATTTTAATAATAATGAAATTACTATATTTGGATATGGTGATAATAGTGAAATAGTTATTAAAAATTGTAAGTTTAATTATGGTTTGACTATAAATGCTTTGGGTAATTGTACCGTTGATAATTGCTATATTGCTTCTCAATGTAATTTAAATTTTCATGCTAAAAATTTAACATTTAAGAATATGGATGTAAACAATACTTTAAAGTATGCTGGTTTTGATTTACAAGTTAGTTTCAGTGCAGAAGAAAATTTATCTCTAGAAAATTGTAATATTGGTAAGATGAATGAAAAAATAAAAGTTTTCTTATATTCTTTGCAAAACATAAATTTATTTAATACTAAAATAGTTGCTGATATAGTAAAATGTTCTACTAAGACTTTAGATTCACATAATTCTAGTTCAGTTAAGGCAAAAGAAAAAATAGAAATAGAAGGCAAAATATTAAATAATTTAAGTATGGTTGCGTCACAATGCTGTCAAGCTAAGAGCTAAAGAAATTTTAAAGATACTATTTTTGCTATCTTTTTTTATGTTATAATTAATAAAAAGTAATAAACTGGAGTTGAATAAATGTATCACAGAAGAATGAAAAAGGTTCTAGAGAAATTGAAAAATGAAGAGTTTAAAAAGAAAGTGTTATTAAAGGAAAGTGCATTTTCAAGAAAACAAAATATGCCTTTTGAAGATATGGTGAAATTTATGATTAGAGATAATAAAAAAAGTACTAGCAATGAATTAATTGATTATTTTAAACTAACAAACAACATAGAAAATACAATAACTAAACAAGCATTCTCTTTCCAAAGACAAAATATAAGTTATGAAGTATTTAATTTGTTAAATGAAGAATTTATAAAAGATTTTTACACAGAGGAAAATTATAAAACATATCATGGATATGTTGTTATAGGAACTGATGGAACAAATATTGAAATACCAAACAATCCAAAATTAAAGGAGATTTTTGGAACTGCTAAAGGTAACAAATTAATGAAAAATCCTCCTGCAAAAGCTTCTGCAAGTGGCTTTTATGACTGCTTAAACAATATTATGTTATTATCAGAAATATACAAATATAATCAAGACGAAAAATATTTTTTAATAAATCAAATTGATAAATTAATAGATTTAATGGATAATAAAAAATTGTTACTTGTATTTGATAGAGGCTATGTTTGTACCGAATTACTAATATTATTATCATTAAAGGGAGTCAAATATGTTTTTAGATGTCCAAATAATACTTTTAATGAAATGAAAACAGTTAAAACAAAAGATGAAATAATAGAAATTGCAGTAACAAAATCTAAAACAAGTAAATTTAAGACTTTAAATAAAAAAGAATATATTGATACAAAAATCAGAACTAGATTAGTTAGTATTGAATTAGAAACAGAAGAAATAGAATATTTAATGACGAATTTAGATGTAGAAGAAATACAATATAGTGAAATGAAAGATTTATATTTTAAAAGATGGAATATAGAAAAATCTTTTGAAATTCTAAAAAACAAATTACAAATTGAGAATATAGGTGCAAGAACAGAAAATGGTGTAAAGCAAGAGTTTTATGCTTGTATTTTATTATATAATTTTTTAGAAGATATTAAAAATCAAATGAATAATGATATATCAAATAATAAAAATAATAAATATCAATATAAAATTAATATGAATATACTAGTTGGGACGTTAAAGAAAAATTTAATAGAAATTATAAATAGCGACTTGGAAAATCTTGATGATGAAATTGAAAAACTCTATAATCAAATAAAACGGAATTTAATAGTTGTTAAGCCGAATAGAAAGAATCCTAGAAATAAGACAAGAACAGCTAATAAGCATAGAATTAATCATAGATCCAGTTTTTAGACATTGCTTAGCTTGACAGCATTGGGTTGCGTCAGTAATAGTGTCAAAAGATGAAATAACTAGTAAAAGAATAGAATTAATAGATCGTCTAAAAAATATTAGAGATAAATGCTTAAGGATTAATGGAAAGAAAGTTAAAAAATATGAAAAAGAATTAAATAATGTTTCAGTAAAAAGGGTTTTAAAAAATAAAAATGTATAGGAGAAAAATTATGAATATTAAACAATTAAAGAAATTTTATAAAGAAGATGGAGAAAAGTATATCATTACAAGAAATAAAAATATTTTATGTTGGATAAAAAATAGATGTTCTGATGGATATAATCCGTGTATTGATATTAAAAATTTACAAAGTTTAATAGATAATTTAACGAATTGGTATGAAATAAAATATCCTGATAGAATTTTAAATGAGAACAAAAATATGTTAAATTGTAATGATGTTGAAGAATTATCTAAAAACATGACTTTTAAACAATTACTTTATAGGCTTCCACAAAAACAATTAGATTTTATTGAATGTGGATATAGATCTTATAGTTGTGGTCAAACTGTCATAAGAGATAAAAATAATAATTACTTAGGAATGGAAAATAATATTATTATTTATTTAAAACAAAAAAGTGTTGAAAGCAATATGACAAGTGAAGTTATAAATAAAGTCCCATATATTACAGTAGTTGCTAATAGTAATACAGGTGAAATAAAAAACATTAGTCAATTAGAATATATTATTGGTAACAATATTATAAATATACAACAATTATTTTTATTATTAATAGAAAATTATCATGATAAAATAGACTGTACTGGATTACGAAACTGTATTAAAAATCATAATGATGACATGGAATTAAGAAATAAAATTTTACAATTAGTAGTATTAAAATTATTTTATTCTAAAAATACGACACCAGAAAATGGTTATAAAAGAGCATTAATATTTATTGAAGAATTTAACGAAAATCTTGATATAAATCTTAATAGTAAAGAGATTAATGAAATAAGAGAGATTATAAAATCAGATAAGAAGATACCTAAAAGGGTAGGTATTAAAAAGGAAAGAATAAAAAAATGAAGTTACAAAATAAATGTTAATAAAAAAATTTATATGTATGTTATAATATAAAAACAAAAAGGAGGAGAGTTAAATGTTTGGTTTAATAAGTACAAAAGGTTTATATTTATTAAAATTAGATATGATAGAAAAATATGAGTATATAAATTTTGATTTAGGTAAATATTGGTTAGCTAATAAGCCTAGATTTACTTTAGCTAGAAAAGAATTTTTTGGGTATGAAGATATTTTTACCGGTACACACTATTCTGATTCTCGTAAAGAAGGTAAAGAAACAATTGTTGAAGCAAGAAGTATAATTACTACTAGAAAATATATTACAACTAAAGAAGCTACTTTTATATTACAAAAATTGAATCCAACTTATTTAAAAGAAAAGAAACGAATAAGAAGAAAAAATAACTAGAAATAGTTATTTTTTGATATAAAAAAACCATGTCTTAGAAACATGGTAACTTATTAATTTGGTGCGAACGACGAAGTGGTTTACAACTCATTCGCATAAAGACGATTGATTTATATCAATCACTATATTCATTTTACCATAAATAAGAAAAATTAAAAGTACTTTAGTAAATTTTGTTAAAAAAAGAAAATACCTCAAATGAAGTATTAACTATTTTGATCTCAATGATTGATTATTATTTGTTGTTTGATTCTCTTTTAGAGTCTGCAATTCAATTTTCTTTAAAAGAATGTCAGCAATTAATTGATTTCCTGTTGTATTAGGATGAAAATCCATAGGAGCACAATAATCTTTTAAAAATGTGATATCGCAATGTTCAACATAATCATATTTTTTACTTGCTTCTAATAACATTTCATTATATAAATTTATTACTTCCATAAATTTATTTGTATATTTTTTGTTTCTAACTTTAACCTTTTCTTGAAGAAAAATTAACTTTTGAATTTTGTCATATAGTGGAGAATAATAATAACTTAACGAATATATTTTAACATTTGGGTTTAACTGATGAAGCAACTGCCAATTATTTTCAACATTACTAATACATTGTTCTAATATAGGTCTAATATCTTTTGGTAATTTTGCTCTAACGTTTTTATCAGTCAATTCAACAGGACCAGCTTTAATATATGTAAAAAAATCATTAGGTCCGGCACTATATATAAAAATTGGATTTTCAGCATTTACATATAATGTTTTTAATGTATCATCATTATCTGATGGTTTAATTTTAAAACTTTCTTTATACTTTTTTGGAACAACCAATTTGAATAATATATTAGTATTTCTCAAATCATCTATTGATTTAACTTGTAGACTTTTTATATATGCAAGGTTTTTATCTTCGTTTAGATTACTTTCTAAATCCCATGTATGATTCTTATTTAACCTTGAAAAATTAAATCCAGATACATTGTATCCTTTACTTTTCATTGCTTCTACAATGATATCATAATAACCTATATGATTCTTATTTTCTTTTGTAAAAGGCATTCCTAATGAAGAAACGCCACAAAATATTTCTACATTTTTCAATATAATCACAATCCTTATTAATAATTAACGACTTTTTTTCATATCATTTAAGTCTTTTGCTATATTGTTATCTGTTGAACCTCTATAAAAATCAAATGGATATCTACCTTTTAAATAAGTTTTTATAAAGTCAATGAAATAGTTATAATCTCCTGTTTTACTTTCATATTTTTTAGCAATTTCATCAATAACATCTTTTATATCGTTTTTAGAATAATTTGTACCATTTACATCATTATCATTACTCATTTGGAATAATATTCTGTCTAAATCAATCATTAAATCTCTAATGAAATAATTATCAATTATTTTGTTTTCTATTTCTGCTAGAAAATGATAATATTCTGCTTGATTATAATGTGGATCTGGAATAATACTTCCACTAGGTGTTTTATAAAATGCTTGTCTAGGAAATGATGGCACATATGTAACATTAGCAAATGTAGCTCCAACCTTTTTAATTTTAGAATTCATAAACATATCAGTTAGTGCTGTATTAACTATTCTAGGTGCACCACATAAATATATTTGAGTATTTGAATTATTATTTCTATTATTATTTTGTATTAATTCAAGTATAGCATTTATACCATATATATCTCTATCAACTGAACCAAATACATTTGGGATAGATAAAGAACCATGTCTAGTTACAACATCTAAAAATGAACCTGTTCCTAAATTTAGAATTACTATATTTGCATTTGCTTTGTTTGTATCAAATATAATATCTTGTATTTTTTTATCAGAACCACCCGAAAAGAATTCGTTGATTTCTTCTTCTGTTAAAAGTGGACTTCCATTTTCTATAGCTCTTCTATAATCTGCTATATTCCAATTATGTGAATCTTTTTCACAACAATTTTGTATAATCCAGTTAGATACTGCTAATGCATTATTATTTTCACTTCTTGATAATTGATATGTTTGAACATCCAATCCTTTACTTTTGCCAAAGTCAATTAATCCTAAATTTCTATCTAATAATAACTTACCAGGTTCTGACATAGAAAATCCATCACTTATTGAATTACCAATTGCAGTAAGAGATAATTTATCTTTAGGATAATCTCTCATAAATTTTACTAATTCTTCATTAACTTGTTCTAATTTTTCTTTTTCTTCACTTTTATCATATTTCATAGTAAAACACCTCATATATAATTTTATCATATTTAAGGTTATTTTCCTATACTATCGTTCAAAGTCATCACGATTTTTTTCTTTTTTATTAATAACACTAGTATATTCCTTTTCATCCATAATACCATTGATAAATAAATTATCAGCCATTTCTTTATATTTATCATCTTTATCACCAAATATACCATGTATTTTATCGTGAATAAATTTTACCACTCTTTGAAATTTATCTTTCCAATAGTCTAATGAATCTTTTAAATCTTCTATTTTAGATTTTAAAGATGATATTTCATTGTCTTTGTTATTTAAATCATATTTTAAATCATTAATTTCTTCATTTTGTACTTTAACTCTTTTTCTTAAATCCTCAATAGAATTATGATTTTCTTCAAAATCTTCTTTTATTTTATCTACTGCTAAAGAATAATTAGTTATTTCTTTAAACTCATTAGTAGATTTACTTACTTCTTCTATATAATTAATTATTTTATCTTTATTTTGATTAGATAAAAGTAAATTCTTATTTGATAAAGGTTGATTCTTTAAATTATTAATAATATCTTTTATTTCTTCTGATTTAGTATTTAAATCTTTAGTTTGAATATTAAGTTTATTTATCTTTTGTCTTTGCTTATTATAATTCTTTTTGAGCTCATCATAATCAGCCATTTGACTAACTCTATAATCTATATTTCTTCCTTTTTGCTTATCTTTTAAAACTGCATTTAAACCATATTCTTTATTAAATGATTCAATACACTTATCTCTCATTTTATCTTGTATTTTAGGCAAATTATCTTTTGTAAAAACACTACATTTACCAACTTGATTACTCATACCAGTTTTACAATTATCTTTAACTGCTATTCCTACTATATGAAGATGAGGAGAAGATTCATCAAAATGTATAGTCGCATTTGCTACTTTAAAATCAGGAACTAGTTCTTTTAAATATAAAACTTGTTCATCATAAACTTTTTCCATTTTATACATTTCTTTATCGTCTTTGTCCCACCAATAATCTATATCTCCAAGTTCTATGATAATTTCTACTGCTAGATCATGTTTTGTATCATTGCTTATCTTACTATAATATTCTTTTATCTTTCTATCATCTCTAGTTTGTTTAAAATTATATTCTAATCTTGCTTCTTCAAATTCTTGTTTATATAATTCTTTAACATCTTTTACAATATCATTTGAACCATATAAAGTTTTAATCTTTTCAGGATTATTATCATATTGTCTTAAGTTATGATGATTCACTTTTGATAACTGCATAGCATTTTGAATAGCATTATTATTATAGTTAGTAGGAGTATTCTTTTGCTTTGCTTTTTTAGTTTTATTCTTATCATTTCCAATATGAAATGAGTATGGTAGTTCTAACATAATTTCACCTCCAATTCTATCTTGAAAAGCGCTTTTTAAAGCATATGTCAAGATGTATAACTCCCTATATATCTTGTCATGCTAACAAGATATGGGAGCTAAGGTTTAACACCTTAGAATCCGTTTATCTTATTCAAGTAATAACTAAAACTAAAGTAATAGTTAAAACTTTCATAAGATAGAATAAAATGTTATCGCCACTTACAAAATTACTTTGTAATTTCATAACGTGCCACACATTTTATTATGAAGAAATTTCATTATCTAAATTTTCTTCATCTTCATAGTAAGGAACAGGTTTTGATTCTATAAATATAGGTTCCTTACTATATACAACATTACCATCACATTCAGCTGGTATAAATTTAAATACATCATCTTCATTTTCTAGTAATGTTCCATTATCTTCTTTTACATATAATACTCCAAGATTATATGTATCCATTTTCTCATCAGGATCTATCTTTCTATAATCTTCAAGTGGGAATACTCTAACGATTATTTTCTTATCTTCTAAAAAGTTAAAATAGAATACTTTATCTTTAACACTATAAGTTGCTTCATAATAACCAATATCATAGAATTGTCTTAATCTCATAATTTGCTGTGCCATTTCTTCTTCAGGTAAATATTCACTGAATCTTATCTTTCCATAAATATTTCCAAATAATGATGGAACATATCTATCATAATAACCTTTGAAATATAAATCATTAGATGTACTTGCGATACTTTCTCTAAACTTAATAAATTCTACATCAGTATAATTTCCATATTTATCAGTTAATTCTATTTCTTCAATATATTTCATTATAAGTTCTGCTTTCTCATCTCGTGTATACTCATTCCAAAACTTATTTCTTTGCTTAAATTTATCTGGGTACTTGATAGAATTGATAAAGTCGATATCTCTTTTAACTAAAATATCATTAGGAGTGAATTTTAATTTTTCGCATACTTCAGTTTCATTTAATTTAGTTTCCAAGTCATTAATAATATCTTCAACTTTTTTTCGTTCCTGATTGTATTCTTTTAAAGTAAATACCTCATTTATATATGCTTCTCTAATCCTATCAAATTTAGATTTTTGACTCTTTAATTCTTTTTCTAATTCTTCTTTTGGATTTTCTATCTTTTGTTTAATCATAGGTAGAAAGTATTGATTAACAATAGAATCATATTCTACAATTGAATCCATATATTCATCTATTGTTTTTTCTATTTCAGACTCTTTAAAACTTATCTTACAATCGTGACAATAGTAGTAATAATATGAATTACCATTTTTCTTTGTAGTTGCTTTACCACCCAGTATTCTTTTACATTTAGGACATTTTAGTTTTTGCATAAACAGATAAGTTAAAGTTCTTTGAAAACTTCTAGAATTTTTCTTTTGTTGAACCTGACATTCTTCCCAATATTCTTTACTTACTAATGGTTCAACTACATCAAAATAATAAGTAGATTTCTTTGTTCTTCTTCCATGAATAAAATCTCCTTTATAAATCGGATTTTCAAGTATATTTAAAATAGTCGAATCTCTCCAATTAGTTTTATCTAATACTTTTTCTTCATTTAAAATATTACTTATCTTTTTATATGATAATCCATCATGATACATATTAAAGATTCTAATAGCAACATCTTTAGTAGCATAATCAATTACTAGTTTCTTATCTTCATGTTTATAACCTAAAGGTGCTTGATGTGGAATATGACCAACTTTAATAGCTCCTGCTAGTCCTATTTTAGTTCTTTCACTTGTTCTTTCTATTTCTTGTTGTGAAACTGATGTAAGTATTCTAGAAATCATTTTACCATTAGCATTAGTAGTATTTATTTCATCGTTAGCACAATCTAAATAAGCGTCATTTTCTTCTAAAAATGTAAGTATCTTTTCCCAATCAGAAACAGACCTAGTTAATCTATCTAATTTTAATACTACAATAGTATTAACTTTTTTATCTCTAACATCTTGTAATAATCTTTCAAATTCAGGTCTATAATTGCCTGTTTTAGCACTTATTCCTCGTTCTTCATATACATCATATACTTCATAGTTTTTATACTCACACATAGCCCTTAATCGCTTTTCTTGTTCTGGTAAACTAAATCCTTCTCGTGCTTGATCTTCAGTAGATACACGAATATAAAGACCTGCTACTTTCTTTTCTTCCTTCATTAAAACTCAACTCCTTTTACTAAAAAAGAGGAGACAATAGTATTTAATAAAGCCTAAATACTACTGACTCCTCTAATAATTCAATATTACATTTTTCCGATATATTATGTTTATATTTCATAGATGTACCTCCATTTCTAGAGCATACCTCTTTCATTGGTTATTTATAATATCACTTTTTTTAGATTTGTCAATTCCTTGATTATGGTATAATATTTATTGTGAAAGGAGAGATTAAATATGGATTGGAAAATGCAATTGGGTATTTCAATAATCGTTCCTATTATAAGTTCTTTCTTAACTTATTTAGCAGCAGTTAAAAAGTCAAAAAACGAAGTTGAGGCAATAAAGATTTCAGCTGATAATGAAATTCAAAAAATAAGAGAAGAATCTGATAAAGAACTGAAAAGGATTCAAAAAGAAACGGATGAACAAATCAGATTAAAAATCGCTGAAAGTGATTTATCCTCTAAATCTAATGAAGAACAATTAAAAAATGCTGCAGCTTCCAAATTTTTAGATGAATTTATGAAAGACCCACAAAAATCTGCTGAAAACTTAAAGGCTATGCAAAATATAGCAAAAATGTTTCAAGACATTAAATAATTAAACCATAAACAAGTTGTATGTATTAACGACTTGTTTTTATATATTGTTCTAATTCTGATAGTTTTATCTTTTTACCTAGATTATGAACATAGATTTCATTTGAATAATTAAATGCTAGGTAGAGTTTATTATTAATAATAATTCTATGTGGCTCAATATAAGTCAAATTAGTATGTTCTATCTTCCAAATACTACCATTCTCTATGATAGGTGTAGTATTACAAAAATCACATATAACATTTAATCTAGAAACTAATGATTCATCAATCTCAATTTCTTCTTTAATTATTTTTATCATAGACACCAACCTTTCTATGATTTTTTCCAAAAATGAAAAAAATCAATCATTTCTGATTGATATCTATCTAAAAGTTCGAATAGTTCGAACAGATTCGTCAATGGTGCCCTTTCGGTGGAAGTATAACAACCACTAAGCATAAATTTATAGGTAGTAATAACTACTAACTAGTTAAATTATACTACATTTTTCATTAATTGAAACAAAAATATGATAAATTTATACAAAAATATGTTATAATGATTATAGATGAGGTGATTATAGTGGAGAAAAAAGACTATAGTAAATTTA
>CALVXD010000037.1 GCA_944368815.1 uncultured Bacilli bacterium
TAAGCACTTCAGCGCCGAAGATAGTGTTTCGCGAAAATAGGTCGTTGCTAATATTTTTTTTATTTTTTGTTATATATTAGTGTTAATATATTTTGTGTTATTAGTAATATATAACAAAATATATTGAGGTGTATTATTATGTTTAAAATTGGTAATGTAGAAATTAAAAACAATATTGTACTAGCCCCTATGGCAGGTGTTTGTAATAGTGCATTTAGAAAAATTGTAAAGGAAATGGGGTGTGGACTTATTTATGCTGAAATGGTTAGTGATAAAGCTTTAATGTATGAAAATAAAAAAACTGAAGATATGTTATATATGGAAGAAGTGGAAAGACCTATTGTACAGCAAATTTTTGGGTCTGATAAAGAAAGTTTTGTAATAGCAGCAAAAAGAATATGTGAAATTATGAAACCAGATATAATTGATATAAATATGGGATGTCCTGTCCCTAAAGTAGCAATTAAGTCTCAAGCAGGATCTGCATTATTAAAAAATCCTCAAAAAATTAAAGAAATTGTGTCAGCAGTAGTATATGCAGTTGATGTTCCTGTTACGGTTAAAATAAGAAGCGGTTGGGATTTTAATAATATTAATGCAGTAGAAGTTGCAAAAATATGTGAAGAAGCCGGTGCTAGTGCAATAACAGTACATGGTAGGACTAGAAGTCAAGGTTATAGTGGTAAAGTTGATTTAGATATAATAAAAAAAGTTAAGGAAGCAGTATCTATTCCAGTCATTGGTAATGGCGATGTAGTTGATATTGAATCAGCAAAGAAAATGTTTGAATATACTGGATGTGATGCTATCATGATTGGGCGTGGTGTATTAGGAAATCCATGGCTAATTAGAGAATTGGTTTCTTATTTTGAAAATGGAACAATTTTAGATAAGCCAACTTATGAAGAAAAAATAGAGATGTGTTTAAAACATCTAAATTATTTATTAAAAATTAAAAATGAAAAAATTTCTGTGTTAGAAATGCGTAGTCATATTGCATGGTATTTAAAGGGGATGCCCAATAATATTTTAATTAAGGAAGAAGTTTTTAAAGCAACTTCAGTTGATGAAATAAAAAAAATTTTAAATTTTTATTTGAAAAAAATAAAAAATATTATATAATAATATTGAAATGGGTGATTATATGAATGCAACTTTTGTGCAAAGATTTTTTGCATACATTATTGATATTTTAATTGTCGTTATTTTGCTTAATTTAGTAACCTTTAATACCAACGTTGATAAACTTAACGATTTAAATTCAGAGATAACAAATTATTTAGCAGAATATGATCCTACTAATATTGAAGAAGTGGAAAAATTGATGGACCTTCAATATCAATATGAAAAAGAATCAGTTCCTGTTAATGTTATATCTTTGGTAATTATTTTTGGTTATTTTGTTTGTTTTCAGTTTTTTAATAAAGGACAAACTATAGGTAAGAAATTACTAAAAATTAGAACAGTGGGATCTGATAATAAAAAGATTGCTTTTTGGCAAATTTTTGTAAGATCTTTGTTTATACATCAGATTTTAGTAAACACAATAAGCTTGATATTAATTGCAGTCTGTCCTAAGAATATATTTATTCAAGCATATAGTATATTGACTTTATTACAATCTGTGTTTATAATAATTACAATGCTTTTTGTATTATATCGAAAAGACAAAAGAGGATTACATGATTTAATAGTTAATAGTTATGTAATTAGTGAAAGAGGTTAGATTATGGAACGTACTGAACAAGAATTAGTAAGAATTGAAAAAGTTAAGGAATTAAGAAAAAAAGGTATTGAACCTTTTGGTAGTAGATTTGATGTTACTTCAAATTCTAAAGAAATCAAAGAAAAATATGACAATATGACAAAAGAAGAATTACATGAAGTGGATATTCCTGTAGTTATTGCTGGTAGAATTATGACAAAAAGAGGAAAAGGTAAAGTTGGATTTATGCATATACAAGACAAGTATGGCCAAATTCAAATATATGTAAGATTAGATGTTATTGGAGAAGAACAATATGAATTATTTAACAAAGCTGATATTGGTGATATTGTAGGTATTAAAGGTACAGTATTTAGAACTAATACTGGTGAGCTATCAGTTAAAGCCAATGAGTATATTCATTTAGTTAAGGCTATAAGACCTTTACCTGAAAAATTTCACGGACTTAGTGATGTGGAAGAACGTTATAGAAGAAGATATGTTGATTTAATTATGAATGAAGAATCAAGAAGAGTTGCATTTATGAGACCACGTATTATTAGAACTATTCAAAAATATTTAGATAATCTTGGGTATACAGAAGTTGAAACTCCTATTTTATCTCCAATTTTAGGAGGAGCAGCAGCTAGACCATTTGTTACTCATCATAATGCATTGAATATGGAATTTTATTTAAGAATTGCAACAGAATTACCATTAAAAAGATTAATTGTAGGTGGTATGGATGCAGTGTATGAAATTGGTAGAATTTTTAGAAACGAAGGAATGGATAAGAATCATAATCCAGAGTTTACTACAATTGAATTATATAAAGCTTATACTGATTTAGATGGAATGATGGATGTTACGGAAAATATTATTTATAATGTTGCTATGGAAGTATTAGGAACTTCTGATATTGTTTGGAAAGGTCATCAAATATCATTGGCTCCTAAATATAAAAGATTACATATGGTAGATGCAATTAGAGAAAAAACAGGAATTAATTTTTTTGAAGATATGTCATTTGAAGATGCAAAAAAATTAGCTATTGAGCATGATATTGAAATTGAAGAACATTTTGCATATGGTCATATAGTTAATGCGTTTTTTGAAAAATATGTAGAAGATACTATAGTTGAGCCTACATTTATTTATGGACATCCAATTGAGATAAGTCCACTTGCTAAAAAGAGTAAAGATCCTAGATTCACTGAAAGATTTGAACTATTTATTTGTGGAAGTGAATATGCTAATGCATTTTCTGAATTAAATGATCCATTTGATCAATATGAAAGATTTGAAAATCAACTTAAGGAAAAAGAATTAGGTAATGATGAAGCAAATGAAATGGATATTGATTTTGTTGAAGCATTGGAATATGGAATGCCTCCTACAGGTGGTATGGGTATGGGTATAGATAGACTAGTTATGATGATAACTAATAGTGAAACCATTAGAGAAGTTTTATTGTTTCCTCATATGAAAAAGAAGCAATAATTCTTTTTTTAATTTACAGTTAACAACTAGTTAAAAGAATTAACATATTTAGTTATTGTATGCTATAATGATAATCGAGGAGGATTTATATGAAAAAACATGGTTTATTTAAGGCACTTTTAATAATTTTAGGTTTATTAGTAGTCATAAGCTTTTTTGTACCAGGTAGAGAAGGTACTGTTAGTTATTTAGGAATTGGAACTGTTTTCTTAAATTCAGTTCAAGTATTTTATTATTTCTTTGATACTGCAGTATTCTTATTTGTTGTAGGTGGCTTTTATGGAGTTTTATCTAGAAGTGATGCCTACAAGAAATTATTGGATACAATAGTTGCAAAACTTAAGTCAAATAGTAAAAAATTTGTTTTCATAGTGACTATAATATTTGCAATCGTTTCGTCTTTAACTGGATTTACACTAAGTTTGTTTATTTTTGTTCCATTTATTATGTCTATAATATTGTTATTAGGATATGATAAATTGGTTGCAATTAGTTCAACAATTGTAGCTATTGTTGTGGGATATATTGGAGGATTATTTGTTACTTTAAGAGATCCTAGTTCATATTCTACATCATTTGTTACTTTTGAAGAATTTGTTGGAGCAGATAAATTTGCTAATACTTTTCCTAAATTAATATTATTAATTTTAGGTATTGGATTACTTATTTATTTTATAAATAAACATATTAAGGATATTGAAGATAAGAAAGTTAAATATGAATTAAACGAAGGCAATGATTTAAAAATTTCTGAAGTAAAGGGCAATTATAAAAATATAAAATTATGGCCAATAGTAACTATATTATCTATAATCTTTGTATTGTTAGTTTTAGGTTATGTTCCATGGTCATCATTATTTGAAATTACAGTATTTAGTGATTTCCATACATGGTTGACTTCATTAAAAATTGGAGATTTTGAAGTGTTTAATAGTATTATTACTTCAATTTCATATGCATTTGGTGATTGGGCGCAATTAGGAAATTATATGATAATATGTGTCGTTTTGTTAGTATTTTCTTTAATTATCAAATTTATATCTAAGATGAAATTTGATGATATGATAGATGCCTTTGTTGAAGGAATGAAAAAGATGTTACCTGTTGCTGTTTTAACTACTTTGTCATTAGTTGTGTTAGTTTGTGCTTATAACAATGGATTTGTTGAAAATTTAATTACTAGTGCAAATAATGCAATGGGAAGTTTAAATATTTTTATGGCATCTGTATTTAATATATTAGGAAGTTTACTATATCCAGATATATATTACACAGCATATGGTGTTTATTCTCCATTATTATCTGTTATAACTGATGAATCTTTATGTCAAGTACTTGCCTTAAATTTTCAAACATTAAATGGATTAGTTATGATAATAGGACCTACTAGTTTAATTTTAATAGCTGGTCTTACATATTTAGATATTCCATATACTACTTGGTTAAAATATATATGGAGATTTATATTAATGTTATTTATATTAATATTTGTTGTATTAATGATAGTAGCATTAGTTTAGTTAAACTAAAAGGGAACTAAATTTATAGTTTCTTTTTTTTTATTAAATAGTTTAATTTTTTTTGTGTTTTTGATATAATTATTAAGCTAGGAGATGTGATGATGATGAATGAACATAAAAATTTTAATAAAGGAATTTGGAATGAAGAAATAAATGTTTCTGATTTTATTAAATGTAATTATAAAGAATATAAAGGAAATGATAAATTTTTAGAGGGCACAACTCAAAAAACAAATAAAGTTTGGGATAAGTGTGAAAAATTATTAAAAGAAGAATTACAAAAAAAAGTACTTGATATTGATACAGATAATATGTCTGGTATTAATTCTTTTAATCCAGGTTATATTGATAAAGATAATGAAGTAATAGTTGGTCTTCAAACTGATGCACCATTAAAAAGAATTGTGAATCCATATGGTGGTATTAGAATGGTATATCAGGAGTTAGATGCATATGGCTATAAATTAAATAAAGATGTTGATAAATATTTTAATTTATTTAGGAAAACACATAATCAAGGTGTATTTGATGCTTATACTGATGAAATAAAAAAAGCAAGACATACTGGTTTATTGACTGGGCTTCCTGATGCTTATGGTAGAGGTAGAATAATTGGTGACTATAGAAGAATAGCATTATATGGTATTGATTATTTAATATTAAAAAAACAAGAAGATTTAAAAAATATAAAAGTAATTAATGAAGAAAATATAAGACTTAGAGAAGAAGTTTCTATGCAAATTAAAGCCTTGAAAGAAATAAAAGAAATGGCTTTAAAATATGGTTATGATATATCTAAACCTGCATCTAATGCAAAAGAAGCAGTACAGTGGTTATATTTTGGATATTTAGCAGCAGTTAAAGAAAATAATGGGGCTGCGATGAGTTTAGGTAGAATTGATGCTTTTCTTGATATATATATTGAAAGAGATTTAAATAATGGTACTCTAACTGAAGTAGAAGCTCAGGAATTAATTGATCAATTAGTAATTAAATTAAGATTAGTAAGACATTTAAGAACACCAGAATATGATGAATTATTTTCGGGTGATCCCACTTGGGTTACTTGTTCAATTGGAGGTATTACAAAGGAAGGAAAGTCTTTAGTTACTAAAACGTCATATCGTATATTACATACTTTAACTAATTTAGATCCTGCACCAGAACCTAATATGACAGTATTATGGAGCGAAAAACTTCCTGAAGAATTTAAAAAATATTGTGCTAAAATGTCTATAGATACTGATGCAATTCAATATGAAAATGATGATGTAATGAGACCTATCTATGGAGATGATTATGCTATTGCATGTTGTGTATCAGCAATGCGAGTAGGTAAAGATATGCAATTTTTTGGAGCTAGATGTAATTTAGCTAAAACATTGTTATATTCACTTAATGGTGGAATTGATGAAATAAAAAAAGAATTAGTATTAGAAGGATTATCTAAAAATACTAGTGAGATTTTAAATTATGATGAAGTAAAAGAAGAATATTTTAAGGCAATTGAAAAAATGTGTTCAATATATGCTGATGCCATGAATATAATTCACTATATGCATGATAAATATGCTTATGAGTCAGGACAAATGGCTTTACATGATACTAATGTAAGAAGACTTATGGCTTATGGGGTAGCAGGATTATCCGTAGTAGCAGACTCTTTATCAGCAATTAAATATGCAAAAGTAAAACCAATAAGAGATGAAGATAATATAATAATAGATTTTGAAATAGAGGGAGATTTCCCTAAATATGGAAATGATGATGACAGAGTAGACAACATTGCAAAAGAAGTATTAGAAAAAGTATATAAAGAATTATCTAGTCATAAAACTTATCGTAATGCAGAAGTTACTTTATCTGTTCTTACAATAACATCAAATGTTGTGTATGGTGCTAAAACAGGTTCTACTCCAGATGGAAGAAAAAGAGGTATACCTTTTGCACCAGGAGCTAATCCAATGCATGGAAGAGATATAAATGGTGCGATAGCAAGTTTAAATTCAGTTGCTAAACTTGACTACACTAATTGTTGCCGTGATGGTATATCCAATACTTTTTCTATTGTACCAACATCTTTAGGTATGAATAAAGAAGAACAAATTGAAAATTTAGTAAGTTTATTAGAAGGATATTTTAGTCAAGGTGCACATCACTTAAATGTAAATGTACTTAGTAGAGAAACATTAATAGATGCCATGGAGAATCCAGATAAATATCCACTTTTAACAATAAGAGTATCGGGATATGCAGTTAGATTTAATAGACTTACTAGAAAGCAACAAGAAGAAGTTATATCAAGAACTTTTCATGAGAAGATGTAATATGGAAGGTAGTATTAACTCAATTGAAACTTTTGGACTTGTTGATGGCCCAGGTATTAGAACTGTAGTATTTTTTAATGGATGTAATTTAAGATGTAAATATTGTCATAATCCAGAAATGTGGTGTATGCAGAAAAATAATATAACAGAAGACGAATTAGTAAAAAAAATAATAAGAAATAAACCATACTTTAAACGAAATAATGGTGGTGTAACCTTCTCAGGGGGAGAACCATTATTACAAATAGATTTTTTAATTAATGTATGTAAAAAATTAAAAAAAGAAAATATTCACATTGCTGTGGATACATCAGGAAATGGTTTAGGGAATTATAATGAATTATTTAAATATATCGATTTAATTCTTCTAGATATTAAACATGTAAACAAAGATGGATATAAAGAACTAACCGGTGGAAATATAGATAAATCTTTAGAATTTATTAACGAATTAAATAAAACTTCTATTCCTGTATGGATAAGACAAGTAGTTGTTCCTGGTATTATGGATAATGATGAATATTTAGATAAATTAAAAGAGATAGTAAACAAGATTAAAAATGTTGAAAGAATAGATTTTTTACCATATCATAAATTAGGTAGTGAAAAATATGATAAGTTAGGAATTATCAATCCATATAAGGATATGCCAGAAATGGATAAAACTAAATGTGATATATTATATCAGAAATTTATGAAAAAATAGCATACGTGAATATGCTATTTTCAGACTGTTGACAAACTACCTTTTTTGAAAAAATCTAAAAATTGAATTTTCAAAAGTGGGAGTAAAACTTTAAAAATCAAATAATTTTAGATGATAATTTCCTAAAATTGTTCTTTTTTTATATTAAAGTGGGGAATATAAAAAGCCGATTGACAAAGCCGATTTGAAAAATCGACTTTGTCAACGGCCTGAAAATAGCATACGTGAATATGCTATTTTAATTTTCTTTTATTAATTTCTTCTCTATATATACCACTATTAAATACATAAGATAAGATACTACCATAAGAATAATTATACCTGCTATTACAAGATTTAAATTAAATACTTGCGAACCATACATTATTAAGTATCCAATACCTTCTTTAGATACTAAAAATTCTCCCATAATAACTCCAATTAATGACATACTAATATTTATTTTTAAACTACTTATAATAGTAGAATAACTACTTGGTAATATAACATGTCTTAAAATTTGAAATTTAGTTGCTTTAAATGATTTAAGTAAATTAATTTTATTTTGATCTGTTGATATAAATCCATTGTATACAGTAATAATAGTTACAATAACAGAAATAAGTAAAGCCATAATTATAATAGAATTAATATTTGCTCCAGCCCAAATAATTATAATTGGACCTAGTGCTACTTTAGGTAAACTATTTATTATTGTTAAATATGGATCGAATACTTTATATAAGAAGTTATTCCACCATAATAATATAGCAATAAATGTTCCTAAAATAGTTCCAATTCCAAAGCTTATTACAGTTTCATATACAGTAATCCATATATGATGATATAAATTTTGTTGTTCATGTAATGAAATAATAGTTTCTATTACTTTTTTGGGTGATGAAGAAATAAAAGTATTGATAAGTTCAAAATCTGCAAGTAATTGCCATATAATTAATAATAAAATTAGCAAAGTAATTTGAGTAAAAATAACTAATATTTTATTAATAAGTAATTTCTTTTTATATTTCTTATAGTCTAAACTATCCACGATAATCTATCTCTTTCCATATTTGATCATAATATATAGGAAATTCCTTACATTTTCTATTCTCAATTGGAGTAGAAGAATTAGTTAAGTTTACATCAAATATTTTTTTAACTTTACATGGTCTTCCAGATAAAACAACAATTCTATTAGCCATAGAGATAGCTTCTGCAATATCATGAGTAATCATAATAGCAGTCTTTTTTTCTTTTTTTATTATTTTATATACATCATCTGATACTGCTAATCTTGATTGATAGTCAAGTGCAGAGAATGCTTCATCTAACAAGAGAATATCAGGTTCAGTTGCTAGTGTTCTGATTAAAGCTACTCTTTGTCTCATACCTCCGGATAAACTTTTAGGATATTTATAAATAAAATCTTTAAGTCCATATGATTCTAATAATTTTATAACTCTTTCTTTCTTTTCTTTTGTTAAGTTTTTTTCTATTTTTAATCCTATTAAACAATTATCTAAAATATTTAACCAAGGAAATAGACAGTCTTGTTGTAACATATAGCCTAATTTCTTTTTGCTTTGATTAGGATATATTATTTCACCACTACTTTTATCAATTAAACCAGACAAAATAGATAAAAGAGTAGATTTACCACATCCAGAAGGACCTACTATGGCAATAAATTCTCCTTCATTAATATCTAAACTTATATTATCAATCGCAGTTATTTCACCACTTTTAGTAAAGTATTTCTTCTTTATATCTTTAATAGATAAAATTGTATTATTCATAATCTTTAAAATACTCTGAATATATTAAATCATTAAATGAAACTTTATTTTCAAGTTCTCCAGCTGCAATTATAATATCTTGTATATGATTCCATTCGTCTTCATTAATAGTTATATTAGATTTCCATGCTTCTCCTTCTTTGTATCTTTCAATCATTTTTGTAATATCTTCTATATCAGTATCTGGGAAAAATTGTATTATTGATTCAGCAATTTCTTTTGAACTTTTTTCTTCAACAAATTTAAGACCTTTGTTAATTGCGTTGGAGAATCCTTTTATTATATCAGGGTTTTCTTCAATAAAACTTTTTTTAGCATTATATGCTGTATATGGAACTACTCCTCCTAAATCACCAATATAAGCAACTACATGACCATATCCTGCTTGTTCTACTGCAAGTGCATTAGGTTCAAATAGAGTAACAAAGTCTCCAGTCCCTCCAATAAAAGCTCCTTGCATTGCTGCAAAATCAATTGATGTATCTATTGTTAAATCAGTATTTGGGTCTATACCATTTTCACGAAGTGCCCATTCGAATGTCATTTCTGGCATGCCGCCTTTTCTGCCACCAATTACATATTTACCTTTTAAATCTTCTAAAGTGAAATTTTCATATTCTTCTCTAGATACTAAAAAAGAACCATCTTTTTGAGTTAAACCTGCAAATGTTTGTAAATAATCTTTTTCTCCGCCATTATATACATATATTGTAGCTTCTGTACCACAAAAACCAATTTGAACATCTCCTGATAATACTGCTGCTGTAACGGCATCAGCACCTGATGCTAAAATAAGTTCAATTTCAATTCCTTCTTCTTCAAAAAATCCTTCACTAATTGCAACATATTGTGGTGCATAAAAAATACTATGTGTTACTTCTGCTAGTGTTATCTTAGTTAATCCATTATCGTTTTTATCTTCTTTTCTAAAAATAAATATTCCAAAAACTATAATACCTAAGATTATTAAACTAATAATAATTTTTTTCATATATTCCATCCTTTCATACAGTGTATTATATTCTTTTATAGTTATTTTGTTAAAGATAAAAAATAAGTATGATTTCTCAATATTAATTAATTTTTTATAAAATAAATATAGTTTATTTAAAGGCCTAATCAGGATAAACGCATGAGTTTTTGAAACTTATGTGTTTTTTTGTTGTATAATAAAGAAAAGGATAAAGGGATATGAG
>CALVXD010000038.1 GCA_944368815.1 uncultured Bacilli bacterium
ATGCTATCGCTTTTTCAGTTCTCACGTGCATAGCACGTGGTTTTATTCGCTCGTCAATTCTTTCCGAGCAAATAAAAAAAGATACTACTTTGTATCCTTAATCATTTTTATAATATTATAGGCAACATTAGTAGCTTCCCCTACTGCTGTTGCTATTTGATATGCACTTTTCTTAATTGCATCACCACATGCATAAATATTTTTTATAGATGTTTCATAATTATTATCTACAACAATATAACCATTATCTTTTTTGACATCTATTAAATTATTAATAGGTACATACCCAATGGCTATAAATACACCACTAGTAGGAATTATCATATTATTATCTAACGTAATTGATACAATTTTATTATCTTCTTCATTATATTTTTTTATATTTACATTATATATAATTTCAACATTATCATATGTTTTTAGAGTATTAATCAAGGCTTCCTCAGCAGTTAGTTTATCTTTCCTATGAATAACAGTTACTTTTTTACAAAGAGATGCTAAGTATATTGCCTCTTCTATTGCTGAGTTACCACCACCTACTATCACTACTTCTTTATTTTTATATAAATTACCATCACATAATGCACAAAAACTTATTCCATTACCAATATATTTTCTTTCATTATCTAAATTTAATGTTCTAGAAGTTCTACCAGTTGCCATAACCACATATTCACATTCTATTTCTTCTTTAGAAGTTTTTACTATTTTTTTATTCCCATTCTCTTTTATTTCTACTACTTTATCAAATAAATAATCAACTTTTAAATTCATAACTTGTTCATATATATTCATCGCTAATGTTGGACCATCTATAAACTTAAAACCAGGATAATTTTCTATTGATGAAGATCTATTTAATTGTCCACCTGGAGCATCACATTCTATAACTAACGTGTCAATACCAGCTCTTTTTAAATATATAGCAGCCGTCATTCCAGCAACTCCAGAACCAATAATCACAACTTTTCTACTTTGCATATAATTTTTCCTTTCTTTCATTGTATTTAGAATACTTTTTGTTAATAAATAAAATAGTTATACCTACAAATATAATTATTAATGATACTATAACACTTATTTTATAATCTCCTATAAATAAACTATCACTTCTTATTTTTTCTACAAAAAATCTTTCTATTCCATACCATATAAAATAAATAGATGTAATAGTACCAATTTTTATATTTTTACATTTATATCTAATAATCATTAAAATTATAAAACCTAAAATGCACCATAAAGATTCATATAAAAATGTAGGTTCATAATACGTACCATTCATATGCATACCCTCTATTATAAAATTCGGTATGTGCAAATTTTGTAAAAATTCTAGGGTAACTTCTCGGCCATATGCTTCTCCATTAATAAAATTCCCCCATCTGCCTATCGCTTGACCTAAAATCAAACTAGGAGCAAGTATATCCAAAGTCTTAAAAATAGATTTATTTTTTCTTTTACAATAAAAAATAATAAAAAGAATTCCTGCAATTATACCACCGTATATGGCAAGTCCTCCTTCCCAGACCTTAAATATTGACCAAAAATCATTTTTAAAAATAGAATAATTAAATATTACATAATAAATTCTTGCTCCAATTAAAGAAATTGGTATTACGTAAAAAGCTAAATCATCTATAAATGTTTTATCAAACCCTATTCGCTTTGCTTCCTTAATCGCAATATATATACCTATTATTATACCTATTAATATTAATATCGCATACCAATATATATCAAATCCCAATATTGATACAAATACTCTATTCATTATTTTTAGTACTCCTTATAATTGGTTTTATAATCATTCCTTCCATTACTATATTCAAAAATGAAATAAATATTGCTATAAAAAATGGAACAATTATACCAGTAATTTGAAATTTATCTCCTAAAATAAAACTAGTTATATATAAAATTAAAACATTTATTAATGGATAGAATAATCCCATTGTCAAAGCAGTAATTGGAAGAGTAATAAAAAACAATACTGGTTTAATAGTTTGATTTAAAATATAAATAATAATAGATGCAAGAATAGCATATAAGCCATAATATTCATTACTTATATTTAAAGCTTTAAATAAAATAGACATTATTATTAAAATAATTGAATAACAGATAATATATAAAATCCATTCTAAAAATTTATTTTTTATAAGTTTCTTTCTAAGCGCACTATCTTCTACCACAATCAATTTTTTCATACATTTATTCCTTTCTTACTTACTACATATATATATAATAACATATTATTTTAATAAAATAAATAATTAAAATTAAAAGATAAGCATAACACTTATCCTAATTTACTGTACTTAATAAAATTTTTTTATATAAAGCTACTTCTTCTTCGGAAAACATTGCTAACATATTATCATCTAACAAATCTTCTAAAGTAATCTTAGACTTATATCCATTTAAAATAATAACTTGTTTTAACATAGAATTAAACACTTTATAATCTTGTAAAGTATAATCTTTATTATCTTTCTCATTTTGTTCCACTAAAATATTATTATCCACATCTTCGTTAAATGAATATCCAAAATCTGTCATAGGAACGTAACTATTATCAACATTATTTGTATACGCCTCTTGTCTTAACGCTTCTATACTATCGCCAACATTTTGTTTAACTTTTTTCTTTTTATTTAAAATATATACACACACTGTATTACTAATGCTAATAATTAATAATGTTATTAACCATAAAACATATACTAATGTACTTAATTCCAAAATAGCTACAGCCTCTTTATTTGTATAAATACTATTTATATCAAATATATTTAAATTATTAGTAACAATAATATTTACCAACATTAAGAATAAGTAAAAAAATGAAAAGAATGCGATTATATTTGTTATTTTATAAGATTTTTTCATCTTAATATTAAATATTGATACGAATAAAACAACAAACATAAATAACAATATAAATAAATATACTTCAACAGATGGAAAATAAAAGTTCATAAATATTTTATCAATTATACTGTTATATATTGTAATTAACTGTTCTGAATTTAAAAACAACATAATGAGAAAAGATCCTATATTAATTAATAAAACTACTCTAAATAATTTTTTATTATTAATTTGCTTATTTAAAAATAACAATATAGAAAGAGCAATAAGTACAATTGTACCCATTAATAACTCTGAATTTGTTATTAAATTCATAAATATTTGTAATTTTTCTATAATATTCATATAATCCATTCTTATCCCCCCTTTTTATATTCTTTCTAATATATATATTGTTTGTGTAGATTCATCATCCTTAGTACAAGTAATTAATGTTAAAGTACTTTTATTGGGATTTCGTTTAACAATAACATCACCATCTTTAGCATCAGTATATATATTTGTTATTTTATACACATATTTAACATTATTATAATATAAGTATGCTTCATCTCCTAGTTCTAGTTTCCATAGATTACCAAAATAGCTATTATAATAGTTACCTGAATGAGCAGCCAATATAACATTACCATTAGCTTCATCTGGGTAAGCTGACTCATTTAACATCTTTATATTTATACTAAGTCTATTTAAAGATGAAGATTTGTCATAAAAACCTCTAGATAAACCTATTTTAGGTATTTCTAATTTTGCCAAATAATACTCGTATATTTCATTACTAATATTACTATCATTACTAGAACCACTATTTGAAACAGAAGAATTTTCTTCAGGTATAGAACTGTCAGATTCATTCATCTCTTCAACGCTAATATCTATACTCTCCTCTTTATTTTCTAACAAACTTAAATTAATACTACTAAAAACTTCATCTCTTTTTTGTGATAAATAATTAGTAGCAATTAGTGTTATCCCAACAAAAATCAAAATAACACTAATTGTAACTGTAAAATGTAAATTATTCTTCATTTTTCTTATAATTTTTATATATTAACATTGATCCAAGACCAATTACAATCAAACCAACTATACCTGTTGTCATTGTACTGAACGAAGATGTTGGTTCAACAGGAACTTCTATTTCTTCCTCAACATCATTGTACATAACTACTCTTTTCTCTACTCCTAATTCTGTTAATTCAAAAGTTATTTCTTCTTTACTCAATACATAACCATCTGGAGCCTTTTCTTCAATCAAAGTATATTTACCTAATGGAAGATTATAGATAACATGTTCTTCATCAGTAGATACCCATGTTTCCACTATTTCTCCCTTATCATTTTTTAATACTAATGTTGCACCAGGCAATTCTTTTTTTGTTGTAGCATCCTTTTTACTAATTGATACAATTGTTGTATCAATAGTTGCTCTTGCTTCTCCTTTAAATGTCAATTTTTCAGAATATGGAACTGCAACTGGTTGATATCCTGATACTGTTGGATTGTATATAAATGTCTTATACACAGTTTTTTTAGCACTTATTTCTACTCTAAAGTTTGCCCCTAAATCATCTAAGTTTGCAGCAGGAACAAACACATATATTCCATCAGCGCTATCAGTATAAAATGTTTCATCTGGAGCATTAACTATATTTACATCATAATCATCTAAGTTAGTATCTATCTTTACCAAATTAGAAATATAATATCTACCATCTTCTGTAAGTTCAAATTCAATATTTTTAGTAACAACATTTAAATAAGGTTCTGCCTCTTTAGAAGCTTTTTTAGCATTAGAAACTAAATTTCTTATTTTTACAGCTACTGAATTATTATTATTAGCACTACTATAAACAGCACTTCTAATTGCGTCTACAGTACCAGTAGTATCTTTTTGCATTGCTCCTTTATCATCTAAATATAACCATACCGCAGATTGAGTAATAAAATAATCTGTCTCGTTACTATCATCATAACCTTGATTTACAATGTATGCAAGGCCTAAATCATTTGTTTCAGATACTTTATTATAAGTTTTTCCATCACTTCTCAACTTCATATAGTCAATACAATAAACATATTTACCATCTGAAGTTCTCTTGACATGTAATTTTTTATCAATTCCTAACGGATTATCCTTTTTGTTCTTTGTATAATAACTAATTACTAGTTGATTTGGAGCATTAATTATAGCGCTTGCAACATAAGTACCTGCAAAAAAAGTTGCAACTATCATAATTAAAGCTATTAAAATATTTTTCCTTTTCATATAAAATCTCCTCCCCCTTGAAAAGTACTTATATAATAACACTTTTTTTAATATTTGTCAAACTTCCACAAACATTTGTACTAAAATACCTTAACTCGCATTATATCATCTTTATAAACTTTATGATTTAAGTTAAATTTTATAGTTTGTTCTGGATGATTAGCAACTTCTAGTAAATTACCTTCTTCATCGTAAATATCAGGTATTTCAAAAGAAAACGTTTTAATATTTGGACCAAACATTTCTACTTTAATTCCCTTTTTAAAATAATTTTTTTGTGTTACTGTTACAGTATGTGTCTCGTTATCATAATCAGTTACAATACCAAGAAAATCTTGATTAGAAACTTCTTGTCTACCTAAATAATATTGGCCATCAACTTCAGGAAACTTATTAAAAAATTGTGCTATACTTTCTCTATTAGCTACTCTATTTAAGATGTTACTATAATATTCTATTTTATCTTCTGTTAAATTATTATTATAATAAGCATCAATTGCTTCTCTATAAGTACTAATAACTGTAGCAATATAATAATTAGAACGCATTCTTCCTTCTACTTTTAAACTAGTTATACCTATATCTATCATATCTTTTACATATCTAATTAAAGATAAATCTTTTGTAGACATTGTAAACTCAGTATCAGATTCTATTTTATTTTTATCTTTATCATATAATGGGAAAGTCCATCTACATATTTGAGCGCATCCTCCACGATTAGCATCTCTTCCTGTGAAGTAATTTGATAAAACACATCTTCCAGAATAAGAAGAACACATTGCACCATGAACAAAACATTCTATTTCTATTCCTGTTTTATCAATTATTTCTTTTATTTCTTCTTTAGAAGTTTCTCTTCCTAATACTACTCTTTCACACCCCATATTTTTCCAAAATAACACGTCTTCATAATTTAATGATGATATTTGAGTAGATATATGTAAAGGTATGTTTATTTTGTTATTTTTAACTACATCTATTACAAGTGGATCAGATACAATTATTGCATCAACATTACATTCTTCTAACTTTATTAAATATTCTTTTAAGTTATTTACGTCTTCATTATGAAAGACAATATTAACTGTTACATATACTTTCTTACCTAATTTATGAGCATAAGTACAAGCCTCTCTTATTTCTTCAATACTAAAATTAGTAGCATTAGCTCTTAAAGAGAAATCTCTTCCTCCAATATAACAAGCATCTGCTCCATATAAAAACGCTATTTTTAATTTTTCTAAATTGCCCGCAGGACTTAATAATTCAATTCTCTTACTCATTATTCTTCACCTTATATATTGTTTTAGTATTAAAAAATCCTATATACTCATTATTATTAGTTTTTGTTTTATTAATAAAGTTTTCAAGTACATTCATAAATTTACTATTATCTATATTAAAACTATCCATAACTATATAATCAATACTATTTATATCATCTAAATTATTTATTAAATTTACAGGTTTACTTGTATAGATAATACTACCATTACTACTTTCTAAAACTGGATATTCTTCATTATTATGTCTCATATAATATAAATCATCTTTTTTAGTTTTATTAATATAGTTAAAATAATTAGTAGTTAAATATCTTCTTGAATAAAAAATTGGTAAATATCCATACCCCATAAACATTATTTCCATATTAGTATTATTTTTTATTTCTAGTAGTTCTTCTTTTGTAATATCAGAAGAGATAAAAGCTCCTTTTACTCCATTGTTATAATAAAAATTATTACTATAAATACTACTATTTAAGTGTTCTTGCATAATAACTAAATCCTTTGTTATTCCAAGTCTTTTAGCAATATTAATTACTCCTACATTATAAAATAAAATCTTACTAATATTTAGTTTATTAAGTTCCATTAAAACTTCTTCTAGATATGGAATATCTTCATTATGAATCATTTTATTGACTGATACTATTATTTCTTTGGAAGTAGAATTAATTATCTCTTTTAACTTATTTATATCTACTTGTAAACTAGGAAATACAGATAAATCTTTTATCCCCACGATTATTCCATCTATATTAGTTTTCAATATTTCTTCTAGATTATAGGTAGTAGGACATACTACTAACTTACTTTCTTTTCTTTTCGATATAGAAATAGTATCCCCTAAAGGTATATATGTAGTTGTAAATTCTTTATTATTATTTAAAAATTCAATATACTCTTTTATATGTCTAACTATTCCTCTTTGATTTTTAGTTTTTATTAAAGATTCATCTTCAACAAGTCCATGGAAAGATAAATTATCAGTAATAATTACTCCATTAAGATTTAAATTATCTTTAAATTTATTAAAAAACTTAATATTTCCTCCCTTAGAAGCATCTATAAAAATTAAATCATATTTACCTTCGATAGATACATCTATTGCATCTTTATTTATAATCATTATTCTATTATCTAAATTAAACTTTCCTATATTATCTACTGCGATATTATATCTATCTATATCTCTTTCTACAGTAGTTATTTTTATATCATCACTTACTTTAGCCATTCTAATTGCAGAGTATCCAATAGCACTACCTATTTCTAATATATTTTTAATATTATGTTCTTTTATATAATTACATAAATATTCTATACCATCAGGCAGCATTATTGGTATATTATTTTCTTTTGCATATCTTTCTAATTCTTCTATCATACTATCCCTTCTTCTTGCCATTATTATAGCATATTACTCATTTTTTTAAAAGCATAGAAAAAGATATCATCAAGATACCTTTCTAATTATTTATGTCCACCAATAATTCATGAATATATTCTTCTTCATTATTTAAAAGTACTTCTTCTATTCTATCTACCCTACATTTTTCTGCTTTAATAATAGCTTGTATTTTACTAACTGCATTATCTACTTCGTCATTGACTACTACATAGTTATATTTAGATACTTCATTTATTTCTTTATATGCTATTTTAAATCTTTCAATTATTTTTTCTTTACTATCAGTATTTCTTCCTACAAGTCTTCTTTTTAATTCTTCTAAAGTTGGAGGCATAATAAATATAAACAATGCTTCCGGAATTAATTTCTTTATTTGCATAGCTCCTTGTATTTCTATTTCTAATATAACATCTATTCCTTTATTTAATTTTTCTTCTATAAATTTTTTAGGGGTTCCATAATAGTTACCTGCATATTCTGCATACTCTAAAAAGTATCCTTCTTTTATTTTATTCTCAAATTCTTCTTTACTATAAAAATAATATGTAACTCCTTCTTTATCATTTGTTCTAGGTGTTCTACTAGTAGCAGACACTGATAGCCATAAATTATTTTCTTTTTCTAGCAACTTGCTTATTACAGTACCTTTGCCTGCTCCTGACGGTGCTGATATAACTATTAAAGTTCCTTTACTTCTTGTTTTTATCATAGTATCCCTCTTTTCTTATTTATGATAGTTTATCATTTTACAAATTAAAAATCAATAAAAAAATTGAGTTATTACCCAACTTTTTTCTCTAATATTTTAGCTTTTTGATGTGCTTCTTTTATTTCACTACTCATCCAATTATCATCAAATGGTCTTGTATAAAATAAACTGTTTTTATATTGCATTATCATATCTTTATACCATTTTAATATATCTTTACTTGAAACATTTTTTGTATACCCTAATTTATCTTCGCTCAAATATGTATCATGCGTCTCTACATATTTTACCATCATATCTTTATTACTTCCATCATAATTTCCTAAAACATACATATATTTAGAATACTCATCAATTACTTTTTTGTCTTCTTCAAATATTACTTCACCATATAAAAACATTCCATATTTTTTTAACCTATATATTAAATTAGGCCAAAAATTATAACCTTCACTAGGAAGTCCAATTGATTTTGCTGCATCAAATCTAAAACCTGTAATACCACAGTCAATTAATTCATTTAAGAAATTAACTATCATATCTTCAACATCTTTGTTATAAACATTTAATCCTGGTAAATCAATACAATGATGAATTACATCTTGTCTATCTTTCCAATTACTAACTTTTATTTTTTCTTTCCAATATTCTGAATTATTTCTTAATTTTTCATTTACTTTAATATGTGGCTTAAAATTATCTTTAGGATCAGCACCCATATGATTAATTACAGCATCAGCATATACTCTAAGCCCTATTTCATTACATCTATTACATAAATTAATTAAATCTTCTTTTGTACCAAATACATTTCCTATTTTGAAATCTACTGGTTGATAAGACATCCACCATTCTTTTATACCATTTTCTTTTAATGGTTGAATTGGATTTATTTGAACCGCATCAAACCCCTGATTTTTAATAAGCTTATAGTTTTTAGAAATATCTGTTAATTTCCAATTAAAACAACTTATTATTCGCATACTACATCACTACTCCTATAATATAAATATAACAAATTTTAAAGGTTGCTACAAGAAAAATCGAGTAGAAGCACAGATTACTCTATGCAACCCTCACAGAACCGAACGTGCAGAGTTACTGCATTCGGCTCCTCACAGTATAGTATTTATTTCTCAATTAGCATAGATGTTTACTTTGATTCTTGGTTGTGGTAAATCAAAGAATTTAATCATAGTTGTAAAACCTTTATTTCTATAACTTTTCTTTTGACTTCTTCTATTTAACCATTTTATTAGTAACAGGATAACTATATGGTGGTATCTTGCAATCATATCACTGTTATTTGTTATTCCATAGTAATTAAAGTGACCAGTTAGTTTCTTTTCACTGTTGCTATAATTTCTTTTAATGGCTCGTTTCTGTGTTCTTTTATCCAAACTTTAAATTCTTGAATTTTCTGCTTGAACTTCTTCTTTGATGTTTTCCTTTTAACACGAAAGTTACCATATTTATTTCCTTTACTACAATAATGAGTGAAACCTAGAAAGTCAAAAGTATCTGATTTGTTCTTACCATTTTTCCTACAGTTTTCACTTGCAAATCTACCAAATTCGATTAATCTTGTTTTATCTTCTGCAAATTCTAATCCTAGTTGTTTAAGTCTTTTCTTTAACAATTTATATGTCTTTTCCGCCTCATCTTTATGTTAAAAACAAAGTATCATATCATCAGCATAGTTTATTATCTCAATATATCCTCTTGATACTTTCTTTATTTTTTCTACATAGAGAATAATACCATAATACATTACAATATTTGCTAATACTGGACTTAAAATAGAACCTTGTGGTGTTCCATATTCACTTGTAATATATTTGCCATTTTCCATAATGCCTGCTTTAAGGAATCTTTTAATAAGTCTTAAAAGGTTTGTATCCTTGATGTGCATTTCTAGTGCTTTCATAATTAAATCATGATTGATATTATCAAAATATCCTTTAATATCTGCATCAAGAATATAGTTTGTATATTTCTTTTCGATACA
>CALVXD010000039.1 GCA_944368815.1 uncultured Bacilli bacterium
AAAAATCTCTCTAAACCCTTATATTTTAAGGACTTGAGAAATTTTGCTTTCTTACAACTGTCAAAGTCAGGATTATAACATTTTTTTATATATTATCACAAAAAAAGAAGACTTTTTTTAGTTATTTGTCTTCTCTTTATTCTCTTCTACTTCATTATAGTAATTAATTCCTTTTTCATAACTTCGTTTTACTTGATTTTTAATATTATCATTAATTACTTTTTGCTCTAAGGCTTTTATTTCATCATTATTAATAGTAATCACCTCATATATATTATTTACAATATATATGAGATTATACTAATCTTTTACTTCTATTCCAAGTAAGTTAACTATCGCTAAAGCTTGATAACTATTTACAATTACTCCTTTAATACTGTTTATATCCACTTTTATATTATCAATATTAGAAGTAGACAAATCTACTTTATTCATACTAGTATTATAAATATCTGCTCTTGTTAAATTACAATTATCAAAATTTATATTTTCTATTTTTGTTTCTATTAAACTTAATTCTGTTAAATCACAATTTATAAAATTTATATTTTTTAATTTAGCATAAGATAAATTACCATATCTAAAAGTAATATCAATAAACTCGATATTATTTAATGATGAAAATGAAAAATCACATCCAGTTAATTTACAATTTTTAAATATTACACGATGAATACCACATTTATTAAATACTTTATTAGATAAATTACAATGTTCAAATATTACATCAACTAAACTTACATTAGATAACTCTATATTATTAAAATCAATATTGGTAAATTTACAACCATCAATAGTTACATTATTAAAACTTATATTACTAGTACTATTCTCTTTAATACAGACACCACATAAGTCTTCACTTTCAATATATTCTTCAAAAGTACTATCAATTAAATTATTTATTTTAGGTTTAACTATTTTATTCATTATTACTTCTTAATATATCTATTTTTTCTTGATAATTAGTACTACTCGTAATATAAGAACCTACTACTGCTATATCAGCATAATTTATAAGTTTTATAGTATTATTATTTATTCCACCATCTACTGCTATTTTTATATTTCTATTACCTATAAGATTCTTTATTTCACTTATTCTATTAACAGTACTACTTATAAATGTTTGTCCTCCCATACCTGGTTCAACACTCATAACTAAGATTAAATCAATATCATCTAAATATTCTTTCAATACATTAATATCAGTATTAGGTTTAATAGATAATCCTACTTTATAGTTATTTTCTTTAATTTTATTTATTAAATATTTAACATTATCTAATTCAATATGAAAAGTAAAATATTCTAAATTATATTCTTTTAATTCATTTAGATATTTAATTGGATCATTTACCATAAAATGAGCATCTATTTTTTTATTAGAGTTATTTATTATATATTTTATTTCTTCTATACTATAAGAAGTATTTGGTACAAATATTCCATCCATAACATCTAAATGTAAATAATCAGTATTTGTATTATTTACTTTATTAATAGCATCTTCAATACTACTACATGATAATATTGATAAAGATATTTCCATAATATCACTTTCTTTCTATAAAACTTTTATAATTATTATATCTACTTTGTAGTATTTCTCCTGTTTCTACTTTCTTTTTTACGGCACACCCATCTTCCTTGATATGCATACAATCTCTATATTTACAATCATCTAAATTATCATACATTTCTTTCATATTATCTCTAATACCAATATTAGGAATATCAGATAAATCGATTGCCGAAAATCCCGGAGTATCAACGACTAAACCATCATATATATGATATAGTTCCACATGTCTTGTTGTATGTTTTCCTCTTCCTAATGCTTTAGATATTTCATTAGTTTTTAATTCTAAATTTTTGTCTAAAGTATTTAATAAAGTAGATTTACCTGCACCTGATTGACCTGTTATTACTGTAAGTTTATTTTTTAATATTTCTTTTAATTCTTTTTTATCAGTATTTAGAATAACTTTATATCCAATACTTTCATAATATTTTATATATTTTTTTATTTCTATTAATTCACTATTATTTAATAAATCTAATTTAGTTAAACATATAACTGGTTCTATATTATTATAAGTTATAACTACTAAGAGTTTATCTAATAAGTTTGTACTAAAATCAGGTTCTTTAACACTAGTTATAATTAAAGCTTGATCAATATTAGCAACACTAGGTCTAATTAACATATTCTTTCTTGGTTTTATATCTAATATATATTTATTGTCAGGATCAATTACTACATTGTCTCCTACTAAAGGAGTTATTTTATCATTACGAAATTTTCCTCTAGGTTTACATGTATATTCTCCGTTTTTACATAATACTACATAATCATTACTTATATTTTTAATAATTATTCCTTCCATTTAATCACCATCACTATAAATATTATAACATTTGATTTTATTTGATGCAATTATAACAAAAAGAGAATTATTACATTCTCCCTTAATTATTATCTTGCTTATCATCATCAGTACCTGGAACTAAATCTCCCAATGGACTATCTTCACTTTTAGAAATAGCAACTGTAACTTTAAACGTCATTCCTTTTATAATGGTATCTCCCGCTGGTCTTCCTTGAGATATTATTGTACCTGGTTCTTCTTCACTTTCTTCTTCTGTAATATCAAGTGTAAGTCCATATTCGTCTGCAAATGCTTGAGCATCTTCTAAAGTCCATTTTTCTGCAACCATGTCAGGATATACATCTACTATATTAGGAATATATAAAGTCATAGTATCTCCTTTTTCAAGCTTTAACTCTTCATCTTTATTATATTTAGGAGTTTGATCAATTATTTCATTTTCCTTTCCTTTATAGTCATCAGGATTATCAACATCTTTTTTTTCTACTAAAACATTTATTCCCATAAGTTCTAATTTTGCTTTTATCTCTACATAATTTTTACCTGTTAAATCTTCAACTGTATAATATTCTCCCCCAATAGATTCAACAATGGTTACAACAGTTCCTTCTTTTCTAGTAGAACCTGCTTTAGGACTAGTACTAATTACATGTCCTTCTTCTACTTCACTACTATTTTCTTCTTTAGTGGTATATTTAAATCCATATTTTTCTAATTCTTCTATTGCTTCTTCTACTGTCATATTAGTAACATCAGGGACTTTAACATCTTCTACTTTTTTACCCATAACTGCAAATGCAAAAACAATTGCTATTATAATAAACAAAACTAATATGGCTGATAAAACAATAATTATTTTATTTTTACTTCTTGATTCTACTACTATAGGTTCTTTATCTAATAGTTTTTCTTCTTCCTCTGTAGGTTTATCCACTACTTTTTTAGGTTTACTTACAGTAGTTACTTTAGGTTCATCCAAATCATTTTCTGGATATTCAAATACTATTTTCTTTTCATTTTCTCTCTCCATAGCTGTTACTATATCATCATGCATTTCTTTCACTGTATCATATCTATTTCTTGGATTTTTAGCACAAGCTTTAATAACTATATTTTCAACACTTTGGGGTATTAATGGATTTTGTTTTCTAATACTAGGTAATTTTTCTTTCATATGTTTTAAAGCTATTTCTACAGCATTATCTCCTTTAAAAGGTACTGAACCAGTAAGAAGTTCATACATTAAAATACCTAAAGAATATATATCACTTTTTACAGTTGCACCCTTACCATTAGCTTGTTCTGGTGGTAAATAGTGAACTGTACCCATTACCGAATTAGTTTGGGTAAATTGGGTTGCATTAACAGCCATAGCAATACCAAAATCAGTTATTTTAATAGTACCATTATCTTCAATCATAATATTTTGTGGTTTAATATCTCTATGGATAATATATGCTTCATGAGCATGAGAAAGTCCATCAGTAAGTTGTGTCATTATATCTATTACTTCAGGTAAAGTTAAAGCTCCTCTTTTATTTAATAGTTGTTTTAATGTTTTACCTTCAATATACTCCATTACTATATAGTATTGTCCATCTTCTTCTCCTACATCATATACCTCAACAATATTAGGATGTGATAAATTAGATACTGATAAAGCTTCTCTTTGAAATCTTCTTATAAATTTTTCATCAGTAGAAAGGTCTCCTCTTAATACTTTAACAGCAACTTGTCTATCTAATATAGTATCTTTAGCTAAATATACATTAGCCATTCCACCTTCGCCAATTGATTTAATAATCTCATACCTGTCATTAATCTTTTGCCCCTTTGATAACATTATAAATCACCACTTTCTTTTTTTAAATAAGCAATTGAAATATTATCTGTGCCCCCTCTTGAATTACTCTTTCTGATTAATTTAACTACTGCTTCTTCAATTGATAAATTACTATTTAATATTTTTTCTATTTGTTCATCTGTTAACATATTTGTAAGTCCATCACTACATAAGAATAAACCTTTAACACTAGTATCTACATCAAATATATCTATTTCGATTGGATCATTTGCTCCAAGTGCTCTCATAAGTACATTCTTTCTAGGATGATACTTAGCTTCTTCTTCAGTTAATTCTCCAGTTGATACTAAAAGATTTACTAATGTATGATCTTTAGTAACTTTATGTAATTTTTCATTTTTCATTACATAACCAGAACTATCTCCAATATTTCCATATAATATATAATCATTAGTTTTAATAGCTACTACTAAAGTAGTACCCATACCTTTACTATCAGGATTTTTACTTGTATAATCAAATATTTTGTTATTTATTTCTACAACAATGTTTCTAAGCCAATCTATAGCATTTTCTTTTGTACCAAAAGTTTCTAATTTATCAAATTCATCATGTAAATGATCTATGGCAATTGCGGACGCTACTTCTCCAGCTTTATGTCCTCCCATACCATCTGCTACTGCTAATAAGAATTCATTGTTGTTATTATTTAATATTATTACATTATCTTCATTATGTGTCCTTACTTTACCAGGATCAGTTAAATAAAATGTTTGCATATCTACTCCACCTTTATTAATTCATATTGTTTGCTCTTAGTTGTCCACAAGCAGCATCTACTTTACCACCAAATTCTCTTCTTACAGTTACGTTGATACTACTTTTCTTAAGTATATCATAAAATTTCATAATTTGCGCATTTTTTGTTCTTTTAAAGCCAATATTTTCAGTTTCATTGTAAGGTATCAAATTAACATAACAATTTATTCCCTTAAGTAATCTAGAAAGTTTATAAGCACACTCATTACTATCATTTACATTTTCTAATAAAATATATTCAAAAGTTACTCTTCTATTTGTCTTTTTTATGTATTCTTTAATAACTTTTATTAATTTTTCTATTTTATATACTTTATTTATTTTCATTATTTTATCTCTTATTTCATTATTCGGAGCATGTAAACTAATAGCAAGATTAACTTGTCCTTCTTCATTCATAAACTTTTCTATTCCAGGAATTAGTCCACAAGTAGATACTGTTATATGTCTTGAACCTATATCTATTCCTTTACCTTCATTAATTATTTTAATAAATCTCATAACATTATCATAATTATCAAAGGGTTCTCCAATTCCCATTATTACTACATGTGATATTCTCTTACCAATATCTTCTTCAATTAAAAGTATTTGTTCTACTATTTCATAAGCTTCTAAGTTTCTTATTTTTTTAAGTCTTCCACTTTCACAAAAGGCACATCCCATATTACATCCAATTTGCGAAGACACACAAATACTAATACCATAATCGTGATACATTAATACTGATTCTATTCGTCCTCCATCAGATAATTCAAATAAATATTTAGATACATCTTTATCACTTTGTTTTAATACAAGTTTAATTTTAAACATATCAAAATCATTCTTTAATCTTTCTTTTATATTATTTCCAATATTAGTCATTTCATCAATACTTTTAACTCTTTTTTTATACAAAAAATCATATACTTGTATCGCCCTAAATTTTTTGTCACCAATACTAATAAAATAGTCTTCTAATTCTTTTAATGTTAAATCATATATATTTCTCATAATACACCTACTTATCTTAATTATACCAAAAAGAACATATATTTTAAATATGTTCTACACTCTATTTACATTATTAGATTAAGCTATTAACACAGATTTTGTTAAGTTTTATCCAAAAGTGAAAGGATTTTCTGAAGTTCCTTCTCCTCCAGTTATTGTTGTGTCCGGTTTTAGATAAAGAACAGGTCGAGATGTTTGAGAACGCTTAACAAGATAGTCACTGACATAACCTGAATTAATTACCACAAAAGCGTGATTTGAATCATCACAGAGTGGGGTAATTGTCCACTGATAAAAACTAGAATTATATAAATAATCATTGTTTTTACAATCACTATAATTTGTACTATTCCAATTAGTCATTCCTGTTACTAGACAAGATTTCCTATTGGTTGTACTTCCACCACTTGTTGCATATCCATAATCTGATGGATACATTAAACCTATTTTACCTACCCAACCTGATGGAATACCACTAGGTGTTGTTGTTCCACGTTCATAATGATAAAAACTACTAACAAATCCAGTGAATGCGCTTGTATAATCAGCAGTTCCTCCTAAATTCCAATAAGTATCTCCTATTAATTCTTGATATTTATTTGTTAAACTATTATAATATTCTCCATTTAAATATTCCTGTAATGACGCTGTTGTCCAATCGTTTACATTACCACTATCCCATTGTATATTACTTATTGGCTCATCTCTTATTATTTTAAGTCTTTTCTCAGTTGGTCCTCCATCAGTGGATGCTACATCAAATACTCCAATTATTCTCCATAATTCATTATTAAACGATACATAGTTATTAGGATTTGCTCCCATATATCTTACATTACCATCTGGATCATCATTATTCATTGTTTCAGGATTACTTACTAATAGTGATTCTATATATTCGGAAGCATAAACAACATTTCTCTTAAAACTAATAAAGCAACTCTTATTTGATGTTACATTATTTAATGTTAAAGTATTAGTATCTTCATTATAATTACCACCATCACAATTTATTGTATCTATAACATATCCTGAATCAGGAGTTATTTCAAATGATACTTCTCCTCCTTTTATTGTTTCTTCTGTTAATTGTGATGATGTTTTCTCAAAATATTGTATATTAGTATCTAACCATTCTTTACTTGGTTCATTTCCATTTCCATAACTTTCTGTTAAATCTATTAACATTCCTCCATCATAATATACAGTTCCTGCATTATAGTTATTATCATAATCAAATCTTAATTGTTGATTTCCACTACTAAAAGACGTTCTGTTAGCAATCAAACTATATATATTCCATTTATTAATTTCTCCAAATGGAACTGATCCAAATGAAGGCTCCGCTATTGGCCAATATGTTTGCCAGCCTTGATTTCCTGTTTTACTTGTTTGATATCCTTCTACTCTTGAATAATATATATGTGTGTTATTTAAATATATATTTTGAGAATTTGTTGTCAGTATTTCTGGAGTTGATGTTGTACCAGTTAAAGCGCAAGAATAATTTCCATATTTTTTATATGTAGTATTATAACTGCATCCACTCCATCCGATTCCTTCAAAACTATTATTTGGAAGGATATTAATTAGTGTATTTCCCACAGTTATTGTACCATTTGTAACAAATAAACTAACACTATAGCTTTCACTAGTTTCTGTTATAAGGGTATGATTAGAGGGTACTATTAAGTCTCCTCCATGTTCATATCCTGTTACTGTTACTAAAGATAGTGTTATATCATTAGTACTATTATTTATTATTACTAATGTTATTTGTTTTCTTTCGTTTTTATTTATTAAACCACTTATACTATCTTTTGATGTATTTAACTGAGCTATTGTTATATCATCTGTTTTTACTGTTGATGGAGTATATGCTATTCCATACTTAATAGTTCCATCATTTGGATTCGTTACAAACACATCTAATATTTTTGTAGCACCAGCCTTAACATTTACTACTCTTCCTGTTTGATCTGTTATGTCAAACGTAAATGATAAATCGGCATTTGTTCCATTTGTTTTATTCATTGTTATATCTGTTGCTAATGTTTGATATAAACTTACTGTTATTAAACTTACTACTAATATTGCTAATATTATTATTTCTTTCTTCTTCATACTTCCTTAACTCCTTCTTAAACGTAAAAAAAACTATAGCAAATAATTCTAGTTTCCTAGAACTTTACTATAGTTATATTTATTTATATTATTTTTTGTTAACAGATAAGTAAATTTATACCCCCCCCCCTAATTTACAAACAGTTAATTTGGTTAAATATTTATTCATAATTTCTTCTCCTTCCATTTGTAAATTAAGTGAGTTGTTTACTCTACTGTTTACATTACTAATATACCATAAATTGTAATAGTTAGCAATAATAAAATAAAAATTAATTACTTATATTAGAACTAAATCCATTAAAATAATATTCTGGGACTTTTCCTTGTATTAACTTAATAACAATAGGAACAGTATTATCTACCTTTATTTGTTTGGATATAAAGGGCATGTTTATTCTACAAGTAACTTCAATATTTACTCCAATTTCTAAAAGAGCATTGTTAATACCATATTCCGTTAAATTACTTCTAATACCACTTGTTACGTCTCCGATTAAGTGTAATTTGACAGGTATTTTAGGGCCTAAGTTAGATAAAAAAGATATATTTGTAATTGCTCCAAAAGGTATTTCATATATTATTCCTTCTTTTAATTTATCAGAATCATAAGTATCAGGAAGTTCTAATAAATCAATATTACCTTCTTCAATTGATTTTAAATTTAATTGAACTAAATTTGTTATTGAATTAAGTATTTTAGTAACAGTTGTAGAATTATAACTAACTATATTTATTTCATTATTATCATTGGTTTCTATTTCATATAAATTATCAGGATCCATATTCAGTGCAATTTGTTTAGTTACAGCCTTATTAATAACTAATGTAGTTAGTTTTCTAGTTTCTGCTTCAGCATAAGAAAGAAGAATAGGTTTTACCCTATCATCAAATATTTTAATTACAAAAAAAGATACTATTATAATTAAAATGAATAATATAAATATTTTATTTATTATTTTTTTCTTCTTTCTTCTTTTTAAATTCATCATATTATCACTATTATATTTTATTTAAATAAATTAATAATCATTACTATTATACATATAATAAGAATAATTACTCCTAATATAAATAAGGATATAAGAAATGATAATATATATCTATCTAATTCTTCTTTCTCCATAACGCACCTCATGAATATTATTATACCATTATTATTACAATGTGTGGTAGTATTATTTTTATAAATTATACGATAATATAAATAGGTGGTGTAAATGAGAGTTGACAGAAAAAATGAAGAGTACATTTATAAAGTAGTAAGTAAAAATATTAAAAAATATAGAAAAGAAAAGGGGCTTACTCAAGAACAATTAGCAGATCTTATTCCTTATAGTTACTCTACTGTAATATCTATTGAAGGAAATTATCGTAATAATTTTTCTTTAGCTGTTATTAATTCTATAGCCACTGCTTTAGGAATTAAAGTATACTTACTATTTATAGATGATGATGAAAAAAATTAGCTTTCGCTAATCTTTTTTATTTCTTCAATTGATTTATTAGTAATTTTGGCTATATCTTTTAGAGGATACTTTTCTTTTAGCATATTTTTTATGAAAGCAATATCTCTTTGTTCAATAGTTTCTAAAGTAAGTTGATTAAGATATTCTTCTTTTATTTTATCCTTATTTTTATCAAGATATTCTGCTTTAAAGTTATCTTTGTTTTTATCAAAATATTCTGCTTTAAAATTATCTTTGTTTTTATCAAGGTATTCTGCTTTAAAATTATCTTTGTTTTTATCAAGGTATTCTGCTTTTATTTCTTCACCATATTCTTCTATAAATTCGGCTTTGGTTGATGCTATTTGGTTTTCAATATCTTTTTCAATATCCCAAGTCATAAATGGTGCTTTTCCTTCATAAACTATTCCTTTTACTGTTTTCATAAATTCTTCTTTCTCCTTTTTATCTAATAAATCATTTCCAAGTATTGTTTCTATATCATCTAGATTATCTGCATATAATAATGCTCCCCATCTTATTCCAGGTAATACATTTGTTATTTCATCTTCATTATATACTATATCTAAACATTTAACAATATCTATTTGGTAAATATAATAGTTATCTATAAATATTTTGCACCTATTTGTATCAAACACTACACATTT
>CALVXD010000040.1 GCA_944368815.1 uncultured Bacilli bacterium
TAAGCACTTCAGCGCCGAAGATAGTGTTTCGCGAAAATAGGTCGTTGCTAATATTTTTTTTATTTTTTGTTATATATACTTTGGTATATATTTTTTTTTATGGGAAATTATGGGAAGGTATTGACATCATATATTTATTAGATATATAATGTTAGACGTCTAATGAGGTGTATGATGAAAAATTATGATTATATATATGATATATTTAAAGAAATATTACAACTAAATTATAAAATTAATTATAAAGAATTGTTGGATATTGATTTATATCCTGGTCAACCTATATTGTTGGAAAATATATTCGAAAACGAGGGAATCACTCAAAGCGAATTATCTAATATTTCTTTAAAGAAACCTGCTACAATTACTACAATGATAAATAGACTTGAAAATATTGGTTACATTAATAGAGTAAGTGATGATAATGATAAGAGAATTGTTAGATTGTATTTAACAAAGTTAGGTAAGGAAAAATATTATCAATTGTTGAATTTGAAAAGAAATATGAGTAATAATATTTTTAATGGTATGAGTGATGAAGATATTTCTAATGTATATAATCTTTTACTTAAAATAAAAAATAATTTAGAAAAAATATAATAATATATATAGGAGAGTGTATATGCATGTTAAAATTAAAAAAAATATGTAAGAGTTATAAAACAGGAGATTTTTTTCAACAAGTTTTGAAAGATGTTGATTTGGAATTCCGTAAAAATGAATTTGTATCAATTTTAGGGCCTTCAGGGAGCGGAAAAACTACTCTTTTAAATATAATCGGAGGATTAGATAGATACGATAAAGGCGATTTGATAATCAATGGCAAGTCTACTAAAAAATTTAAAGATAAAGATTGGGATGCTTATCGAAATAATTGTATAGGTTTTGTTTTTCAAAGTTATAATTTAATAAGTCATATTTCAATACTAGCAAATGTTGAATTGTCAATGACTTTAAGTGGTGTATCTCATAAGGAAAGAAGAAAAAAAGCATTAGATGCTTTAGAGAAGGTTGGACTTAAAGAACATGCTAATAAAAAACCTAATCAATTATCGGGTGGACAAATGCAAAGAGTGGCAATTGCAAGAGCTATTGTAAATGATCCAGACATTATATTAGCAGATGAACCAACTGGGGCATTAGATTCTAAGACTAGTAAACAAATAATGGATTTGATTAAAGAACTTTCTAAGGATAAATTAGTTATAATGGTTACACATAATGCAGAACTTGCTAAGGAGTATTCTACTAGAATTGTTGAATTTAAAGATGGTAATTTACTTAGTGATAATAATCCCATTACTAATGAAAAAGAAAAAAATGACAAATTTAATATAAAAAAGACTTCAATGAGTTTTTTAACTGCCTTAAATTTATCTTTTAATAATATAACTACTAAAAAAGGAAGAACATTACTTACTGCTTTTGCTTCTTCAATTGGAATAATTGGTATAGCATTAATTTTATCGTTATCTAATGGATTTGATATTCAAATAGATATTTTTGAAAAAGAAACTTTGTCATCATTACCTATAATGATATCTAAAACTAGTATGGAGATGGATGAAGATACTATGCTAACTATGACTGGTGAAAACGATGACCTTGAAAGTTTTACCGACAAACAAGTTGTTTATCCGCTTGAGCCAATAACTGAGACTATTACTCACAAAAATATATTTACTGATGAATATATTGATTATATTAATAATATTAATCCCAAATTAGTTTCAGGAATATCCTATTATAGGGCAACTGCCTTAAATATTTTAAATTATAGTAATGATAATTATAATATTATTGATACTACAAATTTTTCAGCAATTCCAGTTAATATTGATTCTGATGGTATCAGTATAACAGACTCTAATTATGATGTTATTTGTGGTAGTATGCCTAGTAATTATAACGAGATAGTATTGTTAGTTGATTCTAAAAATAGGCTTGATTCTAAACTATTAGAGTCACTTGGATATGATACTACTAAAGAAAATATATCTTTTGAAGATTTAATTAATAAAGAAGTTAAATTAATATTAAATAATGATTATTATAAAAGTTTAGGTAATTATTATACTTTTAATCAAGATTATGCTTCTATGTATAATAGTGATAACTCTGTTACATTAAAAATAACTGGTATTATTAGGGGAAAAGATACAAATAAATTAACTACATCTACGTCAGGAGTATTATATACAAATGATTTACTTGATTATGTAATAAAAAAAAATAATGAATCAGAAATTGTAAAAAAACAAAAAGAAGTAGATTATAATGTATTAACAGGTGAAAAATTTACTAATGATGAAACTGGTGTAGAAAATAAAGATAATACTTTATCTTATTTAGGGGCAGATACTTATCCAATGATGATAAATATTTATCCTAAAGATTTTGATACAAAAGAAAAAATAATTAAATATTTGGATGACTATAATGATAAACAGGAAGAAGAAAATAAAGTGGTTTATACTGATTTAGCAAGCACTATATCATCTTTATCTAGTGATATTATGAATGCTGTAACAATTGTATTAATTGCTTTTTCAGCAATATCATTGGTAGTATCTTCAATTATGATTGGAATAATAACATATATATCTGTATTAGAAAGAACTAAAGAAATTGGAATATTAAGGGCTTTAGGAGCTAGACGTAAAGATATAACTCGTGTGTTTAATGCTGAAACTTTCATAATTGGTTTATGCTCAGGATTAATTGGAATAATAATAACTTATATATTATTAATACCTACTAATATTATTTTAGAAAATATAACCGATTTAGCAAACATAGCGAGATTAAATCCGGTACATGCTCTTATATTAGTTGTTATTAGTTTAATTTTAACTTTAATTGGTGGATTTATACCTGCTACTATGGCTAGCAAAAAAGATCCCGTTATTGCACTAAGAACGGAATAGGAGGAAAGTAATTTTATGAAGCATATATTTAAAACTTTAAAAAAATATACATGGCAAATTTTATTAGTAATACTTCTTTTGTTTCTTCAAGCAAATTGTAATCTAGAACTTCCAAATTATACATCTAAAATAGTGGATATTGGAATACAACAAAGTGGTATAGAAGATAATGTATTAGAAGTTATTCGTGAAAGTGAATATAATAAATTAATGATGTTTTTAGATAATGATGAAAAAAATATTATTAATGAAAATTATACAAAAATAAATAAAAATGATAGTAAATATATTGATAAATACAGTGTTTTATCTAATGAAAGCATGTATGTATTAAAAGATATAGATAATGATACAAAAGATAAATTAAATACAATATTAAATTATCCTATTATAATGGTACAATTATTAGAAAGTGATAATGATAGTTTAAAATCTTTATTTGGCAATGATTCTAATATAACGGACTTAGATATAAAAAGTTTAACAGCAGAAGAGGTACAAATGATTATATCTATATCTAAAGAAAAAATTTCTGAATTAGAACCAAGTATATTAGAACAATATGCAATTAATTATGTAAAAAATGAATATATTGCAGTTGGTATTGATTTAGAATCATATCAAATTAATTATATAATAAAAACAGGTTTAATAATGTTGGGCTTTTCATTATTAGCAATGATATTAACTATATCTAGTACATATCTTTCTACTAGAATTGCAACTAATTTTAGTAGAGATTTAAGAAGCAAAGTAACTAATAAAGTAATGAGTTTTTCTACTAAGGAATTTGAGGACTTTTCAACCGCTTCGTTAATTACTAGAACAACAAATGATATACAACAAATTCAAATGTTAACTGTAATGTGTCTTAGAATGGTAATTTATGCTCCCATTATGGGAATAGGTGCATTTATGAAAGTATCTGGTAGTTCAATGGCATGGGTTATTGGGTTAGCTATAGCTATGATATTTACTTTAGTTGTAGTAATGTTTACTTTAGCACTTCCTAAATTTAATTTAGTACAAAAACTACTTGATAAAATAAATTTAGTAGCAAGAGAGATAATAACTGGTACACCTGTTATTCGTGCATTTGGTAATGAAAAATATGAAGAAAAAAGATTTGATAAAGCAAACATGGATTTAACAAAAACAAATTTGTTTGTAAATAGAATTATGAGTTTAATGATGCCTACTATGATGTTCATTATGAATGGTGTTAGTGTCTTAATAATATGGGTAGGTTCTTCAAAAGTTGATATGGGAACTATGCAAGTAGGTAGTTTAATAGCATTTATAACTTATACGATTGAAATTATCATGTCATTTTTAATGATTTCAATAATATCAATAATGATACCTCGTTCATTTGTATCTTTAAAAAGAGTTGGTGAAGTATTAAATAAAGATGTATCTATTAAAAATAAAGAGAAAACAATAAGTTTTCCTAAAAATGAAACAGGTACAATTGAATTTAAAGATGTCTATTTTAGATATCCAGATGCTGAAGAAGATGTGCTTCAAAATATTAGTTTTAAAGCTACTAAAGGTACAACAACAGCATTTATTGGGTCAACTGGAAGTGGTAAATCAACATTAGTAAATTTAATACCAAGATTGTATGATGTTACTGGTGGTAAGATATTAATTGATGGTGTAAATATTAAAGATGCAGATTTAAAAGAGTTAAGGCATAAAATTGGTTTTGTACCACAAAAAGGAATATTATTTACTGGTACTATTAAGTCAAATATTGCTTTTGGAAAAAATAGAATGACTGAAGAAGAATTAGAAAAAGCAGCTAAGATTAGTCAGTCATTAGAATTTATTAATGAAAAAGAAGATAAATTTGAAAGTTCAATATCTCAAGGTGGAACAAATGTAAGTGGTGGTCAGAGACAAAGATTATCTATTGCTAGAGCCATTGCACTTAATCCAGAAATATATATATTTGATGACAGTTTCTCTGCATTAGATTATAAGACTGATGCAAAATTAAGAAAAGAATTAAATAAAAATACTAAAGATAGTACTATATTAATAGTAGCGCAAAGAATAAGTACTGTAATGAAAGCAGATCAAATAATAGTTCTAGATAATGGAAATATTGTTGGAATAGGAACACATAAAGAATTAATGAAAAATTGTGATGTATACAAGGAAATTGCTTTATCACAGTTGGGGGAGGAGGAACTTGCAAATGGCTAAAGATAATACAAAGAAAATGCATGGGCCTGGAAGTGGACCAAGAGGAATTAATACAACTGAAAAAGCAAAAGATTTTAAAGGTAGTTTAAAAAAATTACTTAAAAGTATGTCTAAGTATAAAATAGGTTTAATTATTGCCTTTATTTGTGCAATTGCAAGTACTGTCTTTTCGATAGTGGGACCTAAAATACTTGGAAATGCTACTACTGAATTATTTAATGGAATTATTAGTAAGATGTCTGGCGGAGCTGGTATTGATTTTGCTAAAATAGGTTCAATATTAATGTTCTTATTAATAATATATATAGTAAGTTTAATATTTTCTTATGTAGAAGGATTAGTTATGACACAAGTAAGTCAAAAATATACATATTATTTAAGAAAACAAATATCTGAAAAAATTAATATATTACCAGTTTCATATTTTGATACTAAAACTCATGGAGAAATATTATCAATAGTAACTAATGATGTAGATAATTTGTCGCAAAATTTAAATCAAAGTGCCACAGAAGTTGTAACATCAATAGTAACAGTTATTGGAATACTTGTACTGATGTTAACAATAAATGTAACTATGACGCTAATAGCAATATTAATTTTACCAATTTCTATTGCGTTAATAGGATTTATTATGAAAAATAGCCAAAAATATTTTAGTAAACAACAAGAATATTTAGCAAATGTTAATGGTGAAATAGAAGAAATGTACTCAGGACATACAGTTATTAAAGTATTTAATGCAGAAAAGAAAATGATTAATAATTTTGAAAAAGAAAATGAAAAATTAAGAGAATCTGCAATGAAAAGCCAATTTTTATCTGGATTAATGCATCCTATTATGAATGTTGTTGGAAATATTGGGTACGTTTTAATAGCGATAATAGGATCCTATTTTACAATACTTGGCAAAATTACAGTTGGTAATATACAGTCTTTTATTTCATACACGAAAAACTTTACAAGACCAATTCTTAACTTTGCACAAGTATCTAATATGTTACAATCAATGTTAGCATCTGCAGAAAGAATTTTTGAATTTTTAGATGAAGAAGAAGAAAGTATTAAAATAAAAGATGCGGTTAAGTTAGATAAAGTAGAAGGAATAGTTGAATTTAAAAATGTTAAGTTTGGGTATAATCCAGAGAAAATAATTATAAAAGATTTTAATGCTAAAGTAGGAAAAGGACAAAAAGTAGCAATAGTAGGCCCTACTGGAGCTGGAAAAACAACTATTGTAAAATTGCTTATGAGATTTTATAAAGTAAATGATGGCGAAATTTTGATTGATAGCCATAATATTAATAATTTTAATAGAGAAGATTTAAGAGGAATCTTTGGGATGGTTCTTCAAGATACATGGTTGTTTAGTGGTAGTGTTATGGATAATTTAAGATATGGTAAATTAGATGCTACTGATGACGAAGTTATTGAAGCTGCTAAAACAGCGCATGTACATCATTTTATTCAAACTCTTCCTGAAGGATATAATATGATACTCAATGAAGAAACATCAAATGTAAGTGGTGGTCAGAAACAATTACTTACTATTGCAAGAGCAATACTTGCAAATCCTAAAATATTGATATTGGATGAAGCAACTAGTTCTGTTGATACTAGAACTGAAGTGTTAATTCAACAGGCAATGGATAAATTACTAGAGGGAAGAACAAGTTTTATAATAGCTCATAGATTATCTACAATTAAAAATGCTGATTTAATCTTAGTTATGGATAATGGAGATATTGTTGAACAAGGAACTCATGAAGAATTGTTAAAGAAAAATGGATTTTATGCTAATTTATACAATTCACAATTCGACACAATTAGTGAATAGTAATTGAAAAAAGTAATATTAAACTATTGCTTTTTTTTATATACTTTGATATATTTATATCATAAAGGAGGATAGAGAAATGGAAGAGTTAGAAAAAAATGAAAGAAAAGGTCAAGGGACATTTTATATGATTATTGCTATGTTAACATTGATTGTAGCAATAGTGGGGGCTACTTTTGCATATTTTTCATTACAAGCAAGTGATGAAAATACTGTTAAAGGTAATGCTGCTAAAGTTGGTTTAAGCCTTGAAGTAAGAAAAGTTAGTGTAGATGCTAGTGGAGATTTAATTCCGTTAGATGAAACTTTACTTGAAAAAGCAATAGCTGGAGATTCTGCAACTGAAAATCAAATGTGTGTTGATAAAAATGGAAACACAGTATGTCAAGTATACGAGTTAAAAGTAACTAACGAAGGTACTGCAGCAACTGCTGTAAATGGAACGTTGACTTTAACTGAAGTAGATGAATCAGTATTAACTAATTTAAAATGGCAAATAATGACTGATGCAAGTACGCCAGTTATTGATCCTGGTCAATTTAAGGGTATTGAAGATACTGAAGTAGCTAAAAATGATACAATTGAAGCTAATCCTGGTACAAAGTCTTATTACATAATGATTTGGATTGATGAAACTGAAAATGAACAGAATGATTCTGATGTAGGAAGTTTCACTGGAGTTGTTTCATTTACGTCAGCTGATGGTAGTGGTGTAACTGGTACATTTACTGAATGATAAAATAAAATTTAAAAATGTAAAAAAAAATATTGCATTAAGCAATAAAATTTGCTAATATTATTATTGTAAGGAGGATAGATAAAAATGGAAAATAATGGAAAGGGAATATTTTATGGAGTAATAGGTGTAGCAACACTTATAGTAGCTATAATTGGAGCAACATTTGCATACTTTACAGCAACAGCAAATGACACTAGTACAATCCAAGGTAGTGCTGCAACAGTAGACTTAGGATTATCTGTTACTAAAATTAGTAATGGTAATAAAGGATTGGTTCCACAAAAGGAAGCAACACTTTCTTCTGCAATGAAAGGTAAAGATAATACTGCTAATTCTGGTAATGATATGTGTATTGATGGTAATGATAATACAGTATGTCAAGTTTACAAAATTACTGTAACTAATAGTGGAAGTGGAGACGCTAAATTAAAAGGTACATTAGATTTGAGCAAAGGTTCTGTTGCTAATTTGAAATGGGCTTTAGTAGATGGAGAAACACTTGAAAGTGCTCCTGCACTTGATGGAAGTGCTAAATTAGATAATGTAATTGTTGAATCTTTGACATTAAGCGGAAGTGGTACTCAAGATTACTATGTAATTGTTTGGATAGATGAAACTGGAGAAGCACAAGGCGATACAGGTGAATTTACAGGAACAGTATCATTTAATAATGCTGGTGGCGGCGAAGGTGTAACTTCAACGTTTGTTTCTTAAAAAATAGGAGGATGATAATATGGAAAATAATGGAAAAGGAATATTTTATGGAGTAATAGGTGTAGCAACACTTATAGTAGCAATAATTGGAGCAACATTTGCATATTTTACAGCAACAGCAAATGATACTAGTACAATCCAAGGTAATGCTGCAACAGTAAGTTTAGGATTAACTGTTCAAAAAGTAAGTCATGGTAATAAAGGATTAGTTCCACAATTAGAAACTGCTTTATCTTCAGCAATGAAAGGTGTAGATAGTGCAGGTACTGGTGAAGATAGTTGCGTTGATGCTAATGGAAATACAGTATGTCAAGTTTACAAAATTACTGTAAACAATAGTGGAACTGGAGATGCAAAATTAAACGGAACTTTAGTATTAGAAAAAGGTAGTGTTACTAATTTAAAATGGGCAACTGTAACAGGTTGGGGAACTGATCCTGTTGCACAAGGTGCTAAAGGTGATAATAATTTAGATACAAATGTTACAGTAACTGGTGGAGGAAATAAAGAATATTATGTAGTTATTTGGATTGAAGAACAAGGAGCTGCACAAAATGATACAGGTAATTTTACAGGAACAGTAACATTTAATGCTGCTGACGGCAAAGGTGTAACATCAACATTTACTGTTTAAAAACACAATTTGTGTTTTTTTCTTTTTAATATTGCTTTTTAATAGTTTTTTTGCTATTCTATATAATAGAGGAGAGGATATAATGGATTATAAAGATGAACATGATTTTAGTTCTTATGAAACTGATGAAGACGTTTATAGTGCTTATAATACAAAAGTGGATAACGCAAATTTAAAACCAAATCATCGTAATAATAATAGAAAAAGTAATAAATTAAATAAATTATATTTTGTAATTTTATGTATTTCTTTTGTTATTACTTCTTTGAGTATTAGTGTTGCATTTTTTACAGCGTCTGCTAGGAGTAAAATGGTTCAAGAAATAGAATCAGCGGTTGTTAATTTTAACTTAAAAGTAGAGAAAATAACGAGTGAAGAAAAAGAAGGGTTAGTACCAGTAAAAGATAACGAAATACTTAATGCATTAAAAGGAGAAAATGGCAAACAATGTATAGATTTGAATGGTAATAATGTATGTCAAATTTATAAAGTTAGCGTTAATAATGACTCTGATTACAGTACAACATTTAAATCAAGTTTAGAATTAATCGCATCAAAAAATTCTGGATATAGTAATTTAAAATGGGCTGAATTAATATATAGTGATAATCCAACTTTACTTGGTGATATAAAGACTATGGATACGTCTAATTGGAAGACAAGTTATGGGGTAGGAGCAAATACTACAGGAGAATTTTATATAGCAATTTGGATTAGTGATAATGGTTCTAATCAAAATGATAGTGATTTTGGAAGTTTTACGGGAAATGTAACTTTTGAGGCTATTTCTGGGGACAAGATGACTTCAACATTTAGTAGTAAATAAGTATCGGGTAACACCGATATTTTTTAATTTTTAATTGACTTTGAATATACTAAATGATATAATCCTGACTTTGACAGTTGTAAGAAAGCAAAATTTCTCAAGTCCTTAAAATATAAGGGTTTAGAGAGATTTTT
>CALVXD010000041.1 GCA_944368815.1 uncultured Bacilli bacterium
AAACAGGAGAAAGTGTTAATACATTCTCTGATAATTTAGGTAGAAAGTTTCATTTAATAGACAACGTTACAACAAATAACAGCAGTTAGTGCGGCAATTAATGGTGGTACTTTATATAAGCCTTACATAGTAAAAAGTATAACTGAACCAGAAACAGGAGAGATAATAAAATTAACCGAAAAAACAGAAGTAAGAAAAGTTATTAGTGAGAATACTAGCCAAACTGTTAGAATGGCACTTGAAAGTGTTGTTGCATTAGGTACTGGAAGAAATGCTTATATAGAAGGATACCGAGTAGGAGGAAAAACTGGAACAGCTCAAAAAGTAGATAATGGTGCCTATATGGTTGGTAATTATATTGTATCATTTATTGGATTTTTACCTGCTAATGATCCTAAAGTAATAGTGTATGTAGCAATAGATAACCCGAAAGGAATAACACAATTTGGTGGTACAGTAGCAGCCCCAATAGCAAAAGCAATACTAACAGATGCAATAACTGCTCTTGATATTGAAAAACCTGAAGGAGGACTTGATAAAATATACCAATGGTATGAACAAAAATATTATCGTCTTCCTAATGTTGTGGGAATGAGTGTAAGTAATGCTAAAAAAGAACTAAAAAACTTTCAAATTGAATATACTGGTAGTGGAGATATAGTAAAATCAATGTCCCCTGAAGCTGATAGTCAAATTGCTGAAGGTAGTACAGTAAGACTTATGCTTGGTAATTGACAAACCAATGTAAAATATGACAAATTATTTTTTGTAGTTGTATTAAAATATGGTATAATGTACTTGTAGAAATGGAAGTGAACTTATGTTAACACTTACAAAATCTTTATTTGCTTTAATGATAGGGTTTATTATAACAGTAATTTTTGGACTTATAATGATACCATTATTAAAAAAAATTAAATGTGGGCAAAATATAAATGTATATGTAGATGCTCATAGAGCTAAAGCAGGAACACCTACAATGGGAGGACTTATATTTGTAATACCGACACTTATTACTGTATTTGCTCTTTTAATTACAAATAAGATGGAACATTCGGTAAATTTACTTATTATATTATTTGTTTTTGTCTCATATTGTGGAATTGGGTTTTTAGATGATTACATCAGTCTAAAAAAGAATCGGAATAAAGGACTAACCCAATTTCAAAAGCTAATATTACAATTTATTGTAGCATTAGTATTTTATATATTATATAGGGAGTTTGGAAGTGGAGATTCAGTACTTCGTATAACTTTACTAAATTTAGAATGGGATTTAAACTGGTTCTATGGAGTTCTTATACTTTTCCTATTAGTTGGGGCTTCTAATGCTGTTAATTTAACTGATGGATTAGATGGTTTAGCTGGTGGATTATCTGCAATTGGATTTGTAGCATTTGGTTTAATGGCTTGGGGAAGTAGCTGGATAGCTGGTTATCAAGATATTGGTATTTTCTGTTTTATATTAGTAGGATGTATAATGGGATTTTTAGTATATAATAGTCATCCTGCTAAAGTATTTATGGGAGATACCGGAAGCTTAACATTAGGAGCAACGCTAGCGACAATAGCAATTCTTACTTCTCACGAATTATCGTTAGCCGTTATTGGGGGAGTTTTTGTAATAGAAACACTAACTGTAATAATTCAGATAACTTCAGTAGTAATATTTAAAAGAAAAGTATTTTTAATGACTCCAATTCATCATCATTTTGAAAGACTTGGATGGAGTGAAACTGATATTGTAAAACTATTTTGGATAGTAGGTTTTATCTTATGTTTAATAGCTCTTATATATGGAGTTTGGTTATAAAGGGGGATATATGAAAAAGGTAGACTATCTATTATTAATAGCCATAATTATAATTTCTTTATTTGGACTTCTTATGATATATTCTTCTTCATATGTTTGGGCAGAATATAAATTTAATGATCCATATAAATTTTTGAAATCACAAGCAATATTTTTAATAGTTGGATATGTAATAATGATAATAGTAGCAAATATACCTTATACAAAGTATTTAAACAAAGCAAACATTATTTTTGGTGTTTGCTTTTTACTTCTTATATTAGTGTTAATACCGGGAATAGGAACAATAAGAAATGGTTCTAGAAGTTGGTTTGGAATAGGACCTTTAGGAATACAACCAAGTGAATTTACAAAACTAGCTTTAATAATATTTACTTCAAAGTATTTAGCACACAATGAAAAATTATTAAAAGATATAAAAAAAGGAGTATTTCCAATACTTGGAATACTATTATTAGTATTTGGACTTATTATGTTACAACCAGACTTTGGAACTGGTGTAGTAATAGTTATGACTATAGTTGTATTGCTTTTTGTAAGTGGAGTAAAAATGGGGTTTTTTATAAAAATAGGAGTACTAGGATTAATTGGAGTAGCCACCTTAGTTATAATGGCTCCATATAGATTAAAAAGAATAGTATCTTTTATAAATCCTTGGACTGATCCCTTAGGAAGTGGATTTCAAATAATACAATCTTTATATTCGATAGGACCAGGAGGATTACTTGGATTAGGATTTGGTAATTCTATACAAAAACATTTTTATTTACCAGAACCTCAAACAGACTTTATTTTTTCAATTATTAGTGAAGAATTTGGTTTTGTTGGAATTTTAATAGTAGCATCTTTATTTATTACTATTATATATAGGGGATTTAAAATAGCTATAAACTCAGAAGATAAATTTGGGAAATTCTTAGCTTTTGGAATAACTTTTGGACTTTCTTTTCAAGCACTTTTAAATTTAATGGTGGTAGTAGGATTAATACCAGTAACAGGTGTTACACTTCCATTTCTTAGTTATGGTGGTTCTTCATTATTAATTACTTTAGTATCAATGGGAATACTTTTAAATATAAGTAAATATCAAAAATAATAATAAATTATACACAGTTTTATACTTTTAGTCCAAATTATAATTGGAGGTATAAAATATGGATGAAAACGAAATGAATGTATTAGATGAATTAAATAAAGGTGCTTGTATGGGAATGGATGCAATACATTTTATATTAGATAAAGTAGAAGATGAAAATTTAAAACAAGTTCTAAATAATCAGTATAAAAAGTATGAAGATATATCTAATCAAATTTGTGAGTTGTACCCTAAATGCAGTGATAAAAAACCACATGAAACCAATGCTATGAATAAAGTTCTCACTTGGTATGGAGTTGAAATGAAAACTTTAATGGATAATAGTTCATCTAAAATTGCTGAATTATTATTACAAGGAACTAATATGGGAATTATTGAAGGAAGAAAAATATTAAATAATAAAGAACTGGATTCTAAAGTACATAAAATAGCTCAAGAATATGTTGATATGCAAGAAGATGCATTAGAAAAATTAAAAGAATTTTTATAGATAATAATATTAAATATATTTTTAATAAATGAATATTAATATATTTAATATTATTTTTTTGCTATAATATAAGTAATTAATATAAAAAAATTGAAACTTTTTTATATTATATTTACTCTATATAAGTGAGGTACCTTATATGAAAGAAAAAGAATTTAATGAAATATATGAGAAAACTTATCATAAAGTAGTTTCTTATGTAATATCAAAGTGTGATAATTTAAGTAATGTTGAAGAAATAGTAGAAGATATATATATTAAATTATATAGACAATTATTAAAAGATTCTTTATATATTAAAGACTATAATTCATTTTTAATTAAATTAGCTAAAAAAGAATTATTTAAATATTATTCATTAAAAAATAAATTTAAAGTAATGTTAAATATTAATACTGATAAAAATTTTAATTTAATTGATAGCATAGAAGATAAATCTATTAATATAGAAGATGAAATAATAAATAAATATAATTTAGAAGCTTTATGGAAAGTGATAAAGAAACAAACTTTAATTACACAAAAAATAATTACATTGTATTATTTAGAAAATATGAAAATTAAAGATATTAGTAATTTATTAAAAATGAAAGAATCTACTGTAAAATCAATATTATATAGAGGTATAAATAAGATAAAAGAAGAAATTAAAATAGGTGATGTAAATGAATAAAATAAATATTACCTTAAATAAATATGTTTGTAATAAAGAAAGAGTTAAAGAGAAGGTGCATGAAAAAATGAAAAAGAAAAGACATATTGGATTATATGTAGTATTTGCTAGTTTTATATTAATCTTTATGGGAGGATTTATATACTTTAATATTCCTACTAGTTATGTGTCAGTAGATATTAATCCTAGTATTATGCTAAGTGCTAATTCATGGGATAGAGTAGTTAAAGTAGAAGGATTAAATAAAGATGCTAAAGAAGTTATTTCTAACTTAAACTTATATGGAAAAGATGTAAGTGACGCAGTTAATCAAATTGTTAATATTGCTACAAATTTAGGATATATCGATAAAAATATAGATGATAATGCTATTTTAGTATCTACTTATTGCGATAATACGGAAAAAAGAGAACAACTACAAGATAGAATACATGATAATTTAAATCAAAGCTTAAATAAAAATGGAATAAGATCATTAATTATTGATATGGAATTAACCGAAGAAGATGCTAAAAAGGCAAATGATTATGGTGTAAGTGAGGCTAAAATATTATTTGTAAATAAAGCACTTGAAGGAAATCCTGAATTAAAGTTTGAAGATTTAATCTATATGCCTACAAGAGAAATAGCAAAATATATTGAAGGTTATGAAAATATAACTAATGGAAATAAAAATAATAATGGAAATGGTAATCAATATGGAAAAAAAGGTAATTACCAAACAGAGGAATGATATAATGATAATTGAAGATAAATTAAAAGAATTAAATATTAATTATGAAATAGTAGAACAGGATGCAGTATATACAGTAGAAGAAGCTAAACAAAAAGTACCATATATTGAAGGTATACCATGTAAAAATTTATTCTTAAAAGGAAAGAAAAAAGGATATTTTTTATATACATTACCAGAAGATAAACAAGTTAACTTAAAAGAATTAGCTAAATTTTTGCATGTACAAAGTTTTCATTTTGCTTCTCATGATGACTTAAAAAATATATTAAAATTAATTCCAGGTTCGGTAACACCATTAGGTATTATTAATGATACTGAAAATAAGGTAATAGTAGTATTAGATAAAGAATTAACTAAAAATAAAGTATTAGTTCATCCAAATAGAAACACTGCAACGATATCTATTAAGTATGATGATTTAATAAAATTTATTAAATGTTTAAACCATGAGCTTATTGAAGTATAATATCTATTTTTGTAATTAACTTTTACTTGTAACATCATTAAAAATTTGCTATATTTATATTATAGGAGTAGTGATGTAGTATGCGAATAATAAGTTGTTTCAACTGGAAATTAACAGATATTTCTAAAAATTATAAACTTATTAGTGAACAGGGGTTTGATGCAATTCAAATAAATCCTATTCAACCATTAAAAGAGGATGGAATGAAAGAGTGGTGGATGTCTTATCAACCAATAGATTTTAGAATAGGAAATATATTTGGAACTAAAGAAGATTTAATTAATTTATGTAGAGAGTGTAATGAAATAGGACTTAGAGTGTATGCAGATGCTGTAATTAATCATATGGGAGCAGATCCACAAGACAATTTTAAACCACACATTAAAGTAAATGAAAAATTAAGGAATAATCCAGAATATTGGAAAGAAAAAATAAAAGTTAGTAATTGGCAAAACAGACAAGATGTAATTCATCATTGTATTGATTTGCCAGGATTAAATGTTTATAACAAAGAAGTTGAAGATATGATAGTAAATTTTTTGAATGATTTAATTGATTGCGGCATTACGGGATTTAGATTTGATGCTGCAAAATCGATAGGTCTTCCTAGTGAAGGATATGATTTTTGGCCTGATTTAATATATAGGTTAAAAAAATATGGTATGTTTTTATATGGAGAAGTAATATTTGAAGAAGATAAAAAAATAATTGATGAATATGCAAAGTATATGCATGTTTTAGGAAATTATGATGGAAGTAATAAAGATATGATGGTTAAATTTGTAGAAACTCATGATACATATTTGAGCGAAGATAAATTAGGTTATACCAAAAATATATCAAGTAAAGAAATTTTAAAATGGTATAAAGATATGATAATGTATTATAAAAATAGTTTGTTTTATACAAGACCATTTGATGACACTTGGAAGAGCAGTGAAATAAAGAATGCTCATATGAAAGCGAAAATATTAGAGAAAAAAGTTGGGTAATTACTCAATCGATAGTGCAACAATTTATCGGAAAACTAAATAGTTGTGTTCGGATAAGCAAGGTTATTTAAAATATAACTAATAGGATTTGAAGATGTAATAACTGGAAGATTAGAAAATGATTTATCGAATAAAGAAAAATTATTTTCTTTTTCATTATATATAAAATCATCAGAAGAAGAAAAAAATTTTAAACAGTAATCTAAAATATTAATATTATTAAGATAAGCTTCTTGTAATTTAAGATAAGTATAACAATAATTATCTGAATAAGCTTTAGGTCTAGAACCAAATTTAGAAGCAATACAATGTGATATGTGAGCTTCCATAGAAGATTTAATATCACTATGTTTCATAGAAATAATACCTTTCCAATGTTTAATTATATATTTTTTATATTCTGTTATTTTTTCTTTTCTTGATTGTTTATCTTTACTTTTAATAATTTCATCCATAATTTTTATAAATTTTTTTTGTCTTCATGTTCATATATAGAAGAACATAATTTTTCTCTAAGTAATTTATCAGTTGTTGTTCTATTTATTTTTTGTTTAACATGGAATTCACAAGTATTAACAACAATATTATTATGAGTATATAATTTTAGTTCATCTTTACCAGCAAGTATCCAAGTACCGGCATCACTTAATAAGTTAATAGTAGTAATTTTAGCAAAATCATAAATTTTACATATTTCATCCATTAGTTCTTTATAAGGAGAAGAAGTAGTAGTAATAAATATATGTTTACCTAATAGTTTGCTTCTTTTTTTAGTAATTTTAATACCAGTAAAAATAACAAAACATTTAGACACAATATATTTTTTACTGCCTTTATTGTTTTTATCTTGTTTGTGAATCCATTTTTCATCAGCCATAACATATAAAGTAGAACCATTATTAATAGTTTCATAATTAACATTAATATTAATATTTCTAGTCCATCTATAAATAGATTGCCTAGAAATTTGAGATATCCCATTTCTAGAGATAGTATCTAAAATATTTAACGAATCTAAAGAAGAATGATAACTAGCATTGTTTGGATTGGAGTTAACGGCATCACTAATAGATATACTTCTAACGATCGGATCATATAAATTATAAGCTTCAATACCTAATAATTTATCAATATAAAAATAATAAGAACCATTAATTTTATTTTTATATAATGTTCTATTAAATGTAATTTCGCCATAAATTGTATAAATAGTTCTTTGTACATTTGATTTGTTAATATAATAATCTTTTTTTCTTATATTTGAATTTTTATATTCATTATCCAAAAATTCAATAAATTTTATTATTAATTCAACAATCATATGATTAAAAGATTTTTGAAAATTCAAAAAATTATAGATATATCTATTATGAGAAAAATTAATAAGAATAGATTCTATAAAATCAGTAATAAAATTCTTAATTTTTAAAATTAATTGATTAATTAACAAATTTTTTGTTTCAAAGTTCAAAATATGTGATAAAATATTCATAGAAAAAAACACTTCCTTTACTATTTTTTAGCGATTATAGTATAACATATTGAAGTGTTTTTTTCAATTTTCCGATACCATGTTACACAATCCTCAAAAATTATATGCTTGACATCAATTAAAGATAAGTAATATAATGAGTATAAAATATATAGCATGTTATAAAAAGAATAATATTTACTTAGTATGAATATAATATAACAAATGTGAGGAGTGATATTTTGAAAACAATTTTAAATAAAGAAGTATTAGTTTATGCAGTCAGTCTATTTCTATTATTTATAGTTCTAGGTACTGCTATTTACTTTGCATCTAGAGAAGGAAAAGAAAGCCTAGATATAAAAGAATTAAAGGGGACTATTATCTCTCTTAATACCGAATTAATTACCATTGAAGATTCGCAAAAAGTTAAATATACAATTAATAATGATAATTTAAATGTAACAAATGGAGAAGATATAGTAATAAAATACACAGGTATATTAGACGATAGTAAGGATGTACAAGATATTACAATAGTTAGTTATAGTACAAACACTTTCAAACTAAATAATGCGCTTCCACAAGAATACCAAGATAATGGCATCTTTAGTGTATACTATAGTCTAGCCTATGAAAAGATGAAAGAGTTAACATTAGATGAAAAAATAGGACAAATTCTTTTGGTACGGTACCCAGACAATAATCAAATAGACACTCTTAGGAAATACAAATTTGCGGGTTATGTATTCTTTGAAAAAGATTTTAGAAACAAAACGGTAAGTGAAGTACAAAATATGGTAGAATCACTGCAAGATGCTAGCAATATTCCTATTTTGACCGCTGTCGATGAAGAGGGAGGCCTAGTAGTAAGAATAAGCAGTAATCCCAATTTATCAGATACTAAATTTAAATCACCTAGAGAATTGTACGCAGCGGGTGGTTTTGATGAAATAAAAGAAGATACAAAACAAAAAAGTGCCTTACTAAAAAAACTTGGTATAAATGTCAATTTGGCACCTGTTATTGATGTGGCAACCGACCCATCTTCATATATGTATAACAGAACAATAGGAGAAGATACTAAAATTACTAGTGAATATGCAAAGACAGTAATAGAAGCAAGTAAAAAAACGGGCGTTTCTTACACCCTAAAACATTTTCCGGGCTACGGTAATAATAAAGACACACACACTGGTCCCGCTACTGATGATAGAACCTTAGAAGAAATTAGAACTAACGATTTGCCTCCATTTGAATCTGGAATTAATGCTGGCGCTGAAGCTGTATTAATTAGTCATAACATAGTAAATAGTATCGATTCTTCTAATCCTGCCTCTTTATCTTCGAAAGTACATGATCTTCTTCGGGATGAATTAAAATTTACTGGCATAATTATTACAGATGATTTGGCAATGGGGGCTACTTCTAGCATTAGCGATGCCATTGTCAAGGCAATAAAAGCAGGTAATGATTTAATTATTACTACTGATTATGAAGATAGTATTATTAAAATAAAAGAAGCTCTAGAAGCTAATAGCATTAGTGAAAGTCAAATTGATGAAATGGTCTTTCGTGTCCTTGCGTGGAAATATTATAAAGGATTAATTTTTACTAATCAAAAATAAAAAGCGCTAATCTTTCTTGATTAGCCTTTTTTCTATATAATTAACAATTAAGGGTTCTTCCGCAAGTTTAAGTATTTAGTACAATAGGTAGATAAGATTTAATATCTACTTTTTTTATGCTAAAATTTATACTACGAGGAGTAGTTGATATTATGATAGAAAAAGTATTAAATTATGGAGAAGATTTTCACATTGAAGATATTAAGAAAGAGGACAATAAAAATGTAATATATATAAAATCTAACACATCAAGTTGTAAATGCCCAAAATGCAAAGAAATAAGTACTGAAAAGCATTCAACATATAAAAGAAAAATACAAGATACACCTATTCAAAATATAGAAACATGCTTAGTAGTAAATGCATATGAATATAAATGTAGTAATAAAGAATGTGAAGTAACAACATTTAATGAATCTTTACCCTTTGCTCGAAAAAATAAAGTAATGACAGATAATTTAATTCAACTTATTTTATCTATTTCAATCTTTATGAGTTCAAGTGCTACTTCACTTATATTGTCATTTTTAGGAGTTAAAGTAAGTGCAGATACAATTGATAGAATTATTTGTATCGAAAAGAAATATACAAACTATATTCTTGATGCAGATATTAAAGGATATTTTGATAATATCAATCATGATTT
>CALVXD010000042.1 GCA_944368815.1 uncultured Bacilli bacterium
CTAAAAAATTCAAATTTTGGTGGATATTCATTAGACCAATCGTTATGAACAATAGCATTTATAATGGCTTCTCTAACAGCATTATAATCATACATCGATTTTTGAATACGTTCAGGATAAGTAATTTTTGCAAATACCTTATTTTCTGTTTTGAATTTTTCTAATACTCTGTAAGTAGCTGTTATTAAAGAGCAATCTCCAAATTCATAATATTCTTCTATTTCATCAACATCATCACCAACGTATTTAGCAACCTTTATAGAAACTCTATTATTATCAGCTAAAAGATAAGCAATATAGTTAAATTCATTATTGTTAGTATAAAACTCTAATTGTCTTTCAAAATTTTCTCCAACATCAAATCCTTTTTCCATATAATACATTTTTAATTGTCTAAAAGTTAAATCTTGTATTGGAGATACAATGTTTTTTAAAGATTCTTTAGTTCTTGATCTAAACATTTTATTTATTAAAGTTGTGGTCATTTTTTCGTTTGAGCTACCAACTCTAATAAAACAACTATCAGGTGTCATACCCATACCTTTAATGTGATATGGTCTTTCCGTTCCTCTAGCAACTGTAATATGAATGTATTTTTTATTATCTTCTTCTAAAACCTCAATATCAAACAATCCTAATACAGATGGTTCAATATTAGAAATTATCAAATCTTTTATTTTTCTTTGCAATAAATCCAAATTATTTTTTAGCCCAATAACTTTTCCATTGTCATCAACACCAATATAAATGTTACCACCATCTTTGCTATTAAGAAAACCTATAACTGTTTCTTCTAAATCATCAGGTAATTTAATTTTAAATTCATTTCTACTATCTTCAATTACACCAAGCATTGTAGCACCTCCAATCTTCTTAAATTAATTATACTATACATTTGAAATTTTTCCTAGCAAATTTCCTAATAAATTTCCTAATAAATTTCCTAATAAATTTTTGGGAAATATTTATTTATTTGCCATAAAATGGTAAAATTAAATAAAAAAAGTTAACTTATATTTATTAGAAACGAGGGTAGTAAAAATGTCAAAGTTTATAGAAATACAAAATGCAATTTTAAGTTTAGGACCTGGTGAATATCAAAGATTTTGTTCAGCATATATTATAAAAAAATATAAATTTAAAAATATGCACGATATAGGGAGTAAAGAAGGAACAAATAAAACAACTAAAGGTATTCCTGATTCCTATTCCATTGATGAAAATGGAATGTTTACATTAATAATGTATGGAACAGTAGAAAAACAATCTATTGAAAAAATAACAAAAGATATTAAAGAAGCTTACGATAGCAAAAAAACTGGATTAGATAAAGAACAAATAAAAGAAATAGTTTGCTTTCACACAAATACTAATATTAAACCCGGTGCATATAATAATTTAATCAGTTTAGTGCCAAATATAAAAATAACTTTAATTGATATAGATTCGTTAGCTCACGATATAGATGAAAATTACCATTCGATAGCAAATGATTATTTAAATATAGTATTAGATACAAATCAAATTAGTGATATAGATACATTTGTAGAAAGATATGATAAATCATCAATTAATTCTCCACTAAATATTGATTTTGTTTATAGAGAAGAAAAAGAATTAATATATCAAAACATTAAAGATTCAAAAATGACAATAATATCTGGAAAGCCAGGTAATGGCAAAACAAAAATTGCTTTAGAAGTTTTAAAAGAATTAGAACAAAAAGATGGATACAATTCGCTATGTATAAGAATAAACGGATTAGAACTTTATACTGATATCAAAACCATTTTAGAAAACAAAAAAAAATATATTGTATTCATTGATGATATAAATAATCTAAATGGGTTACAATCTGTTGTTGATTTAATAATAACTAATAAAAATAAAAATATTAAAATTTTAGCAACCGTTAGAGATTATTTATTAAATAATGTTACAAAAAAATTAATTTCATATATAGAGCCAAAAGTATTTATACTAAATAAAATGAAAGACGAAGAGATTATTAATATTTTAGAAAATAACTATAATGTTAAAAATAAGAGTTGGCAACAAAAAATATTAAAAATTTGCAACGGTAATCCAAGATTAGCAATAATGAGTTTTATATCTATTAGAGATGGTAAAATTGAATCTTTAAATAGCGTATATGATGTATTTAAAAATTATTATGAAACAATATTTGAACAAAAACAATTATCTCAAAATGAAATAGATACATTATTTTATATTTCAATATTATCTCCAATAAGCACATCAAATGAAATTGTACTTAAAATTTTTAATAATTTAAATATATATGACGTAAATATATTCAAAAAATTGAGAGATATTGAATTAATTGATTATTATAATGATGATGCCTTAAAAATATGTGATCAAAATTTTGCTAATTATCTTATATATAAATATTTAATAATTGATAAAACTATTACGATTTCGCAATTACTTAAAAATTTATATCCCAATTTTATTAAAAAATTTATAAATATTATAAATATGATTAATGAACAATTTTTAAATAAAACTACACTTGATTATATTACAAAAGAGATAAATGAAGTTTGGAAAGAAGAACCTTATAATAGTGACTGGAAATTTGTCGAATATTTCCATAATGTGAATATCACTAAATCATTATTGATTATTAAAAATAAAATTGAAAATTGTAGCAGTGAAGAATTACCATTACAAATAAAATATAACAATAATGTATACATAAATAATGATTTATTAAGTCTAATATCTGATTTCAAAGATAGTGATTATTTAGAATTTTCTTTTGAGCTGTTGCTATTATATCTAGAAAAAAATCCTAATTTATATAATGAAATATGTAAAAGTATAAAAGATTATTGGTTGATTAAAGAAACAAGCCCAAACTTTACTTTAGAAACAAAAATAATTAATATTTTATATGATAAGTATATCGCTTCAACTATACCTAAAATGAAAGAAATTTATAAACTTATACTAGAACATACTTTATTATATTGCTTGAATTTAGAATTTCATATTAGTAAACAAGGAAATACACCTAGAATAGTAAATTTTATTACCTTTAAATTACAAGAAAATGACAATGTTTTTGATTTTAGAAAAAACATTTTTAACATAATATTCAAACTGTGTTCCGAGGATGAAACAAATTATAAACTTCTCTTAAATAATTCAAATTGGTTTTATGACGAGGAACAAAAAGAAATTTTAGAGCATGATATAAATTATTTAGATACAAATTTCTTTTCAAATTGGAACAACTTAAATATAATACAAAGTAAAATCTTATTTTCATTAAAAGAAAAATGCCAAAAATTTAATATTAATATTCCTATTTCATTAGAAAAATATAAAGAGTCTTCCGAATTCATAATAATAAACTTGTTTGAAAATTATCATTATGATAAAAATAATGATGCATTAATATCATATTTAGAAAATAAAAATAGAGATTATTACAATACAATATTTCAAGTGTTAAAAAAAGTAGAAGATGGTAACATCGATGTTGATAATTGGAAAACACATAATTCATTAGATATATTATTTAAATATGTATTAGGAAATGATATAAATTTATTTTATGATATATTTAATTTATATTTAGAAGCAGATTGTCCTTTTGCAAATGGATTATTCTTTATAAGAAATATTGTTGATAAAAACATACTTGAATATATGCTAGATTATATATTAAAAAGTAGCACTAAACAAAAATTCTATTTATTAACATGTATATTAAATAACTATTTCAACAAAAAATATGTACCAATTATTAAAGATTTTATCAAAAATCAAAATAATTTGAAAAATAAGTACACTTTATCTATTGAAGCTATTTATGAATATTCAAAATTTAACAATAATCTATTAGAAAACTATACTAATGATATTTTAACAGAAAATGATTTTAATTTATATTCTAGTTATACAAATTCTTTTGTAGATAAAAATATCGTTGACACTTTATATAGTGAATTTAAGAATAAAAAAATACTTGAAAAATTATATCTAAACTCTATAAAATGTCATGCAGATTATGAAGGAAATTTAGGTTATTTATTGTGCTTAAACAATAGTGATTTTCTAAATGAAATATTAGAACAAGAATCATCTGATAACACAGGAAAAGTAAAAAACATTGTAAAGAAAATATGGAAAAATACTAATCATAAAGATATAATTGCACATAATTATTATAAAATTATTAAATCTAATTTAGGTTATTTGCGCACACATAGATTATTCGATGTAGGCAATGATGAATATATAAGAAATAATCAATTGGAATGGTTTAAAAGTCAAATATTAAAATTTATAGACGATGGAGATAACATATATAATTTATTTTATATAATTAGCGAAAAAGATGATGACTTTAAAAAAGAATTAATTTATTTTCTTTTAAGTAATACAAATAATATTGAAATATTTAAAAGAATAAGTTTATTTTCTCATTTTGAATCTTGGACTAATAGTAGAGTTCCAATTATTGAAAATAAAATAAAATTTATTCAATCTATATTAGAAATAATTAAGAAAATAAATCAATTAAATTATATATTTCATATAGAATATTTAAATGAAAGAATAAATATTTATCGTGAAGAAATAAGAAAAACACAAATTAAAGAATATATAGATGATTTTCTTGATTAGTATTGCATTAAAAATATTATAGCATTATAATTAATACATCAAATACGAATGAACTTTTTACTAAAGTGTGCGTAACCCCTTTAGTAAACGCTCCAAAAGATAAAATCATCACACCATGTGATGTTAATGATTGAAGGTTAATTGTTAAATAGTGTGCAGCACAAGATAATTAACATATGAGGTAGCTTAAATAGCTACTTCTTTTTTAATGGAAAATAATCCTTTACGTCTAGCTTTAAATCTTCTAAAAGATCTAAACCCCAAAGCAATACATTTAATGACTTTAACCGAAAGAAAAACAGGATATGAAATAATTTTTAAATCTCTTACAACTGATAACGGAACTGAATTTGCAGACTTTTTGTCCATTATAAAAGATACAAAAACTAAAATATTTTTTTGCCATCTCTATTGTTTCGGAGAAAAAGAAACTAATGAAAAACATAATAGTATAATGATATTTTATTCCAAAAGGGAACATTATTGAAAATTGCTTAAATAAAGATATTAATAAAATTGCTGAATGGATGAATAATTATCCCAGAAAAATTTTAAATTATAAAACTCCTCTAGAATGTTTACTAGAAGAGTTTAACAACAAATCAATATTAAATAAAATTTATAAATTACAAGAAAAGATAGGAATTTAATTATTTAATATATTCAATCATTTTCTTCAAATATATAATCTATATTAAAATAATCATCATTTATTTCTTTAACTAGGTCAGCAATGTTAAACTTACTAAATAATTTCATTATTTCTCTTTTAGTTTTTAAAAATAAATCTATTCTATCTACTAATAATTCATCTATAACTTTTATATCTAATTCTTTTAAATAATCAATTATATCAACTGCATTATCAGAGTTACATTCCAAATCTTGTATTACTGCTTCAGAATTTTCATTAATCATTTTTAATATAGTTCTATCATTAATACCAATATTTTTTAAAAATTCTAACATTATCTATTTACACCTCGATTAAACAGTCTTTCTACACAAATTTTAATTTTATTATATTCATCTTCATTTAATATACTATTCTTACATATTGCGTATAATAAAGCTTCTTTTGTACCTGCTTGAGATTTTCTTATTAACATTTCATAATATCTTAAAACTTTATAACGAGAAATTATAACACCGTGAAAGTCATAAGAAAATTCATCATATATATAATTTTCATCCAATTTTTTTATAAAATAATTATTTAATGCCATCATCCAATTATTATCAAATTCTTCTTCATTTATAAAACTATCAAATGTTTGAATTTCTTTAGGATAATATTGTTGAACCATTTCACTTCTATTTAAGGCACTAACACCTAATTCATTATTATATGGTGAGGTAATATAGCCATATGCTTTAAGTTTTCCGTTACTTTCCATAAAAGCCGGGATGTTTCTTATATTAGCAATTATAATTCGATAAAATACTAGATTATCAGATTTAAAAATAACGCGTGAAAAGTTTTGAAGCAAATATTCAAAGCAATTAAGTTCTATAAATTGATCAATTGCTTCTGCTGGATTTGTTGCATTAAAACATGAAAGCGTTGATAAATAAATTTGTGAGGGTATATGATAGGTATCAAAAACTTTTTTATTATCTAGTATTTTTTTATTTGGCAATAAAAGTATTTTGCCACTTTTTTTAATTACTGATATCATATTTAAACCTAGATTAGTAAAAAATGCTCTATTTTCTAAATAATTTTTATAAGCACCGACTTCAAATTCATTATCATTCCATGAATCTTTGCTTTTTCTTCTACCATAGGCGCGAGTATTTCTAATAAAGAAGCTTGGATATTCTAAATAATTAATAAAAATATCTTGAAATAATACATCTTTTTTACTGTTTTTTATATCTTCTTTAATATTATTAATAATATTACTTACTATTTCACTATCACTATGGGCTAAAATCATGCAAAATTGAGATTGATATTCTTTTAAATCAATAACAATATTATTTTCTTTAAGTATATTTAATATGTTTCTAATATTATCGAATACTCCATATTTTCTTAATATATTTATGTTTTTAGCAGCTATAATATTAATATCATAGCCATATTCCATAAGAATTTCAGATAATTTATTAATATCAATGTTTGTTTCAGGAGCTACTTGTATTTCTTCTTTTAAATTTTCATCTACTTCATTATTTTTTTCTACATTATTAATAGATAGTATACATAATTTTCCGATTATTTTATTTACTTCACTAATATCCATATATTGGTTTAAAATGTTAACTAACAATTTTAAGTCATCACTACTTAAATATCCACTATTATATACATTTTGGATATTATGTAAAAGATTATCTATTATTTGAACTTTTTGGGTATTTTTATCTATTTCATTTTTTTCTTTTTGATAGTCTTCTTTGATTTTTGCTAATAAATTACTTATTATACTTTTAATTCTTTCTAGTTCATTATGCGTTATTAAAAAGTATTCTAATCCTAATGCTTGTTTTAAATATTCTAAATTTGCATATTCAAACTCACTTAAATATTTTTTTATTTCTTCCAAATTAAAATTTAATAAAGAATTAGGATTATCTAATATTTCTTTTAATTCACTTATCTTTTTTTCTAAATCTAAAATAGTTGCAGTATTAATATGCTCTTTAATTTTGCTTTTTTCAGCGTTTAATATTTCAATTATTCTTTCATCCATTATCTACCACCACCATTTTTTAATAATTCTTCATCGTTATTTTTTACCTTATTAATTAAGTCTTGTGAATTACCAATAATATTTTGAACCTCAGCTAAAGTTTCATCAGTAAAATCATTTCCAAATAATTCTAGTATTTTAGATATTTCACTTGCTTGATTATAAAAATCAGTATTAGCTTTGATATAATCTCTACGATCTCCTTTTTTATATAATAATGTATAGACTAAATAAACTCTAAAATTTCTATCTAAACCATAATTTTCTTTTAAATATTCAAAATTATTTGGTGTAACTCCTACAGTTATAAAACCTACTCTAATATCTCCTTTTCTAATTCTTCTAGGAGCATTATTTTTTCTTAATTTTTGCAATCCTATATCTGTTGGGCCTTTATCTGCTGGCTTTATTTCTTCGGTATCTGCAAATAAAGTGTTGGCATCATAATTTTCCATTTTCTCCAGAGTAGCTTTAAGCCTTGGCAATGTTTCATTATAATCATTTTCAACACTAGCTTCCTTTATATCTTTAATTAATTCTATACCAGTATAAGGGAATATTACTATATTTTTACTTTTACCACCAATTGATTCTTCTGTTGGTTTTATTAAACTTTCTTGAAGTCCTTTTACTATTTCTTTTATTTTAGCATCTAATTCTTTTAAATTATTTAAATACAAATCTATAGTATTTTTTGTATCATTTAATCCTATTGCTGCTGCATATTCATCCTTTTTATTAACCATTTCTTGTAATGAAAATAAAATACTATAATATTCTTTAATATTTGCATACAATGACACTTCTAATAAAGAATATTTTGGACTTATTAATTTAGCTTCGTCACTTTTGCCACGAAGAATACATTCATTCATACTCTCTAAAATATTTTTATCTCGTTCGGATAAATCTCTAAACCTCTCATTTTGTTTAGCAACAAATCTCATTGATTCATCAATAAATAATGTATCTTCTTCACTTAATTCTATACTATCTTTTTCGCTAATTTTTTCTTCTTTAATAGTTATATATACCTTAATTATTTCTTTAAAAATATTTAATATTTCTTCTTTATGTTTATTATAATTAGGTATTAAATATAATACTAAATCCGTTAATATTGCACTTTTAGCATCGCTTTCTAGATTCCATATATCTATATGATCTTGTATTTCATATGCATCAGTTAAAAAGCCCTTTAACAATTCATTATTGTTAATTTCTGTACTATCTTTAAGTTCATTATATATAATAATTATTTTTTCAATTACTTCTAATTCTGGTTCAGTAGAATTATCTTTAATTTGTTTTAAAATTTCTGATATATTAGTAACTTCAAATTCTTGCGGTTCCCTTAAAGCTTTAGCTAATTCACTAGCTTTAGTATTTATTTCATCTGCAATTATATTTTGTTTTGCTTGTTTTTCTTTTTCATAAAATTTTATGTTATATTCATAAAATTCAATAATTAATTGTTGTTTTACTTTTTCATTAAGTTCTAACCCATTTAAAAATTCAATAAATAAAGCAAATTTATCTTTACCAATTGGTCTAACTATTTTATTATCATCTATTAAAGCATTATATTCTTCTAAAATTTGAATTTGTGATAATACTATTTCCTTTTCTTGATAATAGCTATTTCTATTTTCTTCTTGCTTTTCTTTTACTTTTTTAACAAAAGCATTAATATAATTAGATATAATGATTTGTTTTTCAACATCCATTAATTTCCAATAAGGAAGCAATTTCTTTATTTCATTAAGATGAAGTATATCAAAATCATCACCGGATACCATATTAATTAAAGCATTTAATGAATCTTCACTAATTACAGTAATATTTTCTTGTAAAGATTCAATTACCTCATCTAAACTAGTATTTAATTTTATTTTTTCATTTAACAATTTCTCTTTTTCTTGATATTCTTTTATTCTATCTTTTAGATATTTTTTTAGTATTCCTATATTCATATTATCAATAGCCCCTATAATTCCTAGTTAATTTTAGCATTTTTTCTTCAAACAAATTCTCTGCAACGCTATAGAATGTTATATCTTGTCCTAAAATAATTTGCATTTCAACTATTAATTTCTTTAAATAATTTATTAAGCTCGGTGATACAGCTTTATTTTTTAAAATTTGACGCATTAATTGAATTGTTTCTAATATATTTTTACTTGATTCTTTATCAGGTTTAATATTTTTTTCTAAGCTATCAAGTGCTAAAGAAATTCTTTCAATATCGGTTAATTTTCTATCACCTATACTGTATATAATTTCTTCAATACTATTCATATTATTAAAAGTGTTTTTTTTATCTAAATTATATAGCCATAAACTTTTTTTATCAAAATTATTTAATAATGAATATAAATAATATACAATCTTTTTATCATATTTATCAATATCTTCTTTACTTAATATTCTTTTTATATCATCAAAGCTATAATTCATAAGCCACCATCCGTTTTAATTTTATCACATATAGTAGAAAAAAAGAAGATGTTGGCTTTTAAAATCAGGATAAACGCATGAAATTTTGAAAATGCGTTTTTTTCATGTATAATAAATACAAAGAATAAAGTTGGTGAAGTATGG
>CALVXD010000043.1 GCA_944368815.1 uncultured Bacilli bacterium
CTAGGACTAATTAATATTTCTTTTGTAGGCAATTGTCACCTCCTTCCCCCTCTATAATAATTATTGATAAAAAAAATCGCAAATTACTTCTTTTTCATGAAAAAAGTTTTAAAATTTACTATTTTTTATTATTTTTGGTACATTTGTTCGTAAAATACGACATAGAAAAAAGCCATTAAATGGCTTATAAAGTTATTTCACCTAATCTAATTAATTCTACTACTGCTTGCGCTCTTCCTTTAACTCCTAGTTTTTGCATAGCATTAGATATATGGTTTCTTACAGTTTTTTCACTAATTTTTAATTTTTCTGCTATTTCCCTAGTTGTTTTATTTTGAATTAATAATGAAAAAACTTCTTTTTCTCTTTTTGTTAATATACTTTTATTCATAAATACCTCACTTCTCTATAGGGTGGTCATGCTTATTCATAATATTCTATGTTACTTAGAAATTAAAGTGAGAGTATTTAACCTATTTATGCTTGAAATTGTACTGATATATACATTTTATTATCAAATTGTTCTTGTACTAATCGCATTATTTCATTAGCAAGTTCTGTTGAATGATCTTTAGTACCAAGTACAACTCTTACTTGGTCACCATCTATTTTAACAAAAGCATCATATTTATACTTTTCTTTTAACATATTTTCAAGTGTTTCTTCTTTACCACTTTTTTCATTTAATTCTTTTATTTTATCATAAGCTTCATTTTTCTTATCTACTGATTCTTCAGTATTAGTTAATGTTTCTTTTAATGTATTAATTTCTTCTAAAGTATCATTTTCATCTTCTACTTTTAATGCTGATATAACATCACTTTCTGTAATTGATACAGAAATATTTTCTTCTTCATTATTATTACTAGTTGTATCTACGTTACCATTATTAGTTACTAATAATTCATTAGGCATTGTTACATAATATATACTAAGTACTAATACTAAACTAAATAAAGTTAAAAACCATAAATTCTTTTTATCAATCATATTATCCCTCTTTCTTTTCATTAAAGTATATTACGATAATAAAAAAAAAGAACATATAATTATATTCTTATTACATAATTATCTTTTCTTTTAAATGGTTTTGGTATTTCACAATCAGCGTATCCTAAAACACAATTACCTATTCCTTCATAATTAGAAGGAATATTCCATTCTTTCATTAATTCTTTTCCTTCTTCTGTTTCAAAAGTCTCTTTAGCACGATGTATCCAACAAGAAGATACTCCAATAGAATATGCAGCATTTATCATATTAGTTATAACAGCACTTCCATCTTGAATATATGTATATATATTTTTATCCCCAAATACTATTACTAATGTAGGAGCATCATAAAAAGGATTTAATCCCTCTTTATTAACAAAACTAGCATTTATTTTAGCTATTTTAGAAATAAGTTCTTTATCTTGAATAACTACTATTAATGCTGATTGTTTATTCTTACCACTAGGGGCATACATTCCACATTCTAATATATTATTTAATTCTTCTTCAGTTATTTGTGTGTCTTTATACTTTCTAATACTTCTTCTTTCTTTTAATACTCTAATAGTTTCATTCATATATATTTCCCTCTCTATTTAACTAAACTATATAAAATACTTACTTCTTTAAATGTAAGTTTACGATATTCTCCTACTTTTAAATCTTTTATATCAAATATAGCATACTTCTCTCTTTTTAATTTTAATACTTGATGTCCCACGGCTTCAAACATTTTCTTTACTTGATGATTTTTACCTTCACTTATAGTAATTTCAACAATACTCTTATTAGTTTTTTTATCAATACTTTTTACTTTAACTCGAGCAGATCTTGTTTTATATCCATCAATTACTACTCCACTTCTTAATTTTTTAATTGATATTGGACTTATTATTCCTTCTATTTTAGCAATATACGTTTTATCTATCTTAAAAGAAGGATGCATAAGTTTATTAGCAAGTTCTCCATCATTAGTAAGAAGTAATAACCCTGTTGTATCATAATCAAGTCTACCTATTGGATATATCCTAGTACTTGTATCTATTAAATCAATTACTGTTTTTCTTCCATGTTCATCATTAGTAGTAGTAACTACTCCCCTAGGTTTATTTAATATATAATATTCATAATTTTTATTATTATCTAGTATATTACCTTCTACTTCTATAGTATCACTATTTTTTACTTTAGTACCTAATTCTGTTACTATATTACCATTTACTAATACTTTACCATCTTTAATTAATTCTTCTGCTTTTCTTCTTGAACAATATCCTAAATTTGCAATAACCTTTTGTAATCTTTCCATATAATTTCCTCCGTAAGTATTATACCATTATTTGTATTTATTTCCAATAGAAAACGCCGGGTGGACAATGCCACCTCGGCTTATTAGTTACCTATAACATAAGGATTAGCTTCACTACCGTCTCCTGATACGATATAGACTGATGATTTAAGATATACTGTTGGCCTCACGGCACGGCCGTAGCTCGCGGTGCTGCGGTCGAGGCTAGCGTGGCTGCCCACGTAAAACACGCTGCCCGAACCGGACGAACTCGGCGTCATTGTCCATTCGTATCCATTCTTTAAAAGCCATGATTGACCTCCACAAGTAGATTTACTATAACTGCCTAGATTAGTAGTTCTTGCACAACTACTAGAAAGTACTGAATATCCATAATCAGATGGATACATTAGTCCTATATATCCTGTTGCAGTTGTTGGTCTTCCACTATAAACTGTTGTTCCTCTTTCATAACTATAAAATGATGCTGCCGTAGCACTTTCACTACTATATCCTCCTAAATGCCATGTTGCTTCTTCTATCATACCTCTTGCAGTTGCATCTAATCCAGTATACCTAAAATCACAATTTCCTGGTACAGTAGTGCTATAGAAATAACATGCTGTTTGTCCTGTTCCATTTTGACTATTATAATAATATGTATTTAATATTGTTTTTAATGATGCAGCACTCCAATCATTAGTATTACTCTTATGCCATGCATAACTTCCTATTGATTCATCTCTTATTATTTTAGTTAAGTTTCCTGATACTCCATGAGTACTTGAATCAAAAACTCCTATTATTCTCCATAATTCTCCATTAAAGAGTACATAATTATTTGGATTCTTTCCTTCATATCTATATCCATTTTCATTTACTACTTGTCCTGTTCCTTGTGTAGTACCTGATAAACTTATTATTTTATCATTTAACTTCGTATGAGTATTCGGAGCACTAGTAAAATTAATATTACATGTAGCACTATTACTAGTCATATTAGATAGTTCTAATTCCCAATTACCATAATTCCAAGTTCCTGTAACACCAGTACAATCTACACTTACATTATATTCTCCCATACTAGGAAAATCACTTTGGTTAGTACCATCTACTCCTACTGCTAGTTTAACACCTTCAACAGTAAAATATTTCTTTTTATTAGTACTACTATTAAATATAAATATACTTCCTACTACTAATAGTAGCAATATAACTAATAATTTTTCATGTTTCACTAGTATCTCTCCTTCTATATTCTTTATAATTTATTTTAATAAAATTAATTATTATATATTTCATTAAATAATAATTGTAATTATTATTTATACTATTGTATTTATAAAATATTTCATTATTTTTGTCAATAATAATATAATTAATATTATATTTCTTTAATTCTTTTAACTTCCTAATATTTAAATAATCTAATAATTCTTTATCTTTATTATAAGTAATTATTTTATTTTTCTTAGTTATTAATACTATATAATCTTTATATATTTTTTTATAAATTTATATCTTGTCATAATAATTGTAGTTCTAGGAATACTTACGTATAAGTATTCCATCTACAAACCTTTCTGGAATATCCAAGGATAGTCTTTGTTCAAAATAAGTACCATTTAATAACCTTAATCATTAAATTCTAGACTATATTTTGAGCTAAACACGGCATTGCCGTTGTTCGCGCCCATGTTGTTCAGATTAGCATTGTTGTTCACGTTAAACACGTTGTTCGAATTGGACGAATAAAACTACCCTAATAACTTATATAGTAAATAATATATTTCTCTTAAATCATTTATATTAGTAATTAATAACTTATTTGATATATATTTATTTCTATATAACTTACTTATATTATAATCTAATATATTTACTTTGACAACACTTTTCTTCAAATATTCTTGATTTTTACTATAACTATAAATTATTAAATATTCAAGAATTTCATTACTTATATTCTTAATATAAGTAATATTATAATAGTTTTTTCTAGGTACATTAATAAGTAAATTATCTAAATCATAATTATATTTTTTTACTTTATCAATTGCTTTATATAAGTTCATTTTCTATGTATTTGATTAATATATCAATTTTATCATTACTCAGATTTAATAATTTACTTTCTAATATACCAATTTTATCGTTTAACTCTTTATTCTTAATTCCTTTAACTAAATATTCATGATATTTATTTTTACTACCATAGTTTTTAACTATATTATCAACTTTATAATTTATATAATATTTATCTAAAGTATTTAATACTTTAGATAATGAAGAAATAGGAAAACCTACTTTCTCATTATCTATTATTTTATATTTAAATAAATAATTCATAATATATATACTATCTCCATATACATAATAAAAGTCTTTTTTTTACTATTTCTATATACATAATACTACTCCTCAAAATATAATTTAATAATTCTTTCTATTTTATGTTTATCATACTTATATCTATTTAGATAACCATTAATAGAACTATATGCTCTATTTATACTTATTGAATCATTATTTAATAAGTATTTAACTTCTTTGACTCTTTTCTTTATTCTCTTAATACTAGACTTTAATATATTTATTTTAATTTTATTATTTACTTTTTTAAATCTATATCCAATAAAGCTTACCCCTTCATTAATACTGGTTATTTTTGTTTTTTTGATATTTAATTTTAGTTTATATGTATTTTCTAATTCGTATTTTATTAGTTCTAAACACTTATATAAATACTCTTTATTATGATGAATACATACTATATCATCCATATATGTACATGTATATTTAAGTTCTAAAACATGGACTATATAATGAATTAAATTATTGGTATAGTATATTGCTAAAAACTGATTAGACATAAGACCTATACTTAATCCCTTACCATTATAATATAATGGTAAATCATTAATATTAGTCTTCTTCATAATATTAATGATTTCTTTATTTATATAACTATAATTAGTACTATCTATTACTTTAGATACTATTTCATATTCTTCACTAGTTAATTTATCTTTAATTAAATTCTTTAATACTTCATGATCTATACTATAAAAATATTTGCTTATATCTATTTTTAATATATAAAAATTATTATATTTAATATTATTTATTCTTAAATAATTTTTAAACATATTAAATGCATAAGTTAATCCCTTCTTCTTTCTAGTAGCACATATTCTATCATCTAAATATTTCTCTAATTTAGGTATTAATATATGTTTAGTAATATAATGATTAACTAATTTATCAGTAATGCTATGAGACATTATTACCCTACACTTAGGTTTAGTTACAATAAATACATTATATTTACATATTACATTTTTAGTTTCTATCTTTTCTTTAGCATTTAATATATTTATCATTTTATTTAATTCAAAATTATGGATTCTTTTTTTATTTCTAGTATTCTTCTTAATATTTTTTTCATATATTTCTAGTAAATCATCTATCTTTACTTCCATATATCCATCCATATAATAATTTTTTTATTTCTATAATCAACAAATTTTTTTATATAATACTTTACTAGAAATATATTTTTTATTATAGTATATATTTAATATATAATTAAACATATCCAGTTTAGTCATAATAATATAATATAAATTAATTCTAATATCTTTATCATTATTATAATTACATAACACTGTGTTTTCTAAGATACTATTACCATAATCCATAATACAGGTTATATTATAATATATTTTACTTGGAACATTATTAAATACTATATCTAGATCATTAATTAATTCTTTTATTCTTTTTATAATTAATAAATCATCATTCAAAATAACCACCATATTTATTATATAATAATTAATATTAATAAATATAAAAGTTCAATATTTTTAAACTATATTATATTTTTTATTTTATTTAATTCATTAATATTTTTATTATTTAATTTAATGATTATTTCATTTATTAAATTATCTTTAATATATTTTTCTTTTCCTAATTCTATATACTTAAAATAATATAGAGAATCCCCATATTCTTTAATAATACTACTTTCAAATATAATATACCCAATATTATACTCTTTTAATTTCTTAGTTATTTTATTAATATTATTATCTGGAAAACATAATATATTATCTTTTATTTTATAATTAAAAAAATAATATATTATATAAATATCTTCTCCATATACATAAAAAAATTTTCCATTTTTTATTACAACAAGTAATTCATTATTATTATTTTTAATATTTAAATATTTTTCTTTCATAACGTCACCACTTACATTTTACATTAAAATGTAAGCTATGAAGTAAAAGTTCAATATTTTTGAATTTATATTAACATTTTAACTAATACATGAAACTTATATTATATAACGATTTAAACTAATAAACACAAAAGTACAATATTTTTGAACTTTTGCACATACCTAATAAAAATATGATATTTTAACATTATGAATATTTTTAAATATTTAAGACTTGCTAATAATCTAACACAACTCGAATTAGCAAAATATTTATCTTGTTCCAAAAGTAATTATAGTCATATTGAAAATAATGGCACCTCAATCATAGATACATATATATTAATTTCATATCTATATGATATTAATATATATTATCTTTTAGAATATACTAAAACAATAACTCATTTAACTCAAGAAGAAAAAGATAATATTAAAAAAACTGTCATGTTGATGACTATCTTAAAGAAAAAATTGGAGAAGTTAATTACGATATCAGAAAAAGTTAATATTATAAGAAATATGAGGATAATCAATCACATAACTCAAGAAACTATGGCTAATTATTTACATTATACAAGAATAGAATACAATAGAAAAGAAAGAAAAAATGAATATAATTTATATATTTATTTGAAACTAGCAATTTTATATAATGTAAATATTAGTTATTTATTAGGAATAAGCAATAATATTATTAAGCTTACTCAAGAAGAAAGAGATAATATTATAAGATTATATAACATAAATGAGAAGGAGGTAAATAATATAATTCTTAAGAATATTATCTATGTTTAAATTATTAGCAGTCGCAACTATACAAGTTATAGTTGTTTTTTTATACTATTATAATTGTTTGAATATCTAAAGTTATGACTTTTTAACTTTGATATATTTATGACTTTTTCTTTTAACATTTATACACACCAGAAATTCTAGATCCAGATTATACACCATCATATCCAGAGACAATATATGAAAACGCCGGGTGGACAATGCCACCTCGGCTTATTAGTTACCTATAACATAAGGATTTGCTTCACTACCGTCTCCTGATACGATATAGACTGATGATTTAAGATACGCTGTTGGCCTCACGGCAATACCGTTGCTCGCGTTGTAGTAGCTGATGTAAGCGTAGATGTTCACGTAAAACACGCTGTTCGAAATGGACGAACTCGGCGTCATTGTCCATTCGTATCCATTCTTTAAAAGCCATGATTGACCTCCACAAGTAGATTTACTATAACTGCCTAGATTAGTAGTTCTTGCACAACTACTAGAAAGTACTGAATATCCATAATCAGATGGATACATTAGTCCTATATATCCTGTTGCAGTTGTTGGTCTTCCACTATAAACTGTTGTTCCTCTTTCATAACTATAAAATGATGCTGCCGTAGCACTTTCACTACTATATCCTCCTAAATGCCATGTTGCTTCTTCTATCATACCTCTTGCAGTTGCATCTAATCCAGTATACCTAAAATCACAATTTCCTGGTACAGTAGTGCTATAGAAATAACATGCTGTTTGTCCTGTTCCATTTTGACTATTATAATAATATGTATTTAATATTGTTTTTAATGATGCAGCACTCCAATCATTAGTATTACTCTTATGCCATGCATAACTTCCTATTGATTCATCTCTTATTATTTTAGTTAAGTTTCCTGATACTCCATGAGTACTTGAATCAAAAACTCCTATTATTCTCCATAATTCTCCATTAAAGAGTACATAATTATTAGGATTCTTTCCTTCATATCTATATCCATTTTCATTTACTATTTTCCCATCCCCTTGTGTAGTTCCTGCTTTATTTATTATATACTGTGATAAATTATCACTTCTAGAAGTAAATGTAGTACTACATGTATCACTATTTTGTAGACTAGATACTACTAATTTCCAATTAGTATAATCCCATCTGGCAGTAGCATTACTACAATTAACAGATATATCATAATTACCCTTATTATTAAATTTATTTGTATCAGTAGTATTTATTATTAAATCACCAGGGACATATACATCCGTTATTAAATATCTATTAGTAGGCAAATCCATACTATTATCACTATCATATGCTACTCCTATATTTACTATAATAGATGATGATGAGCCATTATCTACTACTAAAGATACTTTAGCACTACTTCCTGTAGATAATTGTCCTAAACTATCATTTTGAGTATCTTGTGCTTTTGCTATTTGTATATCATCAGTAATACTAGTAGGTTTTATCATTTCATACCATGCACCATAATATAAGCTACCACTAGTACTATTTTTAACAGTAAATTCTATTGTTTTCTTTTCTCCTGCTTTTACTGTTAATCTTTCATATTCTATTGTTTCTGTTCCTGTAGGAATATTAGATGCTGTTAAATTAACTATATCATTAGTATTAATACTTGCTGTAAACATAGCAAATGTTGAATATAATGATAGTACTAGTAATCCTATTACTATTATACTAAGTAAATAATTTCTTTTCATAATATTTATTATATTTTGCATGGTATCCTCCTATTTATTATCTATATAGATTATATAATAAAAAATAATATTTGACAAGTAGAAAAAAAAGTGTGTTCATTAAAATATCGAAATCCGAATTATATATAAATTTAAATTTGGATATCCGAAATAAAAATACCCCCGAGTTTGACAGTTAGCAAATAAAAAAGTCGTCTAGATATTGAAAAATCTAGTTTTTTTTACATATTACTCTTG
>CALVXD010000044.1 GCA_944368815.1 uncultured Bacilli bacterium
GAATTTAGTCTTACAAATTTTTAACTGGAATTTGGTGTAAGACTAAATTCAGTTTTTTGATATTGAAACTGGAATTTGCTTTTTCATTTCACAGATAGAATAAAATTAATAATTAAAAGAAAATAAATTGACTTTAACGCTACTTAATTATATAATTATATATATATATAGTAAAGGAGCGTTTTTATATGAAGTTAAATAATAAAGGACAAACATTAGTAGAGTATATTTTAATTATTTCTTTAATTACAGTACTTGCAATAGGATTAGTTAAAGTATTTGGGGGATACCTTAAAGATGCAGTAACTAAAGCAAGTTGTTCTGTTATGGGAAAAGAATTTGTTGAAGGAGAAAAAATAGGAGAAGGTTACTGTGAAGGAGACGAAGGTAAATTATTTGAATAAGAAAGGAGGACATCATGACTAATAAAAAGGTTATAATAGTAGCTTTAATAATATCAATAATAGCAATAACCTCTATTGCTACTTATGCCTGGTTTACATGGTCTAGCACTAATAATACAGAACTTACTCTTACAATAGGGGAACTAGCGGATGTTAAATTTACTACAGGAAATGATATTAATGTAGATAATATTGGACCAGTACTTAATTACTTAAATGATGGGGAAATAACTACTTTTTCTTTTAATAATAAATCAGAATTAGAGTTATTTACTAATGTAGATTTAAATATAACTAATTTACCAAATGAATTAAAAAATGAAAGTTTTAAATATGTGTTATTGTCTTCCAGTGATAATACTCATTTTGAAGAAGTTGCTAGTGGTAATTTTAAGGATAAAAGTAATGGGATGGTATCAATATTATCGTCGTATCCTGCCCAAAAAGGAGAAACATATTTTAAATTTATTATATATATGGATGGTAATATGGAAAATCCAGTCAATATGATGGGGAAAAGTTTTAGCGCGACATTAAATGTAACAGTAGGGGAAAATTAAATAGGAGTAGATGTAATAAAGAGTATATTTACTAATGCTGAAAAAACACAAGTAACTAATAATAGTGTAAATTATCAATATGCAACTTCTGTAGGTATGATGGAAGATGTCGAAGGCAATATTAGTTATTATGGAGCGGATCCTAATAACTATGTATCATTTAATAATGAACTTTGGAGAATAATTGGAGTATTTAAAGATATAGATGATGGAACAGGGAAGAAAGAAACAAGATTAAAAATTGCAAGAAGTGAGAGTATAGGTAATTATGCTTGGGATAGTAACAATGTAAATGAATGGTCTACCGCAACATTACAAACTTATTTAAATGGTGATTATTTAAATAGTTTATCTGCTGAAGCTCAAGGAATGATAGGCAATGCTAAATGGAATTTAGGAGGTAGTTCTACTTATCAAGGATTATATGCTAATGATTATTATACTTTTAAAAGAGGAACAACCGTATATTCAGGAAGAAGTACTGAATGGATTGGAAAGATAGCTTTAATGTATCCATCAGATTATATGTATGCTTGAGATCTATCTAAATGTAGTAAAGATGGATATAACTGGGATAGTGATAAAACTAATTGCCGTGACACATCATGGCTTAGAAATACAAGTACTGTTCAATGGACACTTACTCCAAGCTCCAGTTACTCGAATGTCGTCTTTGGCGTGGTCTTTTCTGGCTGCGTCAGCGGCAACTACGTCACGCTTTCTGTCGCCTCCCGCCCAGTCCTTTATCTAGTTTCAACGGTAGAAATTACTGGAGGAGAAGGAACTTCTGAAAATCCATTCATTTTGGAGCAAGGATAAAGTAAAATAAATAATAAGAATATAGAAGGCGTAAGTCTTCTATCACTACTACTATAGTAGTGGAATTAAGTATTTTATGAGGACACCTTGTAAAAAACTTAAAATAATAATTAAATATAATTGATATAAGATATAACTTATGATAAAATAAAAATATAATTGAGGTGGTTAAATGGATGAAGATAATGTCTACAGTACATTAAAAGAAATATATTCTAATTTAGAAGAAAGAGGATATGATCCTATGAAACAGATAGTGGGTTATCTAATAAGTGGCGATCTTGGGTATATTTCTAGTTATAAGAAATCTCGAAGTAAGATTAGTAAGTTAGATCGAAATAAGATAATAGAGATAATGTTTAAGGAATATATGAAATGAGATATTTAGGGCTTGATTTAGGTAGTAAAACACTAGGTATTGCTATTAGTGATAGAACTAATACTATTGCTAGTATATATAAAACGATATTCTTTAAAGAAGATGATTATGATAGTTTAATACCAGAACTTATTAATATAGTTAAAGAAGAAAATATTAGTGTTATTGTATTGGGCTTTCCAAAAAACATGAATAATACAATAGGTACTAGAGCAGAAATTACATTAGAATTTAAGAAAAAATTAGAAGATAATATTGGTATTAAAGTAGAACTTATGGATGAGAGACTTACTTCAGTTATATCTAACGATGTATTAATAAATGCAAATGTTAGTAGAAAGAAAAGAAAGAAAAAAGTTGATGGTATGGCAGCATTACTGATATTACAAAGCTATATTGATAGAAAGAGGAATGGATATGAATAAAGAAAATACATTTACAGTGCTTGATAATGAAGGAAAGGAAATAACTTGTGAAGTATTATTTACCTTTGAAAGTGATGAAACTAAAAAGAATTATATAGTATATACTGATAATTCTTTAGATGAATCTGGTAATATTAAAGTATATGCTTCAATATTTGATCCAAGTAAAGATACTACAGAACTTATGCCAATTGAAACAGAAAGAGAATGGAAAATAATTGAAACAATACTTGAATCTATTCAAGAAGAAAATAGAAAGAAAGAAGAAAATAAAGGCAACTAGTCTTTTTCTTTCGGTGGTTGTATGAGAATATTTAGGAATGTGGCACTTGCAATGTTGATACTAACAACAGCATTAGTAATATTCGTATGTAGTTATTTTAATTATCAAATAAGTCCAGTATCAAATAATAATACTTTAAAAACTGTAGTTATTGAAGAAGGCGGTATTAGTGATATCGCTAATACGTTAAAAGAAAATGATTTAATTAGAGATGTAACTATGTTTAAAGTATATATTAAATTAACTGGTAAAAGTAATTTAAAGGCTTCTACCTATGAATTAAGTGAAAATATGGGTGTAAAGAAGATAGTCGAAATATTAGAAGATGGTAATAGCTATAATCCTGATGAAGTAAAGATTACTTTTAAAGAAGGAATAAATGTAAGAAAAATTGCATCTTTGATTAGTGAAAATACTAATAATAGTGAAGAAGATGTATATGATTTACTTAAAAATAGTGAATATTTAGATGAACTTATAGATAGTTATTGGTTTATTACTGATGATATAAAGGATAATAGAATATATTATTCTTTAGAAGGATATTTATATCCAGACACTTATATATTTATGAATAAAGATGTAAGTGTTAAAGAAATATTTAAAAAGATGTTAGATGAAATGAATGAAAAATTAACTCCATATAAAGAAAAAATAAATAATAGTGATTTATCTATTCATGAAATACTTACATTAGCGTCAATAGTAGAATTAGAAGGTGCTAGTTCATCTGATAGAAATGGAGTAGCAGGAGTATTTTATAATAGATTAGATTCAGGTATGACATTAGGTAGTGATGTTACAACATATTATGGATTAAAATTAGATATGAGTGAAAGAGATTTAACTAAATCAGAATTAAATGATTGTAATAGCTATAATACTAGATGTTCTACTTTTACAGGATTACCTGTAAGTCCAATATGTAATTCATCAATAGAATCTATTGAAGCAGTATTGGAACCTACTAATCATGATTATTATTATTTTGTAGCAGATAAAAATAAAAAAACTTATTTTACTAAAACTTATGATGAACATCTAAGTATGGTAAGTAAGTTAAAAGATGAAGATTTATTTTATGAATATTAGAAAAAGACTTGGTTTTTAAAATCAAGTCTTTAGTTTATTCTAGTAATAGATACACATGCAGAATATAAATCATTTGGTATTAATTGAAAATCAACTTCTGAAGAATTTACAAATCTATAACTTGTTCCTTGTTGTGCATAAAATATTGCATTACCATTAATAGTTCCAGAATCACAACAATTTACTTTATTATGAGTAGAAGAATGGGCAACTAATTCATCACTTGGCCAAAATCTATGTAATTCTATAGATAGAGATTTGTCTTCACAATTTCCAATATCATTATTATAATTTTTAACATTTACCCACCAGTGGATTATATAAGTACCTTCATCTGGTATGTAAAAGTCTCCAGTTCCTGAGTTATATGTAATTCCACTCGATAAATTTGTTGTGTCAAAAGTAATAGGGAAAGTTTTTGGTACGACAGCATTACTTTCATCGTGTACCATAGCATAAGTATTAAATGATGGTCCACTATCTCCTGTAGGACCGGTAGCTCCTGTAGGTCCAGTTGGACCTTGCTTACAATTATTTGTTAAACATTGTATAACTTGGCATAAACAAGAATTATCAGTATTGTCACAAGTATTATTATCTAATTCTAATATATCTTTTTCTTCCATATTTATCCTTCCTTCTATTAATTAAATTAGTAAGAGAGATATTACTTTTAAATAATTTAACTAATAGATATTTATATTTCTCTCAGTAATAATATATATTACATTATATAATATTCAATCTATTACAAATAGAATGTACTGTTATCTTATAATGTTTAAAAAAATATGATATAATTAATATAACAATAGAAAGAAGGTAATTTTATGAATTTATCAAAATTTCCTAAGATAGAACTACATTTACATTTGGATGGGTCAGTTAGACCTAGTACAGTAAGTAATATTTTGAACTTAAATAAAAAAGATGTAGAAAAAGAAATGATAGTGGACACTTCTTGTAATGATTTAAATGATTATCTAACTAAGTTTGATTTACCATTAACAATATTACAAACAAAAAATAATTTAATTAAGGTATCTGAAGAATTAGCAAATGATTTAAAGAAAGATGGAATAATATATGCTGAAATAAGATTTGCACCAATTCTTCATACTAATAATGGTTTATCTTGTGAAGAAGTAATAGAGGCTGTTATAGAAGGTATTTCTATGGTAGATATAAAAATAAACTTAATAATTTGTCTTATGAGAAATGTAAGTGAAGAAGATAATTATAAGGTCATTAATGCTGGGCTTAAATATATAAATAATAAAGTAGTAGGTTTTGATTTAGCGGGTGCTGAAGCAATATACAAAACCTCTAATTTTAAAGAATTATTTAAATATATAAGTAAGTATAATATTCCATTTACTATACATGCTGGTGAAGCCGATGGAATTGATAGTATTAAAAGTGCTATAGAATTTGGTGCTAAAAGAATTGGACATGGTGTTAGAATTATGGACGATGTTAACATGATAAAATATGCTAAAGATAATAATATAACATTTGAAGTATGTCCTACTAGTAATATAGATACTAAAATATATAAAGAATATAAAGAACATGCTATAAAAAAAATGTATGAAAATAACTTAAATATAACCATTAATACTGATAACAGAACTGTATCTAATATTACTTTAACTGAAGAATATAACAAATTAATTAATATATTTAATTTTAGTTTAGAAGATATAAAAAATATGAATATTACTGCTATAAATGCTTCTTTTATTAGTGATATAGATAAAGAAAATTTAAAACAAGAATATATTCTTAAATATAATAAATTTATAAAGAATGGTGAAAATAATGAATAAAGAGAAAAGGGATTTTATTATTGGAAGTGTTATATTAACGATATTAATTTTATTATTAATACTAACTATATTATTTGTATTATATCAAAAGGAAAAAGAAAGTATGCTAAATATACCAGAAAATAAATATAATATAACTGATTATGTTTATATAGAAAAAGTTGATTATAGCAAATATAGTAATTTGTTTACAGGTAATTTAGAAATACCAAAAATAACACTTAAAAATATGAGTGAAGATATAATTAATGAATTTGAAAATAATGAAACAGATATACTATTAGAAATAGTAAATAGTAGCAAAACATTGGAAAGTAAAATAGAGAATAGTGAATATAATCCTACTAGTACTATAAATGTTGATATGGATTATTCTATTAATAATAATATTTTATCTATTAAATATATATTAACTATCAAATTGGACTTTAATTTAGATTCAATAGTAAAAACGTTATATTTTAATTACGATGTAGAAAATAAAAAAGTTTTATCTAATAGTGAATTATTAAATAATTTAGGATATAACACTTTAGAAATATCTGAGTATTTATTTGATAATATTATTTTGAAGGATAAAGAAATGGAAGATAAAGTGATTGATTCTTTAAGTAATAATGAAATGACTATTAAAGATATTATTAATAATAAAGAAGAATATATTAATAGAATAAATGATAAATTGATAAATTTAAATTTTTATGTAAACAAGGATAATATTTCTATTGAATACTTTAATGATGATTTAATAAACATATGCTATGTATATGATGGAGAAAATAAATATGAAATAACTCAATATAAAAAAGGATAGATTGAAGTCTATCCTTTCATATTTTCTATAATAATTTTATTATTTTGAAGCCTTTTATCGTCTTTCGCATAAGAAATAGCAATATTAATATTTTCTAATGCTTTTTCTTTATTATTTAGGTTATAATAAGCAATAGATTTTAGATCATATATGGTATTATCCCAACTAAAAGTTTCATTTATATAACTTTTGTATTTATCAGTAATTTTTAATGCTTCATCACAATAATAAATAACTTTATCCCAATTTTTTAATTCGTATTGAAGTAAAGCCATTTCTACATACGGATCTCTTAAATATGGTGCTTCATTAATAGCTTTTTCATACCATTTTGAAGATTCTTCGTAGTTTTTAAGCGCTTTATAACTTCTTCCAATAAATCTCATAGAAGCACATCTTTCGTCTTTCCAAGTTGCAGTTTTAAGATTTAAATGTCTAATTAATGTATCTATACATTTATCATACATTCCATAATACATATATTCACGTCCTAGATAGTGTGTATTTCTATCATCTTCTGGACATTCTTTTACTGATAACTCAAGTAGGGGAAGATAACTTCCTCTACTTTTAGTGTTATCAGGGTAATGATTGACTGTAATCGTGGGTACTGTTTTTTTATTTTCTGTTCCATTTTGATACGTTAGTATTTCATGAACTGGATGAGTCCATATAAATCCTTTTCTAGCATGGATTTTTTCAATATAGAAATTGACTAAAGGATTGTTATTTTCATCAAGTCTCCAATTATAATTATAAAATATTCTTGTAGTGTCTTTATCCCAATTTTTTTCTAATTCTTCTCTCCATCCGGGCAATAATATTTCATCTATATCTATTGAAACACATATATCAGTATCTTCGTCAACCATTTCTAATGCCTTATTTCTAGCTACATCAAATCTCCAAGGTTTAATTTCCATAGTTTCAACTATAATACCATGTGATTTTAATTTTTCTACGGTATTATCCGTTGAACCTGTATCAAGTACATATATTTTGTCTGCTTCTTTCACTGATTCATACCATCTATCTACAAATTGTTCTTCGTTTTTAGCAATTGCATAAACACAAATTTTATATTTATTCATTTTTTTATGTCTCCTGTTGTATTAAGGTCCAGTAGGCCCAGTCGGTCCAGTAGGTCCTGTTGGTCCAGTCGGTCCTGTTGCTCCTTCAGTACCTTGAGCACCGGCAGGTCCAGTAGGTCCCTCAGGTCCGGTAGGTCCGGTAGCGCCTTCAGGTCCGGTAGGTCCGGTAGCACCCTCAGGTCCGATAGGTCCGGTAGCACCCTCAGGTCCGGTAGGTCCGGTAGCACCTTCAGGTCCGGTAGGCCCAGTAGCACCCTCAGGTCCGGTAGGTCCAGTAGGTCCGGTAGCGCCTTCAGGTCCGGTAGGTCCAGTTACACTAGTACCTTGAGGTCCAGTCGGTCCCGTTGGCCCAGTCGGTCCAGTAGCACCAGCAGCACCGGTAGGTCCAGTCACACTAGTACCTTGAGGTCCAGTAGGTCCAGTTGGTCCCGTTGGCCCAGTAGGTCCAGTAGCACCAGCAGCACCGGTAGGTCCAGTTACACTAGTTCCTTGAGGTCCAGTAGGCCCAGTTGTTCCAGTAGGTCCAGTGGCGCCAGCAGGTATAGTTAAGTTTAGTACGAAATTTGGGGAAGTTCCAGTAACTGAAGCAGCTGCACTAGAACCAGGAGCACCAGTTGTAACTGTACCTATTGTTAAATTAGGAGCAGGTCCAGTAGTTCCTGCAGGCCCAGTAGGTCCGGTAGGTCCAGTAGCGCCGGCAGCACCGGTAGGTCCAGTTACACTAGTACCTTGAGGTCCAGTAGGCCCAGTCGTTCCAGTCGGTCCAGTGGCGCCAGCAGGTATAACAAAATCAAATACAGCATTAGTATCAGTACCACTATTAGTTACTGTAGCATTTGTACCAGGAGCACCAGTTCTTGTAGTTCCAACATTTACTATACTTGGTCCGGTAGGCCCTGCAGGCCCAGTCGGTCCCGTCGGTCCAGTTGGTCCGGTAGGCCCTGTTGGTCCAATCGGTCCGGTAGGTCCAGTGACGTTTCTATTATCGCAACAACCAGAAAACTTTAAAAATTTTCTATCATTTTTAATTTTATCTAAGGCTTTTTGATAATCGTCTCTCATTATATCATTCCTTTCCAATATAATTTATGCAATATTCCTAAAAATAGATAATATTTTTTAATTATTAATAATATTTTGTAGTAAAAAGATTATATTTATTTGATAAGGCAATCGCTTAAAAATTGTACATAAGTGGTGTAAAGTAGTTGGAACTCTATAAAATATAATGTATAATT
>CALVXD010000045.1 GCA_944368815.1 uncultured Bacilli bacterium
ATTGAAATGAATATGTATCCTAGTAAATGGATAAAATATCGTAATTTTGCTTATTTAAATAATTTATATAATGGGATCGTAGAATCAGGATTAAAGTATAATGAATATGGTAAAAAAGTAGCTATACAAATAAATTTTAATGTAAACTATAAAAAAGAAGAACTACCAATAAGTAAATGTGTAGTTTTTGATACAAATAGATGCAAAATATTTATAGATAACTATTATATTTACCAGATAGATATTGTTAAGTGTTTAGATATAGTATATAATGAAAGTGAAATAACAAATGTATTACCTGGAATAAGATGGGGAGCATTATTATATGCCGATAATCTAGATGATATAGAGACAATACTCGGAAATGATTTGTTAGAAAAAAAGGAGAAAGAAGAATTTATGAAAACAGTAAAAGGAATAGTTTATGAAGGAAAAGCACCATTTATGACTTGGGATATTGAAAAAGATATAGAAAATCAAATAGCATCTACTAAAGCAGAAATAAAAGAAGACTATTGGGAAGAAATAAAGAAAGAAGCATATGAGGAACATGGCGAAAAAATAAAAGCAGAATTAGTAGAAGAACATGGTGAAGAAATAAAAGCAGAATACCTTGATAAAAACAGAGATAATTTTAAAGCCGAATACCTTGATAAAAACGGAGATAACTTTAAAGCAGAATATTTTGATAAAAATAAAGATAATTTTAAAGCAGAATATCTTAATAAAAATAAGGACAAAATAAAAGAAGAATACCTTAATCAACTTGCTTCAGAAACAAAAGAACAAAATACAATATTTTTCATAAAAAAAATGCTAAAAGAAAATGTACCTCTAAAATCTATAGCAAAAATTACTAATAAATCATTAGAAGAAATAAAAATAATAAGTGAAATGAAATAGAGACTTGTGTTTGACAAGTCTTTTAATAACTGTATCTAAATTAATTGACAAAACTATTTATAATTTATATAATTATTATGGGTGATAAAGTGAAGAAAGTAATTATAATAATATTATTATTATCTATTTTTGTGATACCTACTAAAGTAGAAGCTAAGACATTAGATGATTATTATAATGAATTAGCTGCTTTAGAAAAAAAATATAATGAAGCAAATAGTAATAAGAAGTTAACAGAAGAACAAATAGAAGATTTAGGACGAGAAATTAATTCTATCAATAAAAATATTGCAAATACACAAGAGGAAATAAAACAAGCAGAGCAAGATATAGTAGATAGTAATAAGAAAATTGAAGAAAAGAAAAATGAAACTGATGAGCTTATGAAGTTTTTACAAATAACTAGTGGTGGTAATGTATATTTAGAGTATTTATTTGAAGCTGAAAGTTATACAGACTTTATATATAGGTATTCTATTGTTACACAAATGTCTGGTTATAATAATAAACTTATGACTGAATTAGAAGAGTTAATTGCAGATTTAAATGAAAAGAAGTCTACTTTAAGCGATAAACAAAAAGACTTAGAAAGTCAAAGAATAAGTCTTAATGATAAACAAAATACTTTAAGGGCTAATTTGAGTGAAATAATGGTAGAAGGAACTAGTATTGAAGATGATATTGCTGATATGAAAAAGCGAATTAAAATGTATGAAGATCAAGGATGTTCTAGATATCAAGATGTTAATTCTTGTAGAGGCACTAGTGTTCCTACTGCAGATGGTTGGAATTATCCACTTGTAACTGGATGTGTTACTAGTGAATATACAACTTATCGTGAAGATTGGAATCCGGGAAGTGAACATCATGGAATAGATTTATCTTGTGTTCCAGAAGGAACTAATGTATATGCTGCTACTGAAGGGATTGTAGCAAGAGTAGCATATGGTTCTACTTGTGGTGGTAATATGGTTTGGGTTTATCATACTGTAAATGGTAAAAATTATACTACTGTTTATATGCATTTATTATCAATTTCGGTTAGTGTTGATCAAATAGTAACTCCTAGTACCATAATTGGTAGAATGGGTGGAGGATCTACAGCATCTGTAAATGGTGGATATGATAGATGTACTACTGGAGCACATTTGCATTTTGGACTTGCGGATGGTCATAATGCATATTCATTTAATTCATATTCTTTCAATCCTAGGGATATTTATAATTTCCCACCACTTTATGGTGGATACTTTCACAGGTAATTATTAGGGCAGTTAATGCCCTTTTTTAGGAGGCATATATGGATGGTTTAACAAGACAAGAAGTAGAATATCGTATTAATAATAATTTGGTTAATAATGAAAATATAAAATATACAAGAAGCACAAAAACTATTATATTAACTAATATATTTACTTTGTTTAATTTTATAAATATAGGACTTTTAATATTAGTTTTAACGACAGGTTCATTACAAAATGGGTTATTTTCTGTAATAATAATTATTAACACAATAATAGCAATAATTCAAGAGATTAAGGCCAAAATAATTCTTGATAATTTAAAGATATCAACTCAAGAAAAGATTAAAGTAAAAAGAGAAGGAAAAGTAGAGGAAATATTAAAAACAGATATAGTAATTGATGATGTATTAGTTTTATCAAGTGGAGATCAAGTAGTAGTAGATTCTGTTATTTTAAAAAGTTCTAATTTAGAAGTTGATGAATCTATTATAACTGGAGAATCAGATCCCATTATAAAGAAAAAAGACGATAAATTGTTATCAGGAGCCGTAATAATAAGTGGTAACTGTTTAGCAAAAGTAATATCTATTGGTAAAGATAATTATGAACATAAATTAATTAAAGAAGCAAGTAATATTGAAGAAGAAGATTCTTACTTAATGAAAAGCGTTAATAAAATACTTAAAATAGTAACTTTTTTAATAATTCCTGTAGGAATAATCCTTTTTGTATCACAATATTTTTACAGTGGACAATCTTATAAAGAAGCTATTCTTAGTACAGTTGCAGGAGTAATAGGAATGATACCCGAAGGATTAGTACTTTTAACTAGCTTAGCTTTAACAGTAGGAGTTATAAAAATGGCTAGGAGAAAAGTTATTATTCAAAAATTAAGTGGAATAGAAATGCTATCTTGTGTAGATGTTCTTTGCTTAGATAAAACAGGAACTATTACTGATGGTTCTATGGAAGTAATAGACACAGTAAATTTAACTGATGATAATATAGAAGAAATAATGTTTAATATGACTTCTGATAAATTAGTAAATGCAACTGATAAGGCGATAGCAAAGAAATTTACAAAAGGAAATATATATAATGTAAAAAAAGTAATTCCTTTTTCAAGTTATCGTAAATATAGTGCTAAAGTGTTTGATGAATATACCTATATACTTGGAGCTTTAGAATATATAACTAAAGAAAATATTAGTAAATATGACAAATATTTATCTAAATATATTGAAAAAGGATACCGTATTATTAGTTTATGTAAAAGTAAAAAAGATATGGATAAAGAAATACCTAGTGATGTAAAAGTAATTGCTTTTATAATCATTAAAGATAATGTAAGATTAAATGCTAAAGAGACACTTAAATATTTTAAAGATCAAGAAGTAGATATAAAAATAATATCAGGAGATAATCCAAAAACAGTATCTAATATAATGAAAGGTTTAGATTTTCCTAATTATGATAAATATATTGAGGGAAATAATTTACCAACAGATTATAAAGATTTAGTTAGTGTTGTTAATAATTATACTATATTTGGAAGATGTACTCCTAAACAAAAACAATTGATAATAAGAGCCTTAAAAGAAAAAAGTACTGTAGGTATGATAGGGGATGGAGTAAACGATATTTTAGCTTTAAAAGAATCAGATTGTGGTATAGCACTAGCAACAGGTATAAGTGCTGCTAGAAGTGTATCAGAAGTAGTTCTTACTACTGAAGATTTTTCTGTTTTACCTAAAATAGTAGATGAAGGAAGAAGAGTAGTTAATAATATTGAAAGAGTAGCAAGTATGTTTTTAGTAAAAACAACATATTCATTTATATTATCAATATTAGTAATAATATTATCTCATGAATATCCGTTTTATCCTGTACAATTATCATTAATTGGATCTATATGTGTAGGAGTTCCGTCATTCTTTTTAGCGTTAGAGCCTAATTATAATAAAGTAACTGGTAATTTTATGGTTAAAGTATTTAGAAATGCTTTACCTAGTGGTATATGTGTATTTATAAATATATTCTTTTTAATAATGATAACTAATTTATTTAACATAAGTTATGACGATGTTAGAATAATAGTAGTGTCTTTAACAGGATTTATTAATTTAAGACTTTTATATAATATATGTAAGCCACTTAATTTACAAAGACATATATTACTTATTGGATGTACAATAACATTTTTTGAATTATTAATATTACTTCCTAGTTTGTTTTTAGTAAATAAATATAGTATAATAAATGTAATAGTAATTATTATAATGAGTATAGCTAATACTTATATCATATCTTTTTTAGAAGAACTATATGATAAATTATTTAAAAGGAGTAAATATGCAAAAGAGGTTTAATTTAAGTTATATATGGGTAACAGGAATATTTATAATATTACTTATAATATTACTTTTAGTGGTAGAATATAAAGTAAAATATGAAGATAATACATTTTATAAATATTTGTATTTTTATAAATGCGAAAGTAGTTTTTGTACTACTGATAATATTGATGAGATAAGTGATCATAGTACTTTATTATCAGTCTATAAATATGATTATCATGGAAATGTTCCAACATATGAATATGTAGTGGAAGATTATATAATTATAAATGATAATGATAATTATTTATATTATAATTTTGTTAGAGGAAGCGTCTTGAATGATTATGATAGTTATAAAAATTTTGATAATAAATATTTAATTGTAAAAGAAAAAATTAGATATGGATTAATAGATATTGATAATAATATATTATTAAATGTTAGTTATGATTATATTGATTATATAGATGAATATATAGTTACTATTAAAGATAATATTTTAAATATTAAAGATATTAACTTAGAAAATATTATTGAGTTTCCAATAGAAATGACTTATAATAGTAATATAGAATTAAATAATGATAATAATATAATTACTATTAATATAGATAACATTAAATATTCGTATGATTTAGATAAAAAAGAAGTAACAAAGGGATGAATATAATGTATGGTAAAAAGTTAAAAGTAATTGAACTTAATAAAAGTATTGATGCAAAAGAACATATATTAGAAGTTTATGCGGTATTTAAAGATGTTAAATATGGGAATACTTATGCTATATATAAAGATACATTTGATAGTACTAATGATATCTTACATTATGCATCATCACATTTTAAAGAGAATACTTTAGTATTATTAGACATTAAAAATACAGAATATGTTTTAGAGTTAGTAAAGGAATTTGTATGGGATTTAATAAATGGTAAAGAAAATTTTAAATTTGAAATAATTAATATAGATAAAATAGAGAAAGCAGAAGTAATTTCTTCAAATAATATCAAAGTAAAAGATGAAGTGTTGATTACTTTAAAAGAAAAATGTATTCCTAAAGCAAAAGAAGAAATAGAAGAATTACTTCCTAAGAAAATGTCTTCATCAAAAAAAATATTAATAACAGGATTTACTTTAGCTTTTTTAGTAGTAGTAGCATTCTTTATTGTAAATAGAGATGCATTTGAACCAATTACTTATACATTAAGATGTACTAAAACAGAAACAGATAATAGTTTAGGGGCTACTATTGATACTACTGATAATTTAATATTTAATAAAGAAGATAATTTATTATTAAAAAGAAATATTATTATGATATATAGTTTTAATAATAAAGAAGATTATAATGAATATAAAAAATTAGGTTTATATTATAAAATAGAACCAATAGTTAGTAGTGCTACAATGACTTATAATGGAGATGATACTAATAAAATCTTTACTATAACAGAAGATATGACTACAGAAAAAGAATATTTTGAACCTACCAAATATGGTGAAGTATTAGATAGAATGGAATATTATAATTATACGTGTAGTAAAGTAGAAGATAAATAGAGTTATATTTGTTTAACATGAAGTGAGTGATAGTTATGAATTTATATTTATTTTATGGCAATAATAAATCTATTATTAATGATAAAATAAATAATATTATAAATAAATATAATATTGTTGATAATAATATTATTAAATATGATTTAGAAGATAATTTAGATAATATAATAGAAGAAGCTTCAATGATTAGTTTATTTGGGGATACTAAACTAATACTTATAAATACTACTTTTAAAGAAGATATAGATATAGACAAATTAGACGATTACTTAAATAATTATAATAAAAATAGTTATATAGTATTTATATCTAATGATAAAGTAGATACGAGAAGAAAGTTATATAAATTAATAACTAAATATGGAACTATAGAAGAAGTAAATAATGATGATAATTATATTAGGTCTTATATAAAAGAATATATTAAAGATTATAAAATAGATATAAATTATTTTCTTAGTAAAGTAAGTGATAACTTAGATGATATAAAAAATGAATTAGATAAATTAATGTTATATAGGATGGAAGATAAAAATATAACTAATAAAGATATAGATGATTTAGTAATATCTAATATAGAAGAAGATATATTTGCTTTAACTGATAGTGTTATTACTAATAATATAGATAAGTCTATTACTTTATATAATAAGTTTATGGATAAAAACTATGAACCAATATATATAATAGGATTATTAGGTAATCAATTTTCTTTACTTTATCAAGTAAAGAAATTATATAATATGGGTAAAAGTAATAATGATATAGCTAATATATTAGGAGTCCATCCTTATAGAGTAAAGTTAGCTATTCAAAATAGTTATTATTATACAGAAGAAGATTTAATTAAATATATATACAAGTTAGGTAATTTAGATAAAGATATAAAAACAGGTAACATAGATAAAACTTTAGGATTAGAATTATTTTTAATAAATAAAGATAGATAACTTGTAGAATTTAATAATTTATGTTAAGATTATACTAGAGAATAGAAAGTAGGAATGGATATGAAATTACTTAAAGATAAAAGAGTAGTAATAACAGTACTATCAATAATATTAGTATTGGTGGTAATGTCTTCTACTACGTATGCATTATTTTTTAGAGTATATACAATGGAAAATGTTGAAAGTTATACTTCAGGTGTGCTTGAAATAACTGTAGAGGAAGGCACTGCATTAACTTTAAATAATACTCTACCTATGGAAGATAGTGAAGGAGCTTCTTTAACTCCTTATACATTTAAAGTAACTAATACAGGTAATTTAATATATATGTTTGATTTGAAAATATCATCTACTACTACTAGTAATCAAATAAATCCCGCTTATATAAAAGTGAAATTAAATGATAAAGAACCAGTTACTTTATCTAGTTTGAGTGACGGATTAATTGCAAGTGATTTAATATTAAAACCTGAAGAATCTGTTACTATGTCAGTTAGAATATGGTTAAGTAATAATACACCAAATAGTGAAATAGGAAAGGAATTTAGCGCTAAGATAATAACTGAAGGATCAGGAGTTGATTATTTATCACCATCATTTATAACATTATCTAATTTAGGTTTAAAAGTAAGCGAGGGAACACCAAACTTTAATAAAACTGCTCAAGCGAGTTGTAGTGATGAAACCACATGCGAGACAACAAATGGAATATATGAAGCAGAAGATGATTTAGGAATATCTTATTATTTTAGAGGAGCAGTGGAAAATAATTATGTTAAGTTTGCTGGTTTTTACTGGAGAATAATAAGAATAAATGGAGATGGAACTATTAGAATGATTTATGATGGAACAAGTGCGCATGCAAATGGTGAATCTAGTACTGATAGGCGAGTTAGTGCTACAGCATTTAATCCTAATAATGATGATAATGCTTATGCAGGATATATGTATGGAACACCAGGTTCTAGTACATACGAAGATACACACGCAAATATTAACAATAGTACTATAAAGACTGCTAATGATAATTGGTATAAGACTAACATTGTAGATAAAGGATATGGTAATTATGTAGTGGATGCGATATATTGTAATGATCGAAGTTTATCAATTGGAACAGGAATAGGAACTGAAGACACACATTATAAAGTACATAATAGAATTTATCGTAATAAAACACCAACTTTAAAATGCGCACAAACGGAAGATAAATTTACTACATCAAGTAGTCTAGGTAATGGTGATTTAACTTATCCAGTTGGATTAATTACAGCAGATGAGGCAGCGTATGCCGGTGGTAGATATAATACTTTAAATTTATCATATTATTTATATAATGGAAATAATTATTCGACAATGAGTCCTAATGCTTACGTTGATCGTGTTACTATTTGGAATGTTTATGCCACTGGTAATTTTGGGGTATACAATGTTAGTTCAACTAATATGGGGCTATGTCCTGTAATTTCACTCAGATCTGACATCACATTTTCAGGTAATGGAACAATGAATTCACCATTTGAAATAGCTTCATAAACTAGTTTTAATATGTAATAGTTTATATGAAACACTTCGAATAGTTAGAAACAAATAGTAAATAATATGTAAATAGATAACAATATAATTGTCTATTTCTTTTTTTTATTATATAATCCTGACTTTGACAGTTGTAAGAAAGTAAAACCTCCCTAACCCTTATTTTATAAGGAGTTAG
>CALVXD010000046.1 GCA_944368815.1 uncultured Bacilli bacterium
TTGTCACTTTTTATTACTATCATTTTTACTAATTATTTGTTCTAATAATTACTATCATTTTCACTAATTATTCACAATTTATTTTTGAAAACCTTACATTATACTTGACAAAACATAAAAAAAATAGTAAAATTTTGAAATAGTTGAGGGGTTTATTTTTTTATATGATATCCCTTATACATGGATAAGATATAATAGAAAGGAATTATAAAAATGGCTGATGACAAAGTTTATTTAACTAGTGAGGGTTTTCTAGAAATAGAAGAAGAATTAAATCATTTGAAGAATGTTAGAAGACCTGAAATAATTAAAGCGTTAAAGGATGCTAGAGCATTAGGCGATTTATCAGAAAATGCTGATTATGATGCTGCACGTGATGAACAAGCAAATGTTGAAGGACGTATTCTTGAACTAGAAAAGATATTAGAAAAGGCAACGATTATTGAAAGTAGTAAAGATGGTAAAGTAGGTCTTGGAAGTACTGTTACAATTTACTATATTGATGATGAAGAAGAAGAGGAATATATGATAGTGGGGTCAAAGGAAGCTGATCCATCAGAAAATAAAGTTTCTAATGAAAGCCCACTTGCAATGGCAATAATGGGAGCTTCTCAAGGGGAAATTAGAAGTGTAGAGAGTCCAAATGGAAAATATGATGTAAAGATAGTTAAAGTTAAATAGGAGGAAAAAATGAAAAAAGTAGTAGAGTACAAAGTAGAAAAAGAAGTTTGGGAGAATGCTAAAGATGAAGCATTTACAAAATTAAATAAGAAGGCAAAAATTGATGGTTTTAGACCAGGTAAAGCTCCAAGAAATATTTTTGAAAAACATTATGGAAAACAAGAAATATTGTATGAGGCTGCTGATAAGTTAATCAATGACAAGTATTTTGAAATATTAACAAAAGAAAAGTTAGTCCCTATAATAGAACCTAAAATTGAACCAATAAAATTAGACGAAGAAGGATTAGAAGTAAAATATACAATTATTACTGAACCTGAAGTTAAATTAGGAGAATATAAAAATTTAGGTGTAAAAAAAGAAAAAGTAAAAGTAACTAAAGAAGAAGTAGAACACGAAATACATCATATTTTAGAAAGATATGCTGAAATTGCTACAAAAGAAGGAAAAATTGAAAATGGTGATATTGCTATTATTGATTTTGAAGGATTTAAAGATGGAGTAGCATTTGATGGTGGAAAAGCTGAAAACTATCAATTAGAAATTGGAAGTAATACATTTATTCCAGGATTTGAAGAAGGATTAGTAGGTATGTCTAAAGGTGAAGAAAAAGATTTAAATTTAACTTTCCCTAAAGATTATGCTAGTGAAGAATTAAAAGGTAAAAAAGTTGTATTTAAAGTAAAAGTAAATGAAGTAAAAGAAAGAATAGTACCAGAACTTGATAAAGAGTTTTTTGAAGATTTAGCAATGCCTGGTGTTTCTACTAAAGAAGATTTAGCAAAAGAAGTTGAATTACAACTAAAAGACTACAAAGAAATGCAAGCTGAAAATAGTTATGTAGATAAAGTTTTAGAGAAAGCAGCAACAAACATGGAAATTACTATTGAAGAAGAGTTAGTGGATGCTGAAGTAGAACACATGTATTCAGAATTTATTGAAAAATTAAAGATGCAAGGACTTACTGAAGAAATATATTTACAATATGCAAATACTACTAAAGAAGAAGTAATGAAAAAGATGCATGAAGAAGCAGTTACTAGAATAAAATATCGTTACTTATTAAAAGCAGTAATAAAAGAAGAAAAATTAAAAGTAACAGATAAACAAGTTGAAAAAGAAATTGACAATATGGCTAAGACATATGGAGTTTCTAAAGAAGAAATACTTAAAGAAATAAAAGATACAGAATATGTTAAATTAGATATGTTAACAAAACAAGCAATTGAAGTTATCAAAGCAAACGATTAACTTCTTTTTCTTTACTTTTAAAAAGAAATATGGTAATATATAGACTATAAATTTAAGAAAAGAGATGAATTTATGTTTAAAGAAATACCATATTTTAAAGGTGGAAAATTAAAACAAATAATTCCTATGGAAGGCAAGTATTTTGTATATCGTTATAATGGAAATGGAAGTAAAATTGTTACTACTTCTTGTTCTATAAATGAATATAATAAAAATATGTTGCAAGAAGAATATTTGAAGACAATTGAAGAATATTTGGATTTTAACAAAAGACAATATTTATTATATAAAAATAAAAATGTTAGACCAAATAAGAAATTTTATACAAGAAACAAATTGCTTAAGTTATTAGGAATATTAGGAATAGTGGCTCCTTTTGGAGGAATTATTATTAAAAGTAGTTTATTACTATATATAGGTATTGGAACTTTAATATTAGGTTCTTGTGCTCTTGTAAAAAGTAGTAATAATTTGAAAAAGTATAATCGTGAAAAATCATTTGCTAAATATATTGAACAATATGAAATGTTGCAATTTGAACTTTCATATAATAAAGCAATGAAACGTAAACCTGTTTCAAAATCATCAACAATAAAACCTACAATTAATCCTGTATATGATATTAATTTACAAAAAGTTAGAAAGAAGAACTAAATCTTCTTTTTTTTCTATAATATTATGGGTGATATATATGAATATAAGAAATAAAATTAATAATTATTTAGAAGATAAAGAATATAAAATTACTTTTATAAATAATCAAGTTAATATAAATAACTATATAGAAATAATTGATTTTAATACTAATACTATTAGTATTAAGCATAATAGAGGTATTACTAAGATAATAGGAAAAGACTTGGTTGTATCAAAAATGATGGATAATGAAGTATTAATTACTGGTGTTATTAAAGAAATAGAAGTTAAATAACATAAAAAAAATATTAATAAATAAAATATATTAGGTGATACTATGAACATAAAAAATATTAGATATATAATTATTATATTATGAAAAATTCTTTTTTTAATAAATTTAATAGTATCATCAAAGTAAAAGTAGAAGGAAGAAATATAAATAATTTTATTAAAAGAATTATTAAAGATAATGTTAAAATTATTAAACATATACCAATATCGTATAAAGAAGCTATTTTAATTATAAGTTATGAAGATTATTTAAAATTAAAAAAATATAAAACAATATATAAATTAAGAGTTATATCTAAATATGGTAAATTAAAAATAAAAGAAAGTTTAAATAAAAATAAATATTTAATTATATTTATAATTATGGGAATTATTTTATTATATACTTTATCAAATATAGTGTTTAACATTGATGTAATTCATTCAAGTAAAGAAATAAAAGATTTAGTGTATAAAGAATTAAAGGAAAATGGTATAAATAAATATATATTTAAAAAAAATTATGAAGAAATGGAAAAAATAGAAGATAAAATATTAGAAGATAATAAAGATAAAATAGAATGGATTGAAATAACAGAAAACGGAACTAGTTATATAGTTAGGGTAGAAGAAAGAAAAATAAAAGAAGATAATGATGATAATACTAGTTATGACATAGTGTCTACTAAAAATGCTATAATATATAGTATAGAAGCTTCTAGTGGTGAAAAAGTAAAAAAAGTAAATGATTATGTTACTAAAGGAGATATCATAATATCTGGAAGTATTACTAAACCTGATGGTAATATGATTGTAGGAACTGCAAAAGGAGAAGTATATGGAGAAGTATGGTATGTTGTAGATGTTAATTATCCATATATTTATAAGGAAGAAATTCAAACAGGTAAAGTTAAAGAAGTGTATGTTATAAATTTTTTAGGACATAGAATATCTTTATTTGATTTTAATAAATTTAAAACATATAATGTTAATTCTAAAGTATTATTAAATAATAACTTTTTACCAATCAATTTAGTAAAAGAAAAACAATATGAATTAAATGTAATAGATGAATATTATACTGAAGAAGAAGCAGTAGATAAGGCAGTAGAACTTGCTAAAGAAAAATTAATGTCTAATAAAAATATTAGAGAAATAAAAAATGCAACTATATTAGAAGAAAATACTTATTCTTCTAAAATTGGTTTAAAATTGTTTATAAGTGTTATTGAAAATATTGGTGAGTATAAAGAAATACAAATGGAAGAATAAAAATCTTCTTTTTATATGTACATTTGTAAAAAAAAATAGTATACTTATAGTGGTGATAAAATGAGTAAGATAAAAAATGTTTATGCAAGAGAAATATTAGATTCTAGGGGAAATCCTACAGTAGAAGTAGAAGTAACTTTAGATTCAGGAATTGTTGGTGTGGCTTCAGTTCCTAGTGGTGCTTCAACAGGAATAAATGAAGCATTAGAATTAAGAGATAATGATAAGAATAGATATAATGGTAAAGGTGTTCTAAAAGCTGTTAATAATGTAAATACTATTATTCGTGATAATTTAATTGGAAAAGATTCTTTAAATCAAGAATTAATTGATAATACAATGTTAGAGCTAGATGGAACAGAAGATAAAAGTGTATTAGGTGCTAATGCTATACTAGGTGTATCTTTAGCTAATTTAAAAGCAGCAGCATTATATTCTAATAAAGAATTATATGAATATATAGGAAATGGTAATACTATGCCTAGATGTATGATGAATATTTTAAATGGTGGTGCTCATGCTGAAAATGGACTTGATATTCAAGAATTTATGATAGTACCTTCAAAAGAAAAATATAGTGATAATTTAAGAATGGGTGCTGAAGTATTTCATAGTTTAAAGAAAATATTAAAAGATAAAGGTCTAAGTTGTGGAGTAGGAGACGAAGGTGGATTCGCTCCAAATATAAGTAGTACTTCTGAAGCACTAGATTTAATAAAAGACGCTATTAGTAATGCAAATTATACTTTAGGCAAAGATATATATATTGCATTAGATGTAGCGGCAAGTGAATTTTATGAAGACGGATATTATGAATTTGAAGGTAAGAAATTAACTAAAGAAGAAATGGTTACATTTTATGAGAAGTTAATTAAAGAGTATCCAATCATATCTATTGAAGATGGAATGGCAGAAGAAGACTATGATGGATGGAAACTTCTTACAAATAGTCTAGGAGATAAAATTCAATTAGTGGGTGATGATTTATTTGTTACAAATAAAAAATTACTTCAAAAAGGAATTGATTTAGGAATAGCTAATGCTATATTATTAAAACTAAATCAAATAGGAACAGTAACAGAAACTTTAGATACGATAAAGTTAGCTAAAGAACATAATTATAAGACAATAATATCTCACAGGAGTGGAGAAACAGAAGATAATTATATTGCTGATTTTGCAGTTGCTTTAGATTTAGGTCAAATAAAAACAGGATCATTATCAAGAAGTGAAAGAATAAGTAAATATAATAGATTAACAAGGATAGAAGAGAAAATTAAATAATGAAAAAATTAGTAGTACTTATATTTATTATCTTTTTAGTAGGATGTTCTAATATTAAAATAGAACAAAACGAAGAAATAAATAAAGAAAAAGAAGATTATTTAGCAATAAAAAATGAACTAAATAGTGTTAAAGAATATGTTAATGATGATGATTTACCTTGTGATGTTACTATATCTATAGATAGAATAAATAAAGAAGAAATAAGTTATAGAGCAATTATTGATAATCCTAAAATAGATATGTATAATGTAAAAGCATTACTTATTCATGATTATTTTACAGAGGATATATTTCCTTCAATTGGTATATTTGATAAAACAGAAAATTTATTAGTAGGAAATGAAGAAGTTAAAGGAATATCTTTAGTGGGTTATATAGAAACAACAAAAGCTATAGATGAATTAAATTTAAATATTAAATTATATATAGAATATACTGATGGTGAAGGAAATGTAAAAGAAATATATTATAAATTAAATAACGACAAAGAAAATACAATATAAGACATAATATTATGATATTCTTATATTGGTGATTATATGAAAGTTAAAGTGATTGATGAATCTCATGAAAAAGATCTAGAAGAAGAAATAAATAAATTTATTAGTGAAAATGAAATAGAAGTAGTAGATATTAAATTTAGTGTCTCTACTTCTATTTTTAGTGAAGAACAAATATATTGTTTTTCAGCTCTTATTATGTATAAAGAAAAATAAATGTTTAAGATAATACAATTTAATATTATATATATTGTATTACAATGTATTGACAAAATAATACAATGTGCTATACTGATAGTAGAAAGAAGGTATGCTATGGAACAATCAACTTTAAGTATTAGAATTAATTCTAGTGATAAAATTAATTTTGAAAAATTTTGTTCAGAAACTGGAATGAATGTATCTGTTGCAATTAATATGTTTATTAAAGCTGTACTTAGAGATCAAAAATTACCATTTGAAATCAAAACTTATAGTTTTGATAATTATGTTTATGACAAATTAAGAGAAGCAGAAAATGAAATTAATAATAAAACTTTAAGATACAGTAGTGATGAAATATTTAGTAATTTAAAAGATATATGTATAAAATAGAATATTTACCGATTGCCAAGAGCGATATGGAAGAAATTATTTATTATATTATCCAAAAATTAAAAAATACTAAAGCTGCTTTAGATTTAATTAATGAATTTAGAAAACAAGAAAAAAATATATTAACATTTCCGTATGGCTCATCTATTTGCCGAACTATAAAACCGTTAAAGTATGAATATAGAAAAGTTTCTGCTAGTAATTTTTATATATTCTATGTGATAGATGAAAATAAAAAAATAATTACTATTTCACGTGTGTTGTATCAAAAAAGAAATATAGAAGAAATGTTAAAATAGATATTTAAATATATCTATTTCAGACTATTGACAAAGTCATAAGATTTTGAAATAGTCTTTTTATTTTAACATCTATAGGGAAAAATATAAAAAGTCAAGTTTTACGGTTGTATCCGTAAAACTTCTAAAAATAATAAAGTTTACGGTTATATTTAAAGTATATGTAAAAAATAATCTTTTATTGTATTATTATTTTAAAAATGATAAAATAATAATAGTTAAAGGGATGATATAATGAGAACAAAGAAAATTGCATTAAATATGTTAAGCGATATAATACCGTATATATTAATTGGAGTAGTAGGACTTATTAAGGTAAGAGTACTTATTAATTATATAGGAGATGTTGGTAATGGTTATTATCAATTAATAAATCAGATAATAACGTATGTATTTTTAGCACAAGCTGGTTTTGGAGATGCTGTTATATATAAGCTATATAAGCCGTTTGCAGAAAAAAATAAACATGATATAAATAAAATATATTCAGGAAGTAGAAAAATTTTTAAAGTAATTGGATATATAATATTAGGTATAATTATGATAGTATCATTATTTTTATATCTATTTTATGGATTTCAAGATGGATATAGAGATAGTGCTCTATTATGTTTTATAATAATATCTACTTCATATTTAATAGCATATTTTGGTAGAGGTCAAACATATATGTCAGTACTTAGTGCTGCCCAAGAAAAATATACTTATTCAATAGTAGCAAATTCGATTAAGTTATTATGTGATATATTAATAGTAATAGTAACTATTGTATTTAGAAACTTAGAATCAATTGCTATTACAATATTAATTATGAAAATACTTGAAGAAATAATACTTAGATTAGTTGTAAGTAAGAAATATACATGGTTAAAAGAAGTAGCAGATAAAGACACTTCAATGACTAAAATGACTAAAGATTTAGCGTGGTTACAAGTAGGATACGTAGTACTTAATAATGTTGACGCTGTACTTTTAGGATTCTTTTCAGGACCAGTAATGGTAAGTATATATACTTCATATAATTTTATCTTAAGATACTTAAATGAAGTATCTTCTAGGGTAGAACTAAGCGCGGTATACTCATTTGGTAATGTTTTTGCTAAAAAAGAAAAAGATAAAATACATAAGTTATTTAATGAATTTATGATATTATTTATATTACTAGCATTTTCTTTAAGTATTACATTTATGTTAGGAATAAGAAGTTTTGTAAGTATATGGATAGGTAAAGAAAATTATATATTATCTTATATTACTGTAGTATTCTTTACAATTACATTATTTTTAAATATTATATATTATCCACTTCTTGCACTTATTAACTCTAATGGACTATTTAAAGATAATAAAAATCATATTTTTGTATGTGCTTCAATTAATGTGATATTATCTATTATATTAGTAATACCATTTAAAATAAATGGAATATTATTTGCAACTGCTCTAGCTTTCTTAGTAAATATATTCTTAAAAACTAAATTAGTATCAAGTAAAGTATTAAATATTAAACATATAGATTTACTTAAAAAATATATATTACTAATAACTATATTTATATTACTTAGTGTAAGTTTGTTTAAAGTGGAAGAAATAATATTAGGATTTGATTTGAATTTAATTACTTGTGTATTATTACTAGGAATTATATTTGTATTTATAGTATTAATAACATTTGTTGTACTATATATAACTAATAAGGATACTAAGAATTTATTAAATAGAATAAAATTAATAATTAAAAGAAAATAGTTGTATATGAATAAATTTTATAAAAATTTATATAATATTAGTGCAAATTAATATTTTGTGAAATGAAAAAGTAAATTCCAGTTTCATAAAGTAAAATTTGAATGTAGAAGAAACGTCCATAATATGGGCGTTT
>CALVXD010000047.1 GCA_944368815.1 uncultured Bacilli bacterium
TTCAGTTTTTTGTTTTTCATTATGTTGTTTTTCATACTCTTTTGTTATCTCTTTAAATCTTTTAACATATTTGTAATCTAATGGTACTAATTCTAAATTTTTATAGCTATCTTCAACTCTTATATCAGGGTTAGAATTGTATGCTTTCTTTTCTCTTTGATTATGAGAACCAATTTGTGCTAAATCGTGTGTAGTCATAATAGGTTCACTTCTAAATATTGCATATTTTAAATTCATTATATCAATCTCCTCTCTTTTTTAACAAAATAAAAAGAATATGCATTTAACATATTCTAGTGTTTATAAGATACTAACTAAATTGATATAACCTCAAACTTATTTGATTTTAAAAGTTGTGTACTTTTGTGTGTCATAACATAAACTCCATCACTATTTCTAAGTATCACTTGTTTATGATTATTAGAAATATTAGTAAGTTCTACTTTATAATTATTATCTTTTTGATAAGATACTTTAACATCATAAGTATAAGTATCTTCATTATTAATTATATCCATAGAACCTTCAACATAATAACTACTTGCTTTTTCTATTTTTTTAGAAAATTCTTCACTAGCATCTTTCTTTCTAATACTACATCCTGTTATTAATAAAGAACCTAATATTAGAAATAAAAATATTTTTTTCATAATTCACCTCTCGTCTTTCAATAAATTATACTCATATAAAATAGAGTTATGATGAATTATGTATATTTTTTTATTGATTATAAACAATTAAATTATGTTGACTTCTTGTACATGCTACGTAGAATAAATATTTCTCATCTTTAGTATACTTATTATCTCTACCCGTATATATAATTACGGAATCAAATTCTAATCCTTTTGCTATGTATGAAGGTACTATTACTAATTTTCTAGAAAATTTATCACTACCATTATCTATTTTAACAATATCTATTTTATCTTTTAAATAATCATATATTTTATCACATTCTGTATTATCTTTAGTTATTATAGCAACTGATTTAGATATATTAGTTAAATTATTTAAGTCATTTAATATATCTTTATATTCTTCGCTATTTCTTGTAAGTACATCGCTAGCACTATTATTTCTAATAGCGCTTACATGTTCAAGTCCTAAAATATTATTTGTATATTCAATTATTTTATTAGTAGATCTATATGTTTTATTTAATTCTAAATATTTACTACTATCAAATATGTCTTTTAATACTTCTAAAGAGTCATATTTATAATAAGGATTTATTGTTTGGTTAATATCCCCTAAAATTGTATAATTAGCAGTCTTAAAAGTATTTTTTATAATTAAATACTGTAGTTTTGTATAATCTTGGGCTTCATCTATTACAACTTGTTTAATATAGTGATTAGTATCAAATCCCTCAAGAACACTCTTTATATACAAAAACAAACAAGCATCTTCATAGTTTATACTTTTTCCATTATCGATATAACTATGATATTTACTATAATTAGATACGTAGAAATCTTTATATATCTTTTTATAGTCTTTAGATATATTAATTATTTTATATAATTCTTTTTCAATACTTTTACTTTTAGTAGTTCTTCCTTCATAACTCATTTCACTAATTTTAATAGATATTTGTTTTATTCTTTCAAATATTGGAAATCTTGAATACCTGTTTTTTAACATATTATTAAGTTCTTCTTTAGTATAAAATACATATCTATCAAATATTAAATTATCTGTAAATGTTGCATTATTAATCAAATCATTTAAATAGCTATTAATATCTTCTATAATTTCATCTGATTGTTTATATTTAATTACATCTTTATCTATAACATTACCTTTATAGTATCTTTCAATAAATGATGTAAAGTCTTCAATACTTTTATATTCTTTTATTTTATCTTTTAAGAAACTTGTAAAAGTAATTGAATAAGTATTATCTTCTCCTAGTTCTGGTAAGACATTAGATATATATTCTGTAAATATGTTATTAGGAGAAAATATAAGGATATTTTTAGAGTTTAAATTAGCAATACGATATAATAAGAAAGCTATTCTATGAAGTGCTACTGAAGTTTTACCACTTCCAGCGATACCTTGAACTATTAAGTTCTTATCATCAGTATTTCTAATAATAGCATTTTGTTCTTTTTGGATTGTATTAACAATATTTTTCATTTTATCTGATGATTCAGTAGCAAGTACTTGTTGTAATAATTCATCTGATATATTAATACTATTATCAAAAATATTTAATAACTGACCTTCTTCAATTATGTATTGTCTTTTCCTAGAAAGATTTCCTTCAATAATTCCATCCGGTGACAAATATTTAGCATTACCTACTTCATAATCATAATATAAATTACATATAGGACTTCTCCAGTCATGAACTAAATAATTCAAATTATCTTCTACATGAATAATTCCCATATAAATTAATTCATCATTAAATATAATTGATGCAAAATATGGTTTATTTTGAGAACGATATAGTTTTTGTAAATACTGTCCTTTATTTAACATTAATGTTACTTGTAGGTCAGACTCTACCATCATGTTCTTCATTTCTCCAGGATCCATACTTGCTTTAGAATCTCACATAAATTTTTTAAATTCTAAAATTTTTTCGTCATCATCATATAATTCTTGTCCTAATTCTGATATCTTCTTTCTAATTAAGTTAATTGTGTCATCAAGATATTTTCTTTCTTTTTGCATTTCGCTTTCACTTATTTTCATAAATCCTCCTTTTATACAACGCAAAAAACTACAATATTTCATGTAGTAAAAAATGTATGTATTATATTTTAACTTTGCAAATGTCTTTTTAATTATATATTAAAAATTAATTATAAGTCAACATTTTTTATTAAATATGTATATTATTACATTTTTTGGAAACTATATAATTAGAAAAAGGAGGAAATTTATGAATATGTTACTTAAAACTACATTAGTTCTTTGTATAATTGGCGGTATCAATTGGGGACTAGTAGGAATATTTGATTTTAATTTAGTAGAATATTTATTTGGAGCAGGTAGTCTTCTTACTAGAATAGTTTATATCTTAGTAGGTATTTCTGCTTTAGTAGATTTATATATTCTAACTAAAAATTTAGATAGATAAAAGAGTAATTCATTAAATGAACTACTCTTTTATTTCTACATAGTCACCAGAATCTAAGTATATTATGCCTAACTTTCCTTCTAATTGATCCTTTATGCTATTATATTTATTTAATTTAGTTATTTTAGTTAAAGTAATATAAACATAGTTACCATCATTCATCGTCAAAAGAAATCTTTCATTATCTACTTCATTTGGTACATATTCTATTTCCGATATTTTAGTTAATATACCATCATCTACCTTTGAAAAATAATTTATAAAGTCATCATAAATACTACTTACATCATTTAGTAATACTGGTAATATTAAATTATATGTATTTTCTACTCTGTTACCACTTTCTAGTATTATTTCATCATTATATAAACATAATGTTTTATATTCTTCAATTTTTATATATACTTTACTACCTATTTTTTTAGTAACAGATACTTCTTTTATATAATTATTCTTTAATATATTATTTTTTATTTCTTTACTTGTAGTTAGAAAAAATGATGGATATTCTTCTAACTTAGCATAACTTATTATATCTTTATCAGGTACTATATTATTATTTATTATATATATATTTTTAATTTTTATATGTAATATATAATTAATACCAAAATATAATAATATTAATAATAATAACAATATTAAAATATTCTTTATTTTTAATTTTCTTTTCTTTACTTTAACCCTTATTTTCTTTTTATTAGGCATAACATCACCCTAACTATATTATTTCTTGTTCTAAAATTAATTCAACCTTGTATTTTTCATATACTTTTTCTTTAATTAAATTAATTAATTTAATAATATCTTCCCCTTTTGCTCCACCTTTATTAATAATAAAGTTTGCATGTTTAACAGACACTTCTGCTCCATTTATATTAGTTCCTTTTAATCCGCATTTTTCAATTAGTTCTCCAGCATATAATCCTTCTGGATTTCTAAATACACTTCCGGCACTTGGATACTCTAATGGTTGAGATTCTATTCTTTTTGTTTGTCTTTTAGACATTAATTCATATATTTCTTCAGAATTTCCCTTTTCTAATTTTAAAATTGCTTCTAAACATATATAATCTCTATGATGTTTTAAGAATGAATCACGATATTTAAATTCTAATTCTTCATTAGTCATAGTTATTACTTCCAATTTATCGTTAAGTACTTTAGCACTTATCAATACATCACTTATAGAACTATTATATGCTCCTGCATTCATTGCAACAGAACTTCCCATATGTCCAGGAAGTGCACACATAAATTCAAGACCACTAAGTCCTAACTTAGCACAATCTAGTGATAATTTTATTAAAGATACACCTGGTTCTACAGTAACAGTAGTACCTTCTATTTTATAATTATTTAACTTATCTAACTTAATAAATATTAACTCATAATATTCCTTAGATAATATTACATTAGAACCATTTCCTAGAAATTTATAATTAATATTATTCTCTTTTAAATATCTAATTACTTTTACTAATTCATCTATACTACTAGGAAATACCATCCCTAATGCTTTTGAATCTACATGATATGTATTATAATCTCTAAGATTAACATTACTTATAAATTCAATATTATTCTCTTTAAAAAAATCTTTTATCATCTAATATCAAATCCTTTAACAGTTCATATATTTTATCTGAACTATTTTTTACTCCTAATTTACTTACATTATTTTTAAGTACTTCATAATTCTTTTCATTTTTAAGTATTCTATCTATTTGTTTAAATAAAACTTCCTTTGTCAAATCTTTTTCCTCAATTATTAATGCCGCTTTTCTATTTACTAAGTCCATAGCATTTTTATATTGATGGTTATTAGTTACATACGGACTAGGTATAAATATTGTAGGAATACCTACAGCAGTTATTTCACTAATAGTAGACGCTCCAGATCTAGATACTACAACATCTACTGATTTCATTAGTCCTGGTAAATTATCAATATATGACACTAATTTTACATTACTTGGCAACATTTGTTTTTTTTTTTGTTCAAGATAGTTTTTACCCACTACAAAAAGTACTTGATAATCTTTATTTCGAAAACTATCAATAAAGCTCATTATTTTTTCATTTATAGATTTACTTCCTAAAGATCCCATAACTATTAATACTGTTTTTTTATCTTTAGAAAGTCTATAATCTTCAATATTTACTTTTTTAGCATTGATAGCTTTATCACTACAAGGGTTACCAGTTAAATAAACTTTTTCTTTAGGAAAACTATTTTTTGCTGATTCAAAACATACTCCAATTCTATCTGCGTATCTACTTAAATATTTATTAGCAAGACCTACTACAGAATTTTGTTCATGAATAAATGTTTTCTTTTTCAACTTTTTAGCAGCCCAAATAACTGGCCCTGTTACATAACCACCAGTTCCTATTACTACATCAGGTTTAAATTTTTCAATAATCTTTAAACATTCTTTTCTTGCTTTTAAATAACTTGTAATTGTTTTAATATTATCAAGTGTTAATTTTCTTTTAAATCCACTTACTTCTATTCCTTTATATTTAATTCCATAAGTTGGCACAATATCTTTTTCCATTCTATTTTTTGTACCTATATATAAAAACTCACTATCGGGTTCTTCTTCTTTTATTTTATTTATTATGGCTAAAGCAGGATATATATGTCCTCCAGTTCCTCCAGCACTAACTATTACTCTCACTTTTTCACCTCTTTTTGTCTATATATAATTATAACAAATAATTCTTCTTTTGTAATTATATTCTAATAAAAAAGCACGACTTTTTACACCATATTTTTTCTGTTCATATTATATTTTACTCAAAATACCAATATTTGTTAATTACTCACTTTTATAAATGGTTAAACCACATAAAGTATTTTCACTATTATAATTGTTGTTAATGTAATTTAAAATCACCTTACTAGTTTGAATACTTTCTCTTCCTTTCAGGTTATTTTGATTCAATAAAAATACACACTTATTATCTTTACATGTTTCTTCAAATTCAGAAATAACTATTTGTTCACCATTTTTACCTAAATTACCATTATTAATTAAATCATATTTATTAATAGGGATACCTAATTCTAATTTAATTGTATATGCAAAATCATCTAATATATAAATTTTACCATCTGTATTTAAATAATAATCGCCAATTTTTTTTATACAATTTTCTATTGATTTATCAAAATATCGATATTTAAAAGAATTAGTCGAATTAATAAATACTGCTTTATTATCTAAAATAGATAATACTTTTGTAGTAAATATTAAAGATACATACAATAAAAATACTAGTTGAGTATATTTTTTTATAAGTTTAAAATTAGATAACATACTACCAAGTACAGGTATAAATCCAATCACAACATGATGAAAATTAAATATTGGAAAAGCAATGGATTGAAAAAATAACATATATAAATTTTCTATTTTATGATTTTTTATATACATATAAATTAAATATATTATTGATATTAAAGTTAAAATACAAACAGGATTTATAAGGAAATTATCTTTGAAAAAACTTTCCATACCTAAAAAAGTATAATTAATAAAATTATACAATGTATTGGTAACTATTAGATAAAGTAAAAAAATACTATTAGGAATTAAAAATCCTATAATTCTTTTAAATATTTTCTTCTTATCTTTTGTAAATAAAGTTGGTATACACAATGCTAAACCAATATTTTGTTTTGTTAAGAAAGTCATTCCTAAAATTACCCCTATTATATAATCATTTTTATTATTTTTTTCATAATACATTAATAAATATAATAAAAGTAAACAAAATAAATTATAATTAGGAAGAGAAACTGACAATAAAATCATATAACATATATAATAACTTCTATTATTTTGTTTTTTTATAAAATAAAAGATACTTGTACAAATTAAAGCATTAAAGATATGAAATACTAATATATTTTTACCAAATACAATTAAAAAAAGAGAGCCTAAAAATGGATATAATGGCGTTAAAATCATATTAAAATCTTTATAAGGAATAAGTCCAGTTGCAATGTTATAAGAAAAGCCATAATTCCATACTTCGTCATAATTTAAATCCAAAAGTGAAGTAAATAATAATGTCATTGTAAATATAATTATTAATTCCATATATTTATTTATATTATTTTTCATTTAATATCACCACATAAAAAGAAACAGTTTCCTATTTCTTTTCATTTAACATTTCACTTAATACAACACCTGCATTAGCAATATTTTGAAGTTCTGATGGAATAATAATTTTTGTTGATTGACCATTTGCAACTTTTTCTAATGCTTCAAAACTTTTAATTGCAAGTACTGATTTATCAGCTTTAGCATCTTTTAACAATTTAATTCCTTCTGCTTCTGCTTGTTTAATTTTTAAAAGTGCTTCTGCTTCACCTTCGGCAATCTTTATTTGTGCTTCTTTTTTAGCTTCTGCTCTTAAAATAGCACTTTCTTTTTCTCCTTCAGCAATTAAGATAGATGATTTCTTTTCACCTTCTGCTTGAAGAATTTTTTCTCTTCTTTCACGTTCTGCACGCATTTGTTTTTCCATTGCTTCTTGAATATCTCTTGGAGGTATAATGTTTTTAACTTCTACTCTATTAATTTTAATTCCCCATGGATCAGTTGCTTCATCTAATATAGCACGCATTTTAGAATTAATAATATCTCTTGAAGTTAATGTTTGGTCTAGTTCTAACTCTCCAATTAAATTTCTAAGTGTTGTAGCAGTTAAATTTTCAATTGCATTAACAGGATTCTCTACTCCATAAGTATATAATTTTGCATCTGTAATTTGATAATACACTACTGTATCTATTTGCATAGTAACATTATCTTTGGTAATAACTGGTTGAGGTGCAAAATCTTTAACTATTTCTTTTAAACTAACTTTATTAGCAATTCTATCTATATATGGTAGTTTAAAATGAAGACCATTGCTCCACGTTTGATGATAAGAACCAATTCTTTCTATTACATAGCTTTTTGCTTGTGGCACAATTGTTATACAAGGTATTGCAAAAATAGCCACCAAAATAAGTAAAATTATTAAAATATTCATACTATTCTTCCCACTCCTCTACTTTTAATTTTACACTATTTATTGAAAGTACTTTAACAGTACTACCAACCTTTATTTCTCTATCACTATAAGCTGACCATAATTTACCATCAACTTTAACTTCCCCAATTCCATCCTTTTCAATTGTTTCTGTTACTTTTCCTTTCATACCAATAATTCTATCAATATTAGTTTTTTCATTGTGTTTAACTTTCTTAATGAAAGGTTTAGTTAATATCATAAATAATATTCCTAATATTACAAAACTTGCAAATTGAATAAGAACATTATCTGTAACAAAAGATAATAACATTGCAATAATACCACTTATTATAAACCATATTGTTACTAAGTCAACAGTTATTGCTTCAATAACTCCTAAAATAATTACTATAATTAACCACATATAAAACATATACACATGTCGAGTAGACAAGTCTCGACTGCACCTCTCTTTCTTTCCAAGTGAGAGGTTTGTCTCATTGCCCCTCACAGA
>CALVXD010000048.1 GCA_944368815.1 uncultured Bacilli bacterium
ATAATAATTTGTGTATGTAACATTTTTACTGAGAATTGACTACATAATCATGTAACATTTTTACTGAGAAATCACATATTAAATTATATATTTTTAAATAAATTATAAAAGCAATAACATTTTTTTATTAAAAAGTAATCATTATTTCAATTATAAATTACAGAAGAAATTTCTTATATAATTTTTATATTCCCAGTGTGTAAGGATTTGTCGAACTGCCATCACCACCTGTTATTATTACTGTTGATTTTAAATAGATGGTTGGGCGAATATACATATTACCAACAATATTGTTTTCACTACCACTAATGCAACCAGCACTATGAATATCTATTGCCCCACTAGAATCATAAGACAATGGAGTAATGCTCCAATATGTAGTAGTAGAATATAAATAATTATTGCTATAACAATCACTATAACTTGATGCACACCAACCAGAAGAACCAACAGGAATGTTCAAGCACTCATTTCTACTAGTTGTTGAACCACCGCTTGTAGCATATCCAAAATCTGAAGGATACAATAATCCTATTTTACCTGTCCAAATTGTTGGTCTTCCTTCATACACTATAGTTCCGCGCTCATATCCATAATAATCTTCTATTGTGTTGTCAGAAGTATTAGTAGGCCCTCCTAAATTCCATACAGCATCACCAATTAACTTTTTGGATTCTTCAGTTAATCCAGTATTACTAAAATCGCAATTTTTTGTCGCGCCATTTTGTCCAGACGGGCAAAGACCTATTGTTCTTTTCCAGTAAGAGCCATTATTTAATACCTCCATTAAAGCACTATCAGTCCAATCGTTACTTCCATATTCAGAATCAGAAGAGCCAACACCTAATGGCTTATTATCCCATGCAGAACCTACTATTACTTCATTTCTTATTATTTTCAATCTTTTTTCCAATGCTCCACCTTCAGTTGATGCTACATCAAAAACTCCTATTATTCGCCATAATTCATTATTAAATAAAACATAGTTATTAGGATTCTTACCCATATATCTAACATTACCATCTGGATCATCATTGTTCATTGTTTTTGGATTACTTTCTAATAATGATTCAATATAATATCCACCAGAAGGAATTCTTATCAAAGACTCTTTATTTTTTGTATATAATACTGTCTCAATCTTGCCAGAAATAGTTTTATTTAACATATCAGATTGATCCATATCTTCTGTACAAATGGTACCATTAGGGCATGACTCACTAATCCACAATCTGAATTCATAACTATCTGCGTTCCCACTACTAGTAGGTAAATCTTGTTGTATTTCTGTAAGCCATAATTTACCATCTTTAATAACATCAAATTCCGGTGAAAAACTACCACTCGATATAATTGTTCCATTCTTTTCTAATTCCCACTTTAAGTATTCACTTTTAAGTTCAGTATCGATTTTTAAATTAGAAAGTATTACATCATATATTATAGGAACATCAGGATTGCTACTAACACCTTTAACAGTAAAATTAATACGCATTACATTCTCTGTATTAGTTTTTACTGAAGAATCTTCTATTGGTGTTAAATTAACTGTAGGAAGTGTTAAATTACCTGTATAATCTACCGCTAATTGAGCAGTATCAACATTTACATTAATACTATCCATAACATAACTTACCGCAAAAGTAACCCCTATTATACCTAACATAATAACTATTATTTCAAATATAATAAACTTAGTATTATTCTTTTTTATCTCCATAATATTCCTTCTTTCTATTATTACTAAAATAATTATAATATATATTATTATTAAAATCAATAGTTGTCATTAATAAAAAAATACTATATAATTAATTAAAAAGATAGTAAAAGAAAGGAGTATTACATCTTTAGCGCCTGCTTCCATTGGAAGGACGAGGATAGTAGTTATCGAAATATTCGGCGGATGCTACTACGGGAAATCGTTAGATATATTTTAAAAAGTAAAATTAAAATTATAACAAAGAATATATCACTTAGAAGGAGATTACATTATGTGTGGAATAATTGGATATGTAGGTAAAAATAAATGTATGAATATCCTTATAAATGGAATTAAATCTTTAGAATATAGAGGATATGATTCAGTGGGTATTGCCTACTACTTAGATAATAAAATAAATATAATAAAAGATACAGGGAGGATAAAAGACTTAGAAAAGAATTTAGATATAGATACTAATAGTTATATTGGTATAGGTCATACTAGATGGGCTACTCATGGAGGTGTTACAAGATATAATGCACATCCACATAGAGTTGGTAAAATAACATTAGTTCATAATGGTATTATTGAAAATTATTTAGAATTAAAAAAAGAATTAATAGATAAAAACTATAAATTTATTAGTGATACTGATACCGAAGTTGCTTGTGCATATATTGATTATTTATATAATAAATATAATGATATATATACTTGTTTAGAAAAGATTAAAGATATATTTATAGGTAGTTATGCATTATGTATATTATGTGATGATGATACTAATACATTATATGTTACTAAAAAAGGAAGTCCTATGATTATTGGAGTATCCAATAACGGTAATATTATTGCATCAGATATATCAGCAATTGTTAATTATACTAAAGAATATATAATAGTTGAAGATAATGATATTGGTATTATTAATAAAGATAAATATGTAATATATAATAATGGTAATATTGTAAGTAGAGAAATACTTACTTTTGATAAGACTATTGATACTATTAGTAAAGATGGATATGACCATTATATGTTAAAAGAAATATATGAACAAGATAATTTAATTACTAATGCTATTAGACATTATATCGATAATAAATTACCTGATATTAGCAAATATAAACATATCTATATAGTAGGTTGTGGTAGTGCATATCATGCTGGACTTGTTGGTAAATACTATATTGAAAAATATTTAAATATACCAGTAACAGTTGAAATAGCAAGCGAATTTAGATATAAGAAATTATTTATAAATGATAATGATTTAGTAATTGCCATATCACAGTCTGGTGAGACTGCTGATACCATTGAAGCAGTTAAAGTAGCAAAAAAATATAAAGCTAAAGTTCTTGGTCTTGTTAATACTTATAAGAGTACTATTGCAAGACTTAGTGATGAAGTAATATATATTAATGCTGGTATTGAAGTTGCAGTAGCTACTACTAAAGCATATAGCTTACAAGTATTATATTTAATATTACTTTCACTAAATAGTAATATTAATACAGATAATATTAGTAATGATATCAAGAAAATATATAATATAGATTATTATAAATATATTGATAATATTTATAATAAAGAACATATATTCTTTATTGGAAGAGGAATAGATTATTATTTATCTTTAGAAGGAAGTTTAAAATTAAAAGAAATATCTTATATACATGCTGAAAGTTATGCTGCAGGAGAACTTAAACATGGAACTATTTCTTTAATTGAAGAAGGAACTCCTGTTATTGCTATTATTACAGATAAATTTCTTGCCAGCAAAACAATTAGTAATATTAAAGAAGTTCTTGCAAGAGGAGCTTATGTAATACTTATTTGCAGTGAAAATATTAATGTAGATAGTGATGTATATAATGAATTAATAACTATACCAGATAATAATTATTTAACACCAATACTTACAATTATTAGTATGCAACTACTATCTTACTATATCGCTAAAAAAAGAAATTGTGACATAGATAAACCTAAAAATTTAGCAAAATCTGTTACAGTAGAATAAAACAAAGGAACTAACACTTAATTAGTTCCTTCAGGCCGTTGACAAAGTCGATTTTTCAAATCGGCTTTGTCAATCGGCTTTTTATATTCCCCACTTTAATATAAAAAAAGAACAATTTTAGGAAATTATCATCTAAAATTATTTGATTTTTAAAGTTTTACTCCCACTTTTGAAAATTCAATTTTTAGATTTTTTCAAAAAAGGTAGTTTGTCAACAGTCTGAAGGAACTAACACTTAATTAGTTCCTTTTTTATATTTAAATAAATAACTAGGTCTATGCCCTTCTCCTGTTTTTATCTTATCTGTTTTTACTACTTTACTAGATATAATTCTCCTAAAAGCAGGATCTAATAATTTTTTATTAAGTATTAATTCATATACTTGCTGAAGTTCTCCTAAAGTAAAATATTCAGGCATCATATTAAATACTATATCTGTGTATTCTATTTTATTTTTAAGTCTCTCTATTCCTGATACTATTACTAATGGATGATCAAATGCAATGCTATTATTTTCCATTATTTCAAATTTATAACGGTCTGTTGTTAATTCTTTTAATACTTTCTTTACTTTAAAAGTAAGTATTTCATCTTTACTAGTTAAAGTTACATCAATAATATTATCTTTTTCATAATATTCAACATTAAACCATGCAGCATTAGTATTTAATTTATCATTTAATCTATTTTTATCAATAAGAGCCATATATGAAGTTGATACTATACGCATTCTAGGATCTCTATTTACACTTCCAAAAGTATATAACTGTTCTAAATATATATTATGAATATTTGTTTCATCAGCAAGTATTCTCTTAGGAGCTGCTTCTAAATCTTCATCTATTTTAATAAAGCCTCCAGGAAGGCACCATTTATCTTTAAAAGGATAATCATCTCTTTTAACAAGAAGGACACTAAACTTTTTCTTACTTAATTTACGATAATTATTAACTTCTTCATCAGATACACTAAAAATTATAATATCAGTAGTCATTGATAATTTTTCAAATACTGATGAATCATAATTTTTTAAAAATTCTTCTTCACTATTATATTTACTCATAACGCCTCCTAAAACAATTATATCATTTATTAACCTTTTTGCATATTTTTATTATTTAATTATACTCATTAACATATTAATTATTAATTCTGTAACTAATTCTTTATTTTCTTTTCTACTTTGTTTAGTTACTTCAATACTACCATTATAAAATTTATTATTATCTTTATCATAGATACTTATATAAACAATATTATCTTGTCCATATAAATTATTTTTATCTACTCTATTTAATTTACCAGTAATACCTACTCCATAATTAGAGTTAGCAAAAGTACTTATATTTTTACTCATTTCTTCGGCTGTTTTTATACTATAAACAGAATACTTATCAATAATACTCTCATCTACTCCCATTTTTATTTTATATTCATTAGAATAAGTTACTGCACTAAATTTAAGCACTTCACTAGCACCTTCAATATTAGTAATAGCATTTGCTACCCCTCCACCAGTACAAGACTCCATTGTTGATATTGTTTTATTCTTTTCTGTTAATATTTTTATTATTTCTCTTAATTTATTTTCCATTTTAATTCTCCTAACCATATGTTTTTTTACATATAAATATATTATATCTTTATCTAAGTAATTTGTTAATAGTTTTTAAAATTTTATTTATTAAATTCATTACACATATATCAGTATCCCAACCTACTATAACTACTTCTTCTAAAGATAGCATTTTTAAAATTGTTTCAATAAAATTCTTTGCAAATATTGCACTTGTAGAATTTTTTCTAAATATTAATGCATCTTTAGTATATGGAACTAACTCTGATATTATTTTTACTTCGTTTGTTCCTTCTTTACTATGTTCCGAATATCTTTCAAACTCTACACTATCTTCTGTATGATAATCAACAATAAATATTTTTTTACCATTTTCATCAAAACCAGCAATTTGTGCTATCCTAATAAGTTCGAAAACTGTGTGTAAAACATAAGAATCTGCAAGTAATCCTTCTTTACTAAATGCATTTGTAGTATCCACAAAAATATATTATCTTTTAATTTCTTCTAATTTTATCATCTTATCATTCTTTTTCTTTTTAACATTTTATTAATAACACAGTTGTTAGAAAACAGATTTTGTCTCGTCTGTTATTAACATTACATTAAAAACATATTAATTTGTCAACACTAAATTTAAAAAAACTAATTTTAGTTATTAATTTTATCAAAATACGTAATAAAATTTTCTAACCATAAATTAGTTTCCTTAACAGATGCAATCTCTACTCTCTCTTTTGGAGTATGTGCATCCAATATATTTGGAGATATTACTGCTATTTCTACATCAGGAATCTTTTCCTTAAAGAATCCCGCTTCAATAGTTATATGAACTGATTTTACTAAAGTATCTTCTTTATTGGGAGCTGTTTTAAGTAATGCTTGTATTAACTTAGAATCTTTACTGTTCTCAAATCCTGGTTGATGCCCATATATAATTAACTCACAATTATTATTACTACATAGTCTTCTTAAATAATTTAAGTATTTTTCTTCTTCAATTATTCTTGAACTACGCATACCTAAACAAATATTATCTTCTTTTAAATTAATAATTCCTAGATTAACAGAAGTAATAGGTAATCCATTATCTAACAATAGTACACCATGATAAAGTTTATTAAGTAAATTTATTATACGAATACTCTCAGTATTACTATATGTTATTCCACCATTACTAATATTAAGACTAATATCTATACTAGGATATATACTTCTTAAATTATTTTTCATATAATAACATAATGTTTCTAATTCTTCATATGTATGTTTTGAATAAAACTCTGCTTCACATATTGAAGGAATTACATTAAATTTAGTACCACCATTTATATTTATTAATTCTATATCTTCTATTTTAGTTAATAAATCAGCCATTATTTTTATTGAATTACCTTTATTGTTATTTATTTCAAAACCAGAATGGCCACCTTCTAAACCATATACTTTTATCTTATAACATTTACTTACTTTATTATTTGTTATATTACTATTTAATTTAACTATTAAATCATAAAATGAACTACTTTCATTAATTATTGTATGTTCTGTAAATCCATCTAGATTTAATAAATATTTTCCTTTTAAACTACTTACATCTATGTTAATAGCACCACTCATCGAAGTTTCTTCTGATGTAGTAAAAACGGCTTCTATATTACATTTTATATCACTATCTAATATATTTAATATTTGAGCTACACCAATACCATTATCGGCTCCTAATGTTGTACCATCTGCATACAAAAATTCTCCATCAGATAGTACTTTAATTTCATCTTTTTCAAAATCAAAATCAATATCTTCTATTTTTTCACAAACCATATCAGTATGTGCTTGTAATATTATTACTCTACCATTAGAAGTATTTTTTTTAATAATTACATTATTAAAGTTATCAATACTATATTCCAAATTTCTTTCTTCTGCAAATTCACATAAATACTTTGCAATTTTTCTTTCATTGCCAGAACCATGGGGTATTTTACATATTTCTTTAAAAAATTCTATCGTCTTATCATGCATCTTTCTAGAGTCCTCCTCTTAACATAATTAGGTATATCGTCAATTTTTTCTTCTCCATCATGAAAATATTCCATATCAACAATTTCTCTATCATTACCAAGACAAGAAAAACCAGGATTAACATTTACATAATTAACATCTATTTTTTTATTAAATTCAAAATAATCTACATTACCTACACCATCATCATAATTTCTAACTAATTTACTTATATTTTCAAGTCCTGAAACTGACTGTAACACACTTAAATGTTCATTAAAATCAGTTGTTAAATACTCAAAACTCATATTTTTTTGTAATAATTTTTCTTTATTTTTCATTAAAAATTCTAATACAAATGTTGGAGACTCTAATAATTTTTCTGTCTCTTCAGAACGAACTTCATAATATCCAGTTATACTTGCTGTGATTGGTAACCCGTACTGAATATTAGCATATCTAGTAGCCATTTTAGCAGCTTCTAAACTAAATTTATTACGACAATCTATAACACACATTAATTTTACATCGGGATTTAATTGATTAAATAAATAAGAACCAATTAATGCTATTTCATATATTTTTTTTCCTACTCCCTTTATTTCATTATCTTTTTTAGCTAAAATACCTGTAATTGATAAATATTTTATATCATTATATGGGAAATAAGGATCCAATTTATAATCATTGTTACATTCACATTTTAAAGTACTAACCCCTAATATTTCTCCATTTTTATCAGTTGCTACAATAATTGGATGTTTAAACATATTATCTATTATCTGATCAACATTAGGAATATGAATAAAATCGTTATTCCCAGTCCAACCAAAATTATAAAATCTTGCTAATTTTTCTATAAATTCTACATTACCAAATAACTTTGATAACTGTAATACCTGATACTTAACATCTTTATTACTACTTTTATTACATATTAACTTTAACATTCTACATAACATTAAAAAATCATCTCTTGTCATAAACTTCGCTAAATATTAGCTTCCTCCTTCTATATCATTAAATAAATTAAAAACCGTGAATTTGTGCACACAAAATCACGGTAATTTACCATAATATTGCTAAGCGCACCACATTGTATTGTGACAGTCTACTATATATTTTATAGCATCCCAACATAGAATAATCAGATTATTATTCTACATTTCGGCGATTTTTCCTTTCAATATTAACCAGAATCTGCTGTTAAATTAATATTTACTAATAAAAACCGCAACCTCTTGTAAATGGTAAAATAAAATGTAGGAAATCGGTAAAAATAAATGTCGGTTTTCCTACATTTTATTTATTGATGATA
>CALVXD010000049.1 GCA_944368815.1 uncultured Bacilli bacterium
AAAAATCTCTCTAAACCCTTATATTTTAAGGACTTGAGAAATTTTGCTTTCTTACAACTGTCAAAGTCAGGAGTATATCATAAAAATAAAGAAAACAACAAGATTTTTATTCTTGCTGTTCTTCTGTTTTTTCTTCTTCTACATATTTTTCTTTCAATTTTATTGTAAGTGTATCTTCTGGATTTACAATAGTTCCTTCAGGTATACTTTGCTCATATACATATCCATTACCTTTTATTGTGTAATTAATTCCCATATAGTTAAGTATAATATTAACTTCTTTATAAGATAATCCAATTAAATTTAACATTTTTTTATCATAGGTATTTGTAAGTAAAATTAAATTATCCCCTTTTGTTAAGTTTATATTACTATTTGGATATTGACTTACTATTTTATTACCCTCTCCAATTACAATTAAATTAATTCCTGAATCTTTTAATTTATTTATAACATTAGTGGTATCTGAATTAATATATGACTCTATTTGATAAGTTGTATCTACTACAGTATCCTCTTTTATATTTAAATAATTACTTATATTTTTTATTACTTCTTTAACAGCGGGAGCAATATAATTATTACTATCTTTTGGTTTCTTTATGGCTGTATAAATAATTATTTCAGGATCATCACCAGGATATAATCCTGAGAAAGAATATATATAATCTGATTCTCCTTTTAAATATTCCCCTTTTTCATAATCAAATATTTGGGCTGTTCCTGTTTTACCAATTATATTATATCCATCCATATAATAAGGATATCCCGTAGATGTTTCTGAGTTTGGTGTTACTACACTAGCCATTAATTCTTTTATTTTATTAATAGTTTCTTCACTTGCTATTTGTTTTATTTCTGTTCTTTTTCCTTCGAAGTTTACGTCTCCAGTGTTACTGTCCACTATTTTTGATACTATGTATGGTTTTAACATAACACCATCATTAGCAATTGCCGTAAGTGCTTGAATATGTTGAATTGGGGTTGTTGTTATTCCTTGACCATAACCTGCAGTGGCTACTTCTATTTGATAGTTAAAATCAATACTACCTTTTGATTCTCTTTTTAAGGTAAATCCCGTTGTTTTACCAAATCCATAGTTATTGTAACAAGCACTAAGTTCTGATTTACCAATGGCAGTTTCTACTAAATTAGCAACAGCAATATTTGATGATAAAGCAAAACCTTGATCATAGGTAATTTCTCCCCATCCTTCTTTCTTCCAATCATTAATAGTAACTTTCTCACCAGTAGTTTCTGATTCATATGTTTTACTACCAGACATGTACTTATCGTCACCTTTATAGTTTCCACTTTCAATAGCACACATGTAACTAAATATTTTCATTGTACTACCGGGTTCATAAGCATTACCAACAATTGGATCAACATATGAAGTCATATTTCTTATATTAGGATCAAATGATGGGGTTGAAGAATAACCTAATATTGCTCCTGTTTTAGCGTCCGCTACTACCATAAGAGTCCATTCTGCTTCTGAGTCTTCACTCATTTTTTTAACAGCGTTTTCAATAAATAATTCAATATTATTGTCTACAGTAAGATATACATCATCCCCGTCATCAGCAGGTTCTATATATTCACGTCCATTTGCAATTTTATAACCATATCTATCTTTTTCATAAGTAATAAATCCAGCACTACCTGTTAAAGTTTCATTATAATATTCTTCTATTCCAAGTTCTCCAACAATTGTACTAACACCATCTTCTTCTTTTGTTTTAGTATATCCTAACATATATGAGGCAAAATCTCCATTTGGATAATATCTTTTAGTATCACTAATAAAATCTATTCCTGGTAAATTTAATTCCTTTATTTTTTCCATTTGAATTTGACTTAAATTTCTACCACCAGGTCCTAATTCTACTTGATAAGCATCTTTTTCAAGTAATGCCATAATATCTTCCACACTCATATTAATAAGAGGGGATAATGCTTCTGCCGTTGCTTTTTTATCTACTACATGTAAAGGAGTATCAGATCCTTCACTTCTAGTTTCAGATAAATAAGCAATTACTGTATAACTAGAAACTGATTGGGCTAATACATTACCATTTTTATCTAAAATGTCTCCTCTAGTCGGATATATTACTTCTTCAATCGTATTTCTATTATTTATAAAAGCAGTAATAGTACTATTTCCTACTTTATAATCTACTAAACATAAATATGATAACCTAAGAGCAAACATAACAAAAAAAAGAAAAATTAAAACATATAACCATTTATGAATTATTATATTACTTTTAATTTTTTCTTTCTTCATATTATCACTCTATTCTGTTATATTTTTAATATTCTCATTATTATAAGCAAGTCCCATTGAAGTTGAAATAGCATTAACATTATCAAGTGATGCCATTTCATTTATTTTCATGGCTAAAGCTTCATTAACATTTTCTTGTTCTTCTAACTTGATTTTTAATTTTTCTACTTCTAAATTTATTTCTGATAAACTAACTTGACTAACTACAGTTCCAATAACTAAGCATATTGATAAAAATGTGAATGTTTTATATAAAAATTTTTCTACTTTAGATATCTTCTTTTTATTCTTTCTATTTTTCATTATATCACCCTTTTATTTTTTCAGCAACTCTTAATCTGGAACTTCTAGAACGATTATTTTCCTCTAATTCTTTTTTACTTGGTGTTATTCCCTTTTCAACTATTTTTAATATTGGCTTGTATTCTTCAGGAATAAAGGGAAGATTTTTTATTCTTTCATCTATTTCACTATATTTTTTAAACGTTTTCTTTACTTGTTTATCTTCTAATGAATGGAATGTTATAACACTTATACGGCCCCCAATATCAAGAAGTTTAATTGCATCTTCTAAGGCTGTTTGTAATACTCCCAATTCATTATTTACTTCTATTCTAATTGCTTGGAATACTCGTCTAGCCGGATGACTTTCCCTCATTGCTTTCATAGGCATTCCACTTTTAATTATATCTACTAGTTCTAATGTTGTTTCTATAGGTTTATTTTCACGATATTTAACAATTTTATTAGCAATACTAGTAGAATACTTCTCTTCTCCGTATTCTCTAAATATTCTAACTAAATCATTGTATGAATATTCATTAACAACATTATAAGCACTAAAACTCTTACTTGTATCCATTCTCATATCAAGTAAAGCATCCTTATGGAAACTAAAACCACGTTCTTCTTGATCTAATTGTACTGATGATACTCCTAGATCAAATAATATGCCATCAACTTTAGTAATTCCCCTTTTGTTTAATTCTTCTAACATATTAGAGAAATTACTTTTAATTATTTCTATATTACCGTTATCAATAAACTTTTCTTTGCAATAATTGATGGCATATTCATCTTGATCAAAAGCGAATAGTTTACCCTTTTTTAATCTTTTTAATATTTCACCACTGTGTCCCCCATAACCCAAGGTAGCATCAACATAAACTCCATCTTCTTTAATATTTAAACTATTAATAGATTCTTCTAGTAAAACACTTTTATGCATTAAAATCACCTTCAAATAAGTTTTCCGCTATGTCAGAGAAATTAAGAGTATTTTCTTCCATAATAGTATCCAATTTCTCGCTAGCCCAAATTTCTAAGCGATCGTTAACCCCAATTATCGTACATTCTTTTTGAATACCCGCATATTCAATTAAAGAGTTTGATAAGTTGATTCTTCCTTGTTTATCAAATTCACATACAGTAGCACCAGACAAAAAGAATCTCATAAAGGTTCTAGCATCTTTTTTAGTGAAAGGTAGTGTTTGAAGTTTAGATACAATTTTATTCCAATTATCCATTGCATATACAAATAGGCATCCATCAAGTCCTCTAGTTACAACAAATTTCATACCTATTTCTTCTCTAAATTTTGCTGGAATAATGATTCTGCCCTTATCATCAATATTATGACGATATTCTCCAATCAACATACAAATCCCCACTTTCTTCCACTTCGCACCACTCTACAATAATATTCTATATTATCTATATTGGTTTGTAAATAGCAAAATTATAATTTGACAAAAAAAGTGTCAAAAACATAAAAAAAGAGAATTATTTTTCTCTTTTCTCTAATTTAAAGCATACTTTATATTCATTTATATCTACTTCATTATCTTTAACATCATTATCTTTTATTAAATTAATACATAATGTTTCATCTTTAATAAATGATATAAATTCTTCTATTCTATTTGTATATTCATCATTAGAACTATAATAAATATTAATTCTATCTGCTATATCAAATCCACTATTCTTTCTTAATTGTTGAACTTTAGATATAGTCTCACGTGCAAGTCCTTCGTTTAATAATTCACTAGTTAAATTAGTATTTAATATAACAAACTTATTATTATCGGTAGCAACATCATATCCTTCTTTAGAAGATATTCTAATTTCTACCATATCTTTATTTATATCATACTTAGTATCATTTAATTCTATAGTTAAATTATTATTATTTAATTTATCTCTATCTTCACTACTTATATTAGATAGGTAACTCGCAAAATCTTTCATATTAGGTCCAAATAATTTACCTACTAACTTATAATTAGGTTTATATTCAATGTTCATATATTTATCTAATTTATCTTCGTAATTAACATTTTTTACATTAAGTTCTTCTTTAATTAACGATTCTAAGTCTCCGATAATATTTTCATAGTTCTTGTCTAAGATAATCTCACTAATTGGTTGTCTTACTTTTATCTTAACTTCTTCACGTGCATTTCTACCAATACTAATTAAGTCTCTTACTAAATCCATTTTTTCTTCTAATTTATCGTTTATTAATTTTTCATCACACTTAGGGAAACTACTTAAGTGTACTGATTCTTCTCCTGTTAAGTTTTGATATATCTCTTCACTTATATATGGAGTAATTGGAGCAATTATTTGTGATAATCCTACTAAAACATTATATGTTGTTTGATATACACTCTTCTTAGAATTATCAAGACTACTTCCCCAGAATCTGTCTCTATTTCTTCTAATATACCAATTAGATAAATCTTCACTTACAAAGTTAGCTAAAGTTCTTGCTACTTTATTTAAATCATATTCTTCAAAGTAAGATGTTACATCTTTTATTAATTTATTATATTTAGAAAGTAACCATTTATCTATTTCTTCTAAATTATCGTAAGATACATCAAACATATTTGTATCTATACCATCAATATTTGCATATGTAACAAAGAATGAATAAGTATTCTTTAATGGATTAAAAAATTTAGAATATACTTCTTTAAGTCCTCCAATATCAAATTTAAGTGGAGTCCATACTGGAGATACATAAGGCAAATAGAATCTTACTGTATCTGCGCCATATTCTTTCATTGTAGTAAATGGTTCAACGATATTACCTCTTGATTTACTCATTTTCTTACCTTCAGCATCTAGTAATAAATCATTTACTAATACATTTTTATATGGTGCACATCCTTTTACAAAAGTAGATATTACAAGTAATGTATAGAACCATCCTCTAGTTTGATCTATTCCTTCACAAATAAAGTCTGCTGGAAATTGTTTTTCCCAAAGTTCTTTGTTTTCAAATGGATAATGATATTGAGCAAATGGCATACTTCCTGAATCAAACCAACAATCAAGTACATCAGGAATTCTTGTCATTTCTTTTTCACATTTAGGACACTTAATATGAATATTATCAATATAAGGTTTATGTAAATCTAAGTCTTCTCCTATTTTAGTAGTAGCTTTTTCTTTTAACTCTTCTATTGATCCAATCATTTCGTTATGTCCACATTCACACTTAAAATATGGAATTGGTGCTCCCCAATATCTTGTTCTAGAAATTGCCCAATCTTTTGCATTCATAAGCCAATTATTAAATCTTTTAGTTCCTACATATTCTGGATACCAATTAACTTTGCTATTAGCTTCTACTAATTTATCTCTGAATTTTGATACGGCTATATAATAACTAGGCATTGTATAATAGATAAGTGGACTATCACATCTCCAGCAATGTGGATAATCATGCGTTATCTTTTGCTTTTTAAATAATTTATCATTTTCTTTTAAATATTTAATAACATCTAAATCAGCATCAAATACAAGTGTTCCTTTCCATGGCCCTTCAGTGTATGTTCCATCAAGTCCAACCGGATTTACGTATGCAAGCTCATAGTCTTTACCTACACGAGAATCGTCTTCTCCAAATGCTGGAGCAATATGAACAATACCGGTTCCATCTTCCATGGTAACATACTCATCACATGTAACGATAAATGCTTTACCATCTACTTTCACAAACGGTAAAAGTTGTTCATACTCTATATTTTCTAACTCTTTACCTTTAAATGTTTCTATTACTTCTGCTTCTTCCCCTACTACTTTATCTTTAAGAGCACGAGCTAATATAAATGTATATCCTTGTGAAGAAACTTTAACATAGTCTTCATTAGGATTTACACACAAAGCAACATTAGCAAGAAGTGTCCAAGGAGTTGTTGTCCATACTAAGAAGTATTCATCTTTATTTTTAACTTTAAATGGTACTATTACAGTATTTACATCAACACTTTTATATCCTTGTGCAACTTCATGAGAAGCAAGTCCTGTTCCACATCTAGGGCAATATGGAGTTACTTTAGTTCCTTCATAGAAAAGTCCTTCATCAAAAAACTTCTTAAGTATCCACCATTCAGTTTCAATATAGTCGTTTTTAAATGTTAAATATGGATTTTCTGTATCAATGAATTGTCCCATCTTATGAGTTAAATCAGTAAATGCTGCTTCATTTTCTCTAACACTTTTACGACATTCTTTATTAAAGTTTTCTATACCAAATGCTTCAATATCTTTTTTAGTTTTAAATCCCAATTTCTTTTCAACATGATTTTCTATTGGAAGCCCATGAGTATCCCATCCTATTTTTCTAATAACTTTATAACCATTCATTGTTTTATATTTGCATACAATATCTTTTAAGTTTTTAGCAACCATATGATGAAGTCCTGGAAAACCATTAGCAAATGCTGGTCCATCATAGAATACCCAATATTTATTGCCTTTATCAATTGATTTATTTAGAATATCTATCTTATCCCAAAAATCAATATAACTCTTTTCATTTTCAATATAACTATCTTTACTTAATTCTTTGAAATCTTTCATTTTTCTTTCTTCCCTTCTTTTTTACCCCATTATCTTTATTTTCTAAAAGTGTATTTGGTAAATTATCCATATCAATATAAATATTATTAGCAGCCTCACCAATTAAATTTTCTATCTTTTTATCAATTATTAAACTACTTAAATTATGAGTTTTTCCTCTTCTTATGAAATAATCACCTGTATCTAATAATATGCCAAATTCTCTGCCTATCTTTAAAAAACCAGCCATTGTATTCATAACTTCAACATATCGCATTTTTTCTCTATCTTCTTTAAAAATAATAAAACTCAAATAATTTTCTGCTCTATTCATTGCAATATAATCATTATTATCTTTATCAATCAATAATATATTACTATATCTTTTTCTATTTATTTCATAATATTTTAATAATAATTCAAATATTTCATATTTATAGTTATCAATTATTTTTATTATTTTGTTACCAAAATTATTTCCTATTAAAGCTGACCCTATATATATGGAACTACCTTTTCTTTTAATAGGAATATAAGCGCTGTATAGTACTTTATTTTGTTTATTATATACAGTAAAACTTATTTCTAAAGTATCATTATGCTTATCCCAAATATAATTTAAATTAATATTTTTAATATTTAAAGTTCTGTATCCCATAACTGTAGTTCTATATACTTGTTTATTTATTTTTTTTATTAATGGTTCATTATAAAACTTTTTATATTCACTATAATATTTATCTATAAAATCTCTTAAACTTAGTTGCATTTCTTTTACGCCTCCAAAAAAAAGCATATATATTATTAAGGACGATATTAACCGCGGTACCACCTTATTTCATATATATGCACTTATCTATATAACGGTATTAACCGTCTTTTCTTACATATCAGAAAAGATCATCAAGAGTGATCTATATAATATTATTTAATTAGTTTCCACCAACCACTAACTCTCTATATAAATATATATTATATCGTCTCTTTCATTTGATTTAAAAAACTAAACATATTATAATAAATAATATGTTTTAAGTCAATACTATAATTCTATTTTATCTATTTCATTGTGACTATTCAGTAAAAATGTTACATTTATAAAATTTAATTCTCAGTAAAAATGTTACACAATATTTTATTTTT
>CALVXD010000050.1 GCA_944368815.1 uncultured Bacilli bacterium
TTATCTTTTTTTGATTTGGCTATATTAATTATACCATACTTTTTATATTATCAGTCATAAAGTTGAACACAACTTTATAGAAAAAAAACTAGTATTTCTACTAGTAATAATCTATGGTGACCTGTACGGGATTTGAACCCGTGAATAATACCTTGAGAGGGTACCGTGTTAACCATTTCACCAACAGGCCATTAGCAAAATAACATAATGTTATTTTACCATATATATTTAAATTTAACAATTACTTTGTTATAACTTTTTTCAAAGTTTTTTTCTTTCTTTCTTCTAATATTTGTTTAAACATTGAAGGTAAATCAGACTTTTTTACAGGTATTTTACTTAAAATATTTTTCATGTTCATATTAATTAACCTATTTACTCTTGGATCTGATACATTATATATAGTTTTACTTTTTTCTAGTTTTTCATCAAAAACTATTTTATTATATACCTCTCCATATTCATTACATGATATTTTAATATCAAAATATTTATCCAATAATATAAATTCCATTGTATTTTTTTTACCTGTTTCCAAATCAAAAAACAACTTATAATATTCTTCTAATATCGTAAACATATTAATGATATCTTCCCTGTACACAGTTTGATTATATATTTTACTACATTGAGATTTAGTATCAAAATAGTATATAATACCATCTTTTTTTAATAAATTAAATTGCAAATCATAATCATCATAACAAAATTCAATAATTATACCATCTGATGAAATATAAGGCCATGCATTATTATAAATAAAATTATAATAAATATTTTCCCTTAAATTATAAAATTTATCATTTACTACATTGTATAAATCTAAGGCATTAATTATTTCATCTGTTTCAATTATAATTTCCTTTTCACTATATTTTCTTATTATATTAACTAAATCTTCATATATTAACATTTTTTATCTCCTAATAAGTTTTTTCACAGAAGTTTTTTCTCTTTCCTCTAATATTTTTTTTAACATTGGAGGTAAACTTGATTTTTGTATTGGTATTTTACTTAATAATTGATTACTTTTTTGCCCAAGTATATTTCTAATGCTAGGTTTATTTATATATTCCTTTTCACTAATTCTGTCTTTATATACATCTTTATTTAAAGCTATCCAAGAATAAATTTCACCATTTGTATAAAAAGAAAAATTCACATCGAATATATCATCAGAGGCTTTTAATTCATCTCTATATTTAAGACCACCTTGACTAATTAAAAATAACTCATGATATTTTTCTAATACACTAAAAATATTCATAATATCGTCATAATATTTATTTATTAACAAATTATCTTTTCGATCTTTTGAAATATAATATATGTCATTTTCTCCAATATTCCTACCTATATTAATTTCAAAAGTAGAATTAGCAAAATAAAACGTTATTTGAAGTCCATTATTTCCAATAATTGGCACTACTCTATTACATTCATAATTTAATAAAGTATGTACTTTTCTTATTTTCCTTGAAAACTTTATCAAGTCATTATTATCTTTATTTATTTTTCTTCTTAAAACTTCGCCATTTTCAATACTTCTTAATTTAGCAAATCTATCATTTACTATATTGCATAAATCTAAAGCACTAATTACTTCATCTGTTTCTACTATGTCTTCTTTATCTTTGTATTCTTCTATTTTACTAACTAATTTTTCGTATTCTCTCATAAATAATCATCTTAAAATTTATTAAATCTATTTATTATTCTATCTTTTCCAAGTAGTTTCATAATTGCATATAAGTCAGGAGTTACTTTACTTGTTGTAAGTACTACCCTAATAACTGTAGCAATATCTGCAACATTTCCTTTATAATTATCAGGATTTTCTTTATATGCTTTCATATCAGATGCATATCCTAAAGTATCTGCTACTTCTTTTATTTTGTTAAACCAAGTATCTTTATCATCATTTTCATCATATAGTTTTATATACTCATTAAGTATATTTTTTATTTCTTCTGAATTATTTATTTTATCGAAATCATATTCTAAATTACCATTAAACAATTCATCATACATATACCATACCTGTGATTTAATACTACTATATGCTTCATAATCTTTTCTTGGTTTCTTTTGTTCTCTTTCAATATTAAAAATATTAATTGAATAATCTTTATATTTAGTAAGTATTTCATAAAATTCTTTATCAAATTCACTAGCCCATTTTAAAGTAGCATCATATACTTCTTTAGCAGTTAATCTACTAATATAGTTTCTAGATATATTTAGTAATTTTTCTATGTCAAATAAAGAACCACTTTTACTCATTTTCTTAAAATCAAATTTAAATTCATCAATACTTTTTCCAGGATTACTATCCATCCATCCTTCAAAGTTAGAGTTTGCTATTGTCATTAAATATAATTTAACAGCTTCAACAGGAATACCTTTTTCATGATAATAACTAACTGCAGCTTCTGGATCTTTTCTTTTAGATAGTTTTCTTCTTACTCCTTCTTCATCTACTTTCATAACAAGTCCTAAATGACAATATTTAGGTACTTTAAATCCAAACTTTTTAAATAATTCAATATGAAGTGGTGTTGAAGGTAACCATTCTTCCCCTCTTGTTACATGAGTAGTTCTCATTAAGTGATCATCTACTACATGAGCAAAGTGATATACTGGTACCCCATCACTTTTAATAAGTACATGGTCTATATCATTTTCAGGATACTCAATATTTCCTCTTACTAAATCATTTATAACTACTTTCTCATTAAAGTCTCCAGTTGATTTTAATCTAAGAACAAACTTTTCACCATTTTTAATTCTTTCTGCTCTTTCTTCATTAGTTAAATTACGACATCTTGCATACTTTCCATAATAACCTATTCTATCTTTCTTATTTTCTTGTACGTTTCTTATTTCATTTATATCTTCTTCACTACAAAAACAAGGATATGCGTAATCATTTTCTACTAACCATTTAGCAAAAGTATTATAAATATCTATTCTTTTACTTTGAATATAAGGGCCATAATTACCTATTTCTTCATTATCAGAAATAGCTCCTTCATCTATTTCTATATTAAAAGTTTTTAAATCATTAATAATTCCTTCAATACCATTTTCAACGCTTCTTTTTCCATCAGTATCTTCTATTCTTAAATAAAAAATACCATTAGTATCTCTTGCTGCTTTATTACTTACAAATGATGCAAGTAAACTTCCCATATGAACAAATCCTGTGGGAGATGGAGCAAATCTAGATACTACTGCTTTATCATCAATATTTCTTTCTGGATATATATTTTCATAATCACTAATTGTTTTAGTAACACTAGGATACATTAAATTAGCAAGTTCTTTATTAGTCATAATATCATTCCTTTCATGCACAACTATTATAACATTTACCCCACTATTTATCAATAAAAAAAAGATAGATTATCTAGTTTCATAAACACTAGCTTGTTTTCTATCTTTTCCTAAACGTTCATATTTTACATATCCAGATATAGTAGCAAATAATGTATCATCTGTTCCTCTTCTTACATTCTTACCTGGATGAATTTTAGTTCCTCTTTGACGATAAATAATACTTCCTGCATTAATGAATTCACCATCAGCAGCTTTTGCTCCTAGTCTTCTACCAGCAGAATCTCTTCCATTACTTGTAGATGATTGACCTTTTTTGTGAGCAAATAATTGTATATTAAATTCTAAGAACTTAATCATATTTATTCCTCCTTATCAATTATTTTAATGTTTTTAGGATAATTATTAGCAAGTGTATTTAAATTAGAAATCATATTATTTATAAGTATATCTATTATATTGTCTTTAAGAATATATTCTATAATAATTTTAGAATCACTTTGTTCTACTTTTATAGTATTACTGTTAATTGATAATATATTATTAACAGTAGATATAACTAATGTACTAACAGACGCACAAACAATATCTTTTCCATATTCAGCATACATTGCATGTCCTAATATAGAGATTTTTTTTATATTATTATTATTTCTAATAATTTCTACTTTTATCATATTACCTCTATTTTATTGTTTTGATTTCTACTTTAGTATATGGTTGACGATGACCTTGAGTTTTTCTAGTAGATCTCTTATTTGGAGTATAAGTAAATATTTTAATTTTTTTACTTTTACCTTGTTTTACAATAACACCTTCTACTTTAGCGCCTTTTACATAAGGGTTACCTACTACACCATTAGCCATAAGTACTTTATCAAAAACAACTTTGTCGTTATCATTTCCTTCTAATTTTTCAACATAGATAACGTCTCCAACACCTACTAAGTATTGTTTTCCACCTGTTTCGATTACAGCTTTCATTTATATTTACCTCCTTTATTAATTGTTTAATAGACTCGCCTTTAAGGTGGCATACGCTCTTATACCTTTTTAGTGCGGTTGAATAAATCAACTTGAGGTCTTCAAACATATACAATTCTAGCATTTTTATATTTATTTGTCAACTTTTTAAATATTAAAAAAATTAGTTTTTTATTTTAACTAATTATTTTATATAAATATCTTTAATAGTATTTATAGGTATATATTCGTTATCCATTGTAATTAAATTATCTCTATTTTTACCTACAATTCTTTTTTCTACTTTTCCCTTATCTGTAACTATTACTACATCAGCTTTATATATATATGTTGGAGACTTAAATATATTATATATTTTTTGTTCAACAGTATACATATCTGTTTTAGTATTTTCTTCAAGAACTACGTTTCTATCTTCATACATAGTAGAAAATACTTTTTGAATATTAGAAAAATCTTTTTTTATTTTATTTTGATACATTTTAGGTAATTCTTTAGACATATTATCACTCCCTAAAACATTATATGTAAAAAGTATAATTTTAATATTATTTTATATGTTTTTGTGGTAGAATAATAATAGAAAAGTGGTGATAATATTAAAAACATATCAAAATTTACTGTAGAAAAGTCAATATTAATACCAATGATATTATTTGGAATTATTAGTGTTGCTACTATTTTTTGTACTAGAGAATTACTAGAAGTTGAATCACAAAACTTATGGATTAAACAAATATTTTGGTATTCTCTTGGATTTTTTATAGCATATTCAATGATGGCTATAGGAAATAAATTCTTTTACAATAATGCATATATATTTTATGTAATTGGTGTCCTCTCATTATTTTTTGTATTAATATTTGGAAAAGAAGTAAATAACGCTAAATGTTGGTTTGAAATACCTTATGTTGGAACGATACAACCTAGTGAATTTATGAAAATATTTTTAATGATAATAGAAGCAAGACTTATTAATGAATTTAATGAAAGACATCCGAGTCCTGACATTACTGATGAATTTAAATTTTTATTAAAAATATTAATTATAGTTTTAATTCCTTCAATACTTACATTTATAGAACCTGATACAGGAGCTGTAATGTTATACTTTATAATTACATTTGTAATGCTATTTATTGGAGGTTTTAAAAAAAGATGGTTTATTTCTATTATAGGAATATTTGCAATATTTTTAATAGTATTTGTAGGTATTTATTTTATTAATCAAGATTTATTTATAAAAATATTTGGAACTAGTTTCTTTTATAGAATGGATAGAATATTAAATTGGTCTAATAGTAGTGGTATGCAACTATCTAATTCATTAATAGCAATAGGGTCTGGTGGTTTATTTGGACATGGATTTAATAATGTACCAATATATTTCCCAGAAATGCAAAATGATTTTATATTTGCGGTATATACCTCATGTTTTGGATTAATTGGAGCAATATTACTTATATTTTTACTAATATACTTTGATATTAATATTATTAATACCGTTAATAAAACTACTGATATGACTGATAAATATATGATTGGAGGTATACTTGCTGTATTATTATTCCAACAAATATATAATATATCTATGACAATAGGACTATTACCTATTATGGGAATTACTCTTCCATTTATTAGTTATGGTGGTTCATCACTTATGTCTTATATGATATTATTAGGATTTATATTTAATGTATCAAATGAAAGTTTAAGATTTACTAACTAGCACTTATAAAAGTGCTTTTTATTTTAGAAAAAATAGATACTACTTTGTATCTATCTCATTTATTTTATCTTTATATTTAGCAACAGGTCCATAACTTAAACGATGATATTTTGTTATACCATATTTACTTATAGCTTCTAAATGTTTTTTTGTAGGATAACCTTTATTATGTTTTAAATCATACATAGGATATATTTTGTCTAATTCATCTAGCATTCTATCCCTAGTTACTTTAGCTATTACAGAAGCAGCTGCAATCGTAATACTCTTAGCATCTCCTTTTATAATTGAAGTAGTTGGTATATCTAATTCAAGTGGCATAGCATCTACTAAAATATGTTCTGGTTTTATTTTCATATTATCTACCGCTTGTGCCATTGCTTCTTTAGTCGCCTGATAAATATTTACTTTATCTATCTCTTTTTCATCTACTATTCCAATACCAATACTAATCGCATCTTTCATTAAAATATCATAAAATTTTTCTCTTTTCTTTTCTGATAACTTTTTAGAATCAGTAAGACCTTCTAAAACATAATCTTTAGGTAGTATTACACATGCAGTTACTACAGGCCCAATTAAAGGCCCTCTTCCTACTTCATCTATTCCCCCAATTAATTTTATTCCTTGTTCATATAATTCATCTTCATATTCGTACATATTATCTTCTTCCATTCTTGTTAATATATCCAATTGGTTTATTTAATTTATTTTGACTGCTAATAGTTCCTGTTATACCTAAACTTCTCTTAATTGTATTAATTTTGTTAACACTAACTTTTCTTTCTAATGCCTTATTGTGATTAGCACGCCACCTATCATTAAATACTTCAGTTAAATCTCTATCTCTTCTGAACATTTTTTTCCCTACTTTCATTTATACATTTATATAAATTATCTTGGTTAAATAAAATATCATATGCAAACATTTTATATAGATTAGAATATTTAATCGCATCATTTTTACGAACTTTTACATTGCTAAATTCATTATCTTCTGTTTCCTTATATAATAGTGCTACAGGTATTAAAAATATCGTCATAATTAAAGTATCACTATTATTTAAAGCATCATTTAAAATTATTTTACATCTATTAAAATTACATTTTACTTCTGCTACTTCATTATCATCTAACTTTAATTTATGAACATCTATATTAAAATAATAAGCAATTTCTCTGTAATGTCTTTTATTATTTTTATACTCTAATTTAAATTTTTCTATATATTTGTATAACATTTGCGCATATTCATATTCCATAATTTTACCTCATATTAAGTATATCATAAAAATAAAGAAAACAACAAGATTTTTATTCTTGCTGTTCTTCTGTTTTTTCTTCTTCTACATATTTTTCTTTCAATTTTATTGTAAGTCCCGAGTTTGACAGTTAGTAAATAAAAAAGTCTTCTAGATCTTGAAAAATCTAGTTTTTTTGTATTTTTATACTTG
>CALVXD010000051.1 GCA_944368815.1 uncultured Bacilli bacterium
CTCATATCCCTTTATCCTTTTCTTTATTATACAACAAAAAAACACATAAGTTTCAAAAACTCATGCGTTTATCCTGTTTTTAGCGAGTAATCGCTTTTTCTTTTTTTAAAAATATTATATAATTATATAAGGAAGTGATGAAATGGAATTAATAATTGGAGCTCATGTCTCATTTAAGAATGATAAACAATTACTAGGATGTGTACAAGAAGCACTTAGTTATAAAGCAAATACATTTATGTTTTATACTGGAGCACCACAAAACACAAATAGACTTGGAATAAAAGATGAATTAACTTTAGAAGCATATAAACTAATGAAAGAAAATAATATTGATTTAAATAATGTCATAGTACATGCTCCTTATATAGTTAATTTAGCTAATAGTAAAAACTTTGATTTTTCAGTATCATTTTTGACAAGTGAAGTAGAAAGATGTAGTTTACTTGGAATAAATAAAATGGTACTACATCCAGGTTCTGCAGTAGAAGGAAATAGAGATATAGCAATAAATAATATTATAAAAGGATTAAATCTTATTTTAGATAATAATTATAATGTTACTATATGTTTAGAGACAATGGCAGGTAAAGGTAATGAAATAGGAAAAACTTTTGAAGAAATAAATAGAATAATTGAAGGAATTAAATTTAAAGATAAAATTGGTGTATGTCTAGATACTTGCCATATAAATGATGCTGGATATGATATTAGCAATTTTGATAAAGTGCTTGATGAATTTGATAGTATTATTGGATTAGATAAATTAAAATGTATTCATGTAAATGATAGTAAGAATGACATAGCATCACATAAAGATAGACATGAAAATATAGGATATGGATATCTAGGATTTAATAATTTAATAAATATTATCTATAATAAAAAAATAGAGAATATCCCTAAAATATTAGAAACACCATACATAACAAAAACTGATGATTCTAAAGAAAGAGCATATCCTCCATATTTATTTGAAATAGAAATGATAAGAAATAAGAAGTTTAATGATAATTTAATAAGTGATATTAGAAATTACTATAAGTAGTTTCTTTTAATTTAAATATCCTTTAAATTGTTGATATAAGTTTTCTATTTTACTATAAGTAAATGGTTTTACTTTAGTCTTTAATTCATCTAAAATAACTCTAGGATTTCCATATATAACTGTTTTATAATCCTTTTTTACATAATTATAAATTATATCTAATTCTTCTTCTGTTAAACTAACTCCTTGTTTTAAAGCAAAATCATTAATATCATCTTTAGTAAGTCTCTTTACATATTCACTAATTAAAAAAATATTCATGTATATCACCACTTAAGTCTATGTATAATATTTATAAATATGCTATAATAAATAATGAAAGGTGGAATAATATGGCACAAATATATAGGAAAAAAATAAACAGAAGTAGAAGAAGACAAACAAGATATTTAAAAGATATGATCGAAAAAAGATATGCTTTTATTACTATATTTGTATTAATATTATTTTCTATCATAGTAGTCAGATTATTCCAATTACAAATATTAAACGAAGAAGAATATAATGAAAAGTTAGTTATGGCTACAGAAAAAAATGTGGAAAGTACTTCTTCACCAAGAGGTAGAATATATGATCGAAATTATAAATTACTCGTGGATAACGAGGCAATAAAAACAATATATTATAAAAAACAAAATGGAATTACTACTAAAGAAGAAATAGAACTAGCATATACTGTGAGTAATTTAATTAGTATAGATTATAGTAAACTAACAGAAAGTATGCTTAAAGAATTTTGGTATGTGAATAATGAAGAAGATGCTAAGAAAAAAATAACAGATGAAGAATGGCAACAAAAAAGTGAAAGAAAATTAACTAGTGAAGATATTGAAAAACTTATTATGGAAAGAATTACTGAAGAAGAACTTAGTGTGTATACTGAAGAAGATAAAGAAGCTGCATATTTATATTATCTTATGAATAAAGGATATTCTTATGCTGAAAAAGTTATTAAAAATATTGATGTAACTGAGGAAGAATATGCAATAATATCTGAAAATATTGATACATTAAAAGGATTTAATACTAAGTTAGATTGGGATAGAATATATTTATATGGTGATACTTTTAAAAGTATACTTGGAACTGTTTCATCTAATAGTCAAGGTATACCAGCAGAACTTGCTGAATATTATTTAAAAAATGGATATAGTTTAGATGATAGAGTAGGTATTAGTTATTTAGAATATCAATATGAAGATTATTTAAAAGGAACTAAAGCAACTTATAAAGTTTTAAGTGATAATACTTATGAACTTGTTAGTGAAGGAACAAGAGGTAATGATATAGTATTAACTATTGATATTGATTTACAAAAGTATTTAGAGGAAATGCTTGCAAGTGAAGTGTTAAATGCTAAAAGTGAACCTAATACAGATTACTATGATAGATCTTTTGCAATAGTAAGTGATCCTAATACTGGAGAAATATTAGCAATGGCGGGAAAACAAGTTAAAACTAATGAAGATGGAAATAGATATGTAATTGATTATACTCCTGGTGTTGTAACGTTGCCAGTAACTCCCGGTAGTGTTGTAAAAGGAGCATCTATGCTAGTGGGATATAAATATGGAGCAATAGATATAGGAACAGTTCAATTAGATGAATGTATTAAAATAAAAGATACTCCAGAAAAATGTTCTTGGAGAACAATGGGATATATTAACGATATATATGCACTTCAGTATTCTTCAAACGTATATCAATATAAAATTGCTATTAGTGTTGGGGGAGGTAATTATGTTTATAATGAGGCTTTATCTATAGATGAAAGTGCTTTTAAGAAATATCGAGATATGTATGCTCAATTTGGTCTTGGTGTAAAAACAGGAATAGATTTACCTGTAGAAAGTTTAGGATATATGGGATCTTCTACATTACCAGGACATTTACTTGACTTTTCTATTGGTCAGTATGATACATATACGCCAATACAACTATCTCAATATATAAATACAATTGCAAATGGTGGTTCAAGATTAAAGCCATACTTATTAAAAGAAGTATATGCACCTAGTGTTGATAATGAAGAAACATTTGGAACAATGATATATAAAGCGGAAACAGAAGTTCAAGGTACTGTTGATGTTGAAAAGAAATATATGGATAGAGTAAGAGAAGGATTTAATGCAGTAGTAACTAGTGGACTAGGATATGGATATATGGGATATTATTATGATGCATCAGGAAAGACTGGTACTAGTCAAAGCTTTATTGATACAAATGGTGATGGTGTTGTAGATACTGAAACAATAACTTCATCGTTTGTAGGATATGCACCAAGCGAGAATCCTAAGATGAGTGTAGTCGTAGTTAGCCCTGATATTAGTCATTCTTATAGTGGTAGTACATATCAAAGTGCCGTAACTAAACGAATATCGGCACAAATTACTAATAAATTCTTTGAAATTTATAAATAATGTGTTATAATTATACACAGATATGTTTTGAAGGAGGTATATTATGGCAAAGAAAAATGAAAATAGAACATTAGTATCTTTAGTTTGTGAAGAATGTAAAACTCCAAACTACAATGTAAGTAAAAATAAAAAGAATACGACAGAACGTTTAGAATTAAATAAATTTTGTAATAAATGTCGTAAAGTAACTACACATAAAGAAAAGAAATAGTAAGGAAGTGAAAAGATGATTAACGTAAATGATTTTAAAGTAGGCGTAACCATCATGTATGAAGGAAATCTTTATCAAGTATTAGAATTCCAACATGTAAAACCAGGTAAAGGTGCTGCAATAGTAAAATCTAAGTTAAAGAATTTAAGAACTGGTTCAATTGTAGAACAAACTTTTAATTCAGGTATTAAAATTCCTACTGCTCATATTAGTAAAACAAAAATGCAATTCTTATATTCAACTGGAGACAGTTATAGTTTCATGAATATGGAAACATATGAACAAGTAGATGTAGATGTTAAACAAATTGAAAATGAAGCTAAATTCTTAAAAGAAGGATTAGAAGTTATTATAATATTCTTCGAAAATGAATTATTAGGAATAGAACTTCCTGAAAAAATAGATTATGTTATTACAGAAACAGAACCTGCAGTAAAAGGAAATACTGCTACTAATGCAACAAAAGATGCTACATTAGAAACTGGTATGACTGTTAGAGTACCATTATTTATAGAACAAGGAGAAGAAATAATTGTATCTACAAAAGATGGTAAATATGTATCAAGAAAATAATAGTTTTGGATTTTACAATTATGTAAAGTTTAGAACTATTTTTTTGAATAAAATGTTGCTAACTATTACAAATTATGATATATTAATAATGTAAACAGTAGAGTAAATAACTCTCTAATTTACAAATGGAAGGAGAATAAAAATGAATAGATATTTAACTAAATTAACTGTTTGTAAATTAGGGGGGGGGGATAATTTTACTTATCTGTTAACTTGTAGTAGTATAAATGAATATAACTATAGCGAAATTCTAGGAAACTAGAATTATTTGTTATAGTTTTTTTGTGTGTACGAAATGGTTACATATTTTGACATAAAAAAATATTATAATTGAAATAAGGAGTACAATATGAAGAAGAAAGAAATAATAATATTAGCAATATTAGTAGTAAGTTTAATAACAGTAAGTTTATATCAAACATTAGCAACAGATATAACAATGAATAAAACAAATGGAACAAATGCCGATTTATCATTTACGTTTGACATAACAGATCAAACAGGAAGAGTAGTAAATGTTAAGGCTGGTGCTACAAAAATATTAGATGTGTTTGTAACGAATCCAAATAATGGAACAATAAAATATGGAATAGCATATACTCCATCAACTGTAAAAACTGATGATATAACGATAGCACAGTTAAATACATCAAAAGATGCTGTAAGTGGACTTATAAATAAAGATGAAAGAAAACAAATAACATTAATAATTATAAATAATGGTACTAGTGATATAACATTATCATTAGTAGCAGTAACAGGATATGAACATGGAGGAGACTTAATAGTACCAGATAATCATACACTTATAACTGAAAGTTATGAAATAGAGGAACCAATGACTTCTGCAGAATATATAGAGTCATTATTACCTAGTAATCCTACTACAATGAATAATGATGATCCAGATGGTAATGTAAGATATATGGGAGCTGATCCTAATAACTATGTATCATTTAATAATGAATTATGGCGAATAATTGGAGTATTTGATGTAGCATCTACTGATGGAGGACCGACAGAAAAAAGGCTTAAAATAATCAGAAACGAGTCATTAGGACAAATAGCATGGGATAGTGGTAATGTAAACGATTGGACACTAGCCAGTTTACAAGAGTACTTAAATGGAGACTATTACAATAGTATTGATTCAACTTCTCAAAGTCTTATAGGAGATACTTATTGGAACCTAGGGGGAATGAGATCATCATCAAATGGACTTGCAAGTCACTTTTATAAAAATGAAAGAGGAACAATGGTTCATAGTGGTCGCCCAACATATTGGATAGGTAAAATAGGGTTAATGTATCCGTCAGACTATGGGTACGCAACAAGTGGTGGAACAACTACAAATAGAACTTCTTGTCTTGCAAAAGAAATGTATAGTTGGAATAGTTCCAGTTATAGTGATTGTAAAAATAATGATTATTTATATAATTCTAGTTCTTCACAGTGGACCATTTCTCCGGACTCCAGTCTCTCGAGCAACGTGTTTCGCGTGGGCTTTTCGGGCTATGTCAACCGCAACCACGCGTACCTCTCCAGCAGCTCCGCCTCCCCAGTCTTTTATCTAAAATCAACAGTAGAAATTACTGGAGGAGAAGGAACTTCAAGTAGTCCATATACTTTGGGATAGGGAACTAACTAAACAAAAGAGGAATATAGAAGGCGTAAGTCTTCTATTCCTCATCCTAGGGAAGTATGAAATACTTATCTAGGTATGCCCTGTGGATAACTCATGTAAATAGAATATATTTTATAGGCATTTTCTATATATCATGCTATAATGAATATATAGAAAAGAGGTATTATGAAAAAGTTTAGAATATTAATAATAAGTATTATAACTATTTTGTGTATTGTATTTACTACTAAAACATTTCAAAATGATACATTTTATACAATTAAATTAGGAGAACTTATTCTAAATAATGGAATAGATATGTTAGATCATTTTTCTATACATACTTTAGCGTATACTTATCCTCATTGGTTATATGATGTATTTATATATATAATTTATCATTTCTTTTCATTTACAGGTATCTATATATCTACAATAATATTATTTATAATACTTATGTTAACAGTATATTTTACTAATTTAAAACTATATAAGAAAGAATTAAGTGTAGCATTTATATCAATTCTTAGTATTATGGTAATGTCTAATTATGCTACTGCTAGAGCACAACTTGTAAGTTACATATTGTTTGTATTAGAATTTTATTTTATAGAAAGATTTTTACAAACTAAAGAAAAAAAGTATCCAATATTTTTATTATTAATATCATTAATTTTATGTAATGTTCATGTAGCAGTATGGCCATTTTATTTTATATTATATCTACCTTTTATTGCAGAATATATAATAGCTAAATTATTTAAAAAGAAAAGTATATTATTTGGGAGAATAAAAATAGAGAAAAATGATAATGTTAAATATTTAGTAATAATAATGTTATGTAGCATATTAACGGGACTTTTTACTCCAATTGGAGATACTCCATATACTTATTTATATAATACATTGTTAGGTAATTCACAAAATTATATAAAAGAACATCAAAGTACAGATATATTTGGTCAAGTATATTTAATAGTATTCTTAATAGAATATATATTCTTAACTATTTTATCTAATACAAAACTTAGATATATGTTCTTAACTATAGGACTTGCTATTATGAGTTTTACTTCTAATAGACATATAGCATTATTTGTAATATTATTTGCCCCATGTTTTATAAATGTAATAAATAATTTTTTAGATAATACTAAATTAAATGTAGATAAATTAATAAAATATATAACAAATAAAATATCTATATGTATTGTATCTATTATATTAATATCTTTATTTGTATTTACAATATATAATAATAAAGATAAAGAATATTTTAGTAATGAAAATTATCCAATTAAAGCATCAGATTATATAATTAATAACTTAGATTATAAAAATATAAGATTATTTAATGAATATAATTATGGAAGTTATTTATTATTTAGAGGTATTCCTGTATTTATAGATTCAAGGGCAGATCTTTACACTAAAGAGTTTAGTGGTTTACCGTATGATATATTTGATGATTATATGAAACATGGTGTTAATTATAATGAAATAATAGATTTTTATGCTATTGCATTCTAAATACATAAATAAAAAACAAGTTTTTAAATAATTATATAAAAAAAAGGGTATAATGCCC
>CALVXD010000052.1 GCA_944368815.1 uncultured Bacilli bacterium
ATAACACAAAATTACATCTTTTATTTTGTAAATTAAGCAAAATAGATGACTTTTCGTAAGAAATTTGGTACAATTATTTTATATAATAAAGGAGTGTTCTTATGGATTTGTATTTTATACCAGATTTAATACATGATTTTTTTGTAGATTTTAATTTTATTACTTTATTTATTTTTTTATTTATAATAATATTCTATTTAGTATTTTGTTTTGTAATTTTTGATATGTATAAATCTTTATATGGTAAAAATAATTATTTGTCTTGGGTACCAATTATAAATGTTTATGTTTTAGGTGATTTGTTATTTGGAAAAACTATTGGTTATTCATTATGTGGTGGATTTATTTTAATTAGTTTATTAAATACTTTTGTAAATGAAAATTTTTTTATATTATTGTTATCAATAATATATATAATTAGTTTATTAGGTATGTTTGGATTTGCCATATATAGATATATTGATTTAAAAAGAAATAAAACTAATAATTCAATGGTAAGTAATACTTTGGATTTAGGTGCTGATAGTATTTCGCCAGTTAAAACTAATGGTCCAACAGAAAGTATGATTAATAATGTAAATATTATACCTACAAATGATATTAGCAATATAAATTCTGTACCAGTACAAAACACTTTTGTTCCAACTATTAATAATTTAGATGCTAATTTTATGCAAAATCAAGATACTAATGTTGCTGATAAAATTAATGATGTGGGATTATTTAATAATAATAATGTTAAGCCTGTCCAAAATGTTAGTACAAATTTAGTTGAGGAAAAACATTATGAAATGCCTAAACTAATTTTAGAAGCTAGTGAAAATAATAATATAAAAAAAGTTGATAGTGATGTTGTAAATTCTAAAACTAATAATAATAACGAAAATACAAATTTAGAAGCGGAAGAAGAAAAAATGAAATTTATAACGGGAATAGAAGACGATGAGAAGATAAAATTTGTAACAGGCGATAAAGTTATTAATAGTTTATATTCAAATGGCAATATGGCACCAAAAGAAGAAGAAATAACGGTTGTTAATGGTGTAATTAATTCTTCTAATAATATTAAAACAGAAGAAGAAGAAAAAATGAATATTGTAAATGGTACAATTATTCCTAATCAAAGTAATAATAATCAAAATATAAGTAATGATTCAATGCTAGATTTAAATAAAAAGTTATAAAGTATAAATAATAATATTTTCTCATATAAATAATTAGGTGGTAATATGAAGAAGATATTATTATTTTTTGTATTGTGTTTAATTTTTATTCCTAAAGTTAGTTGTAGCACTAGTAGTGCTCATTCATATGTTCTTATGGATGCAGAAACAGGAAGAGTATTAGATTCAAAAAATATGAATGATAAATCTTTAATAGCGTCTATTACAAAAATAATGACAGCAGTAATTACAATTGAATCCAATAAATTAGATGAATTAGTAAAAGTAGATGATTCAATTTTAAAGTCATATGGTTCTGGCATATATATTCAAGTAGGAGAAGAAATGTTACTTAAAGATATGTTATATGGTTTAATGCTTAGAAGTGGTAATGATGCAGCAGTTATGATAGCAACTTATGTAGCGGGAAGTGAAGAGGCTTTTGTAAAACTTATGAATGATAAAGCCAAGAAAATAGGCATGAAAAATACTACTTTTGTAAATAGCAGTGGCCTAGATAATACTGATTCAGGTAATTATTCTACGGCTTATGATATGGCTCTTTTAACTAGATATGCAATGCAGTATGATGAATATAGAGAAATTGTTAAAACAAAAGAATATACGGTAAAAACTAATTATAAAACTTATGTGTGGCATAATAAAAATAAATTATTAAATTATGATTATGTAACGGGAGGAAAAACGGGATATACTGAAAAAGCTGGAAGGACTTTGGTATCTTCCGCTAGTAAGGATGACATGAATTTAATTGTGGTTACAATAAGAGATTCTGATGATTGGAATACACATATAAAACTGTATAATTATGCTTTTTCTAATTACACATCTTATAAAGTATTAAACAAAGATAATTTTAATATAATCGGGGATACTTATTATAATAATGATTTATATATTAAGGAAGATCTATATATTCCACTTAAAAACAGTGAAACAGGAATGTTAATAAGTAAAATTAAATTAGAAAAATTAAAAAATTATAAACAAGATGATAAAGTAGGGTATATAGAAATATATATTGATGATGAGTTACTTGCTACTAAAGATATTTACGTAAATAAAAAAGATGAAAATAAAACTCAAGGTTTTTGGTCTAAACTATGGGAGTGGATTAAATTTTGGTAAATTATATATGGGCCTTTTTTGTAATAGTAGGTATTCTTTATAGTTTTTTGGTTGGTAATACAGATATTATTAATACAGAGATTATTTCATCTGCTTCATCATCAATTAATATGATATTAACAATTCTTCCTATAATGTGTTTATGGTTAGGTCTTATGAATATAGCTAAAGAAAGTGGTATGTTAGATATAATGTCTAAAAAAATTTCTCCAGTTATTAAAATTCTTTTTCCAGAAATACCTAAAAACCATGAAGCTTTAGGATTAATTTCTTCTAATATCATAATGAATATGTTAGGCCTTGGGAATGCTGCAACACCATTTGGTTTAAAAGCAATGAAGTCAATGCAATCATTAAATAAAAATAAAGATGCAGCAAGTCGTAGTATGATAACTTTTTTAGTAATAAATACAGCCTCAGTAACTATTATTCCTACAACCGTAATTAGTTTTAGATTAATAAATGGTGCTAGTAATCCTGCTGATATAGTACTAGCTAGTATAATAACTACTGTTTTATCATGTTTATTTGGACTTGTTTTGGATAGAATATGTTATTTAATATGGAGACGAAAATATGTATATAGCTAATATTATTTTACCGTTAATAGTATTATTTATAGTTATATATGGAATATATAAGAAAGTTAATGTTTTTGATGTATTTATTGAAGGCGTAAAAGAAGGACTTTCTATGACTTTGCAAATATTTCCCACAATACTTGCAATGATAGTATCTATAAATATATTTTTAAAAAGTAACATATTACAAGATATTACTATATATTTAAAACCTCTTTTTGATATTTTAAAATTCCCTAGTGAAATATTACCTCTAGCTATATTAAGACCTATTTCTGGTTCTTCTTCTTTAATTATGTTAAATAATATTTTAAGTACTTATGGAGTAGATTCTTATATTGGAAGAGTTGCATCTGTAATTCAAGGAAGTACTGATACTACTATTTATATACTTGGTTTATATTTTGGAAGTATAGGTATTAAAAAAATCAGATACTCATTATTAGTAGGATTATTATCTGATTTATCGTGTATTATAATTTCATTAATTGTAGTATCAATATTATTTTAAAAAAAACAGAAATCATTGAATCGATTTCTGCCTTTTGGGTTACAACCTATCTTAATTCATTTTCAGGTTGTTCTTCTTCAGTGTTAGGTTCATTTTCATTGCAACAATTTTTGATGTTAACATTTTTGTTTAACATATCTTTTTTGCATTTGTTTGAACTAACATTGTTTTGCTTTTTCTTAGCCATTTTCATCACCCATTTTTATTATGAGTAAATATATTTGTTTTATTCCTATTATTTTGATAAATTATGTAATGTTTTTGTTAAAGCTTCTTTATTTGAAGTTCTTATATTTTCAGTTACTTTAAAAGCTAATTGAGTTTCTAAAGAATTTTCATGCACACCAGATAAAGATAATTGGATTAAATTATTAATATTTGAATTACAATTCATATTTTTCCAAGTACCAATAAATTTTTTTGCTTTTAAATCATAATTTAAACTATTTTGAATTATATGATTATTTGCCAAAAAATATAATTGTAAGTTCATATTACCATTAAATTTACCAATTACTAACAGTTCTTTATTTTTGTTATTAATTGTTCCTACTAAATAATTATCTTTACATAAAAATAAGCATCCTTCAAATCCATTTGTTACTTCATTATTATAACCAATATCAATATCATCTACTCTATGATCGTAACAACCACTAATTTTTAATAAATTCATAATAACATCTCCTTTTTGTTAGTTATTATATATTTTTTCAAATAAATAGTCAATATTTTTATAATTGTATTTGAAAAATATATTTTATGCATTATAATATCATTAGGTGACATTATGAAAAAAGTATATATTAGTAGTGAAAATAAATATGTTTATAGTATCTTAGAAATGTTAAAACCTCAATTAATATATATACCATTAAAAGATAATGAATTATTAATAAAAAGTGGTGATTATGTGTATAAAGGAGATGTAGTTGCTGTTAATAAGCATGATAAATTTCCTTTGCATTCATCGGTTAGTGGTAATGTTACTTTAATTACTAAAAAAACTAATCTTAAAGGAGAAAAGGAAGATTATATAGTAATAGAAAATGATTTTAAAGAAAAATATAAAAATCGTTTAGGTTATAAAAAAGATAAAGATATATATAATTATTCAAAAGAAGAATTTATAAAATTATTATTTGATATGGGAATTATTGGTTTAAGTGGTAGTGGTCAAAAAACTTATGAAAAATATAGTGCAAGTAATATAAAATGTTTAGTTATAAATGTGATGGAATGTGAACCTTATTTATATTGTGATAAGGCTGTTTTATATAATTATACTGAACAATTACTTGAATGTATTGATGCAATACTAGAGATAATGAAAATCCCTAAAGCAATTATTGCTATAAATGAAAATGATGTTAAAAATATTAATTATTTAAAAAAATATATAGGAAGTTATCCTAATATAAAGGTTGTGTCTACAAGTGGTGCTTATCCAATTGGTTGGGAAAGATGTTTAATAGAAACAGTTTTTGGTATGAAATATAAAAATAATCCAATTGAAATAGGAATAATTGTTAATAATATTTCTACTATATATGCAATATATGATGCGTTAAAGTATAACAATCCATTAATTGAAAAGAATATAACAATATCTGGAAATGGAATAAAGAAAAACGTAAATGTAAAAGTAAAAATTGGCTCAAAATTAAGTGAGATAATTCCTTATGTAACGGAATACAAAAATAGTAATAATTTACTTTTTATTGTAGGAGGTTCGATGATGGGAAAAAGTTTAGTAAGTGATGATGTAGTTGTAACTAAAAATTTAAATAGTGTTATTATTATGAAAAATAATTTTTTAAAATCATCTGAGTGTATTAATTGTGGCAGATGTGCAGAAGTTTGTCCTGTAAAATTATTTCCTTCTCTTATTTTAAAAAATATTGAAAATATTGATAAGTTAAAAAAATTAAGGGTAAAAGAATGTATAGATTGTGGTTTATGTTCATATATTTGTCCTTCAAAAATTGAAATAAAAGAATATATATTATTGGCTAAGAAAAAGGTGAATAATAATGGAATTTAATTATAAACCAGGTAATTATATCAAAAGTAGTAATAATACATCTAGAATAATAAGAAAAATTTCACTATTAATATTATTTTTATATGTTTGGGTTATTTTATTTTATCCGATTAATAATCTTTTATTATATATTCTCAATACTTTTATCATATGTTCTTTTAATATATTAATTAATTTTTTATATTATAAATTTACTAGAAATAAAAAAAGTTTGTTGTATGTTATTGGTAATACATATAGTTTTATAAATGGATTACTTATTAGTATGTTGTTACCTGTAAATATGCCGTTAATTGTAACTTTAGTTTTAATTCTAATAGTGTTTTTAATAGTTTTACTCGTAAATAAATTTTTTAATATAAAGTTAAATTATATTGTTATGTTATTATTATGTTCATACATATATTTAAATATAAATAATGTTGAAATGAATTATATTTTACTTTTAAAAAATAGTACAAGTTTATTTTTAATATTAATAACTATTATAATAGCTGCTTTTTTGGTTATAAATGACTGTATAAAATGGCGTATAACTATAACTTATTTTATTATATTAATTGGATGCATGCTTTTGGATACTATATTAAATAGAAATAATTATATGAATTTTTATTTAAATAATATTGTTTCTTTATTTAATATTATTTATGCACTTTTTGTTATAAATGAATTTAAAAGTACTTCTATTATTCCTTTTACTCAATATGTATATGCTTTTTTTAGTGCAATAACAATGTTTATAGGGTTTAAATTAGATAATTACTATTTAGCATTTATTACGATTATATTTTTTAATATATTAAATTTATTGTTGGATAACATATATATTAATTTAAAAAATAAGAATTAATTTCATAAAAAGAAAATTAATTCTTATTTTGTTTCTATTTTTATTAATTTTGCGTGTACGGCAACTCTTTTTGTTCCTAAATTGTCACAAGTAGATAAAGTTAGTATTTTATCATTTACAGTTACATCAGTATTAAAATTATATATGCTTCTATTCTTAATTGTTGTTATAAATTCTTGATGACTTTCAGCAGAAGCTGGAATTTTCAAATAATAAACTTCTGGTTCTATTGTATATACTGAAAATACTTTCCATACACTATTACTAGTTGGTGTAGATAATTTTATTAAATGATTATCAGGATTATTTTGCCAATTACTACTTAAAACAGCATCAGGAAGGGAACCAAACATAGTTTTATTGTTCATATTGTGTCCATATATTATTGTATTATATTTAAAATTAGTGAAATCATCTCTATAATCACCAAAAATCCATCCGGCCATATTATCATTTTTTTTATAATCATGATGTAAATAATAATCATTATCAGTTGATTGAACTACTGGATAATTAATTTTTGTTCCTTCAACTTTAATCCAAGCTACAGTATCTGGGTTTGTTTGTAAAAGTGAATCAAAATTAACATTCATATAAGGAACATTAATATAATCCCAATAATCATTTGGATAGTATACAGGTTCGTTTTCTTCTTCAGAATCAGGTTCTTGTGGTTGCTCTGGATTATCAGGTTCATCAATTTCTTCTGTCTTTTCAATTATTTCGGTAGAAGAAATTATATCATTAGTTAAATATTTAATTTTTAAATTTTGAACATACCATCTAGAAAATACAAATACTGATAATAAATAAATTGAAAGTGATAGAGTAATCATTGCAATTGGTATAATCGGTTTATTATTTGTTTGTTCATTTTTCTTTTCTTTTTTACTAAAAATATAAACAAGACCATTAATAAAATATTTAGGTATTATTGTAAGTATAGTCCAAAATCCAATTAGGAAATGTTTAAATATTGAAAAAAATATTATTGGTAAATTAATAAGACCATTAATAAAATATTTAAATATTATAATTACCACCTCCTAATTATTCTATATAAATTATATCATAAGGCAGACTATGTCCGCAACCTAACAAGAAAAAAAACAAAAAAAGCAAACCTCCACTTGAAAT
>CALVXD010000053.1 GCA_944368815.1 uncultured Bacilli bacterium
ATCAAACATATTACTTATTTCCATTAATTTGCTACTTCTTTTACTCATATCCCTTTATCCTTTTCTTTATTATACAATAAAAATCCACGTCTAAAGGCGTGGTTTTTATCATTGGCCTATAAGGCCTATTACTGGCAGCCCACATTTGTTGGCTTTTTAATACGCCAATCGCCTTTGCAACTATTACTTACCCGTAAACGGGTCTTTATATTCTTTTAAACTTCTCTTATCTTTTATTTGATCTTCAAGTTCTTGATTTTGAATATATTTTTTTATTGTATTTTTGTTCATACCTACGGTACTCACAAAATAACCTTCAGCCCAAAAATGTCTATTTCCATAGTTGTATTTTAAATTCGCATGTTCTTCAAATATCATTAAGCTACTTTTACCTTTTAAATATCCCATAAAAGATGATATACTTATTTTAGGTGGAATTTTTACAAGCATATGAATATGGTCTGGACAAGCATTCGCTTCTACAATTTCCACTCCTTTATAATCACATAGTCTTCTTAAGTATTTCCCAATATCTCTTCTTAATTTGTTATATATTGCTTTTCTTCTATATTTTGGTGTGAAGACTATGTGATATTGGCAATCCCATTTAGTATGAGATAATGAACTTACATCGTCATTTTTAAATCTCATTGATTTTCTCCTCCTTTTGATTTTTATTAGCGGTTTGGCGTACCACTTTTATTATATCAAAAGGAGAAGAAAGTGCATATGAATGCTATCGCTTTTTCAGTTCTCACGTGCATAGCACGTGGTTTTATTCGCTCGTCAATTCTTTCCGAGCAAACAAAAAAACACATAAGTTTCAAAAACTCATGCGTTTATCCTGATAAATTAGTAAATAATATTGATAACTATTACAAATTATGATATATTAATAATGTAAACAGTAGAGTAAATAACTCACTTAATTTACAAATGGAAGGAGTAGATAATATGAATAAATATTTAACCAAATTAACCGTTTGTAAATTAGGGGGTGGGGTATAAATTTACTTATCTGTTAACAAATAATAATATAAATAATAAATATAACTATAGTAAAGTTCTAGGAAAATAGAATTATTTGCTATAGTTTTTTTTACGTTTAAGAAGGAGTTAAGGAAGTATGAAGAAGAAAGAAATAATAGTATTATCAATATTAATAATAAGTTTAATAACAGTAAGTTTATATCAAACATTAGCAACAGATATAACAATGAATAAAACAAATAGTACAGATGCAGATTTATCATTTACATTTGACATAACAGACCAAACAGGAAAAGTAGTAAACGTTGCATCAGGGGCTATTAAAATATTAGATGTATTTGTAACGAATCCTAATAATGGTACAATTAAGTATGGAATAGCATACACTCCATCAATAGTAAAAACTGCTGATATAACGATAGCCCAGTTATCTACATCAAAAGATAGTGTAAGTGACTTAATAAATAAAGATGAAAGAAAACAAATAACATTAGTTATAATAAACAATAGTACTAGTGATATAACCTTATCATTAGTATCAGTAACCGGATATGAACATGGTGGAGATTTAATAATGCCATCTAATCATACATTAATAACAGAAGAATATGAGATAAAGGAACCAATGGGAGCAGATTATATAACATCACTAGTATTTTCTAATCCAAATACTATGAATAATGACGATCCTGATGGTAATGTAAGATATATGGGAGCGGATCCTAATAATTATGTATCATTTAATAATGAGTTATGGAGAACAATTGGAGTGTTTGATGTAAAATCTAGTGAAAATGGGGAACTTGAAAAAAGAATTAAAATAATAAGAGATGAGTCTATAGGTAATATGGCCTGGGATAGTGGTACTGTAAACGATTGGACACAAGCCAGTTTACAAGAGTACTTAAATGGAGACTATTACAATAGTATTGATTCAACTTCTCAAAGTCTTATTGGAGACACTTATTGGAATTTAGGAGGAACAGCATCATATATAAGTGCAACCAATGGACTAGCTAGCCATTTTTATGGATACGAAAGAGGAACAACAGTATATAGTGGTCATCCAACAGGATGGGTAGGTAAAATAGGCCTAATGTACCCATCAGACTATGGATACGCCACAAGTGGTGGAACACCTAGAAATAGATTATTTTGTTTAGCAAAAGAAATGTATGATTGGGGTAGTTCAAGTTACTGCAATAATAATGATTATTTATATAATTCTAGTTCATATCAGTGGACCATTACTCCTTACTCAAGCACTTACTTCAATGTCTTTTTCGTGAACACGTCAGGATACGTCAACAACGGAGGCCAAGTGTGGGACTCTTACTACTCCGCCTCCCCAGTTCTTTATCTAAAATCAACAGTACAAATAACAGGAGGAGATGGAACAAAAAATAATCCTTATACTTTAGGAATATAAATAAAAAATAAGATTAATTTTCGTGATTAATCTTATTTTTATTTATATCCATGATTATTGGAAGTATTATTGGAACTCTTCCTATTTTATTAGTTAATATAGGCATAAGTTCAGTAATTATTTCATTTTTTAAATCCATAAAATTAAATTTTTTGTCTTTAAGTTTTTTACTAATAATATATTCTGCTTTCTTTTGAATTTCTTTAATTAATTCTTCATTTTCATTTACTAAGATATAACCTCTAGTAGTAACTGAAGGAGTACTTAGTAAAGTTTTAGAAGAACTATCTATATTAGCAATAATAGCAAGAATACCATTAGTAGACATTAATTTTCTATCTTTAATTATAACATTACCAACGTCCCCAATTCTAGAACCATCTACAAAAATATCATCAGCTTGTACTTTTCCTGCTTTTCTAATACCTTTTTTAGTAATAGATAAAACATCACCATTTTCAAGTACAAAAGTATTTTGTTTAGGAATTCCACAATCTTTAGCAACATCAGTATGTGTTTTTAACATTCTATATTCTCCATGATATGGTGCAAAGAATTCTGGTTTAAATAATCTTATCATAAGTTTTAATTCTTCTTGTTTAGCATGTCCTGAAGAATGAATATCATAAGTTTTATTAGTAAATACTTTAACACCTTTTAAATATAATTGATTAATAGTTTTATTAACTGATGAAGTATTTCCCGGAATTGGAGAAGAAGAGAATACTACAATATCATTTGGCATTAATTTTATTTGTCTATGTGTTCCGTTTGCAATTCTAGATAAGGCTGCAAGTGGTTCTCCTTGACTACCTGTACAAAGTAAACATACTTCTCCTGGTTTTAAATGATTTGCTTCTTCAGCAGTAATAATAATATCTTTATCTTGAATATAGCCACATTTAGTAGCTATCTCTACTGATGTATCCATGCTTCTTCCAAATAAAGCAACTTTTCTTTTGTTCTTTTTACAAGTTTCAAATATATGTTTAAGTCTATATATATTTGATGCAAATGTAGCAATAATAATACGATTATTTTCATATGTTTCAAATATATCTCCTAAGTTTTCATCTACTACTGATTCACTTAAAGAAGTTCCTTCTTGTAAAGCGTTAGTAGAATCACTCATTAATAACTTAACACCATTTTTTCCAATTTCAGCCATCTTATGAATATTTGACATAGGTCCAATTGGAGTCATATCAAACTTAAAGTCACCAGTCATTACAATAGTACCATTTGGAGTTCCAATAGAAATTCCATGAGAGTCTGGTATCGAATGAGTTGTTCTAAAAAATTCAATATTAAAATATTTTGTTTTAACTTTTGTTTCTTCTGTATAAATAATTATATTTTTATATTTTATATTTCTTTCTTCTAATTTTTTATCAATTAATTCTTTTGCTTGAGCAGGTGCATATATTTTAGGAATATTTACTGTTTGAAGTAAAAAAGGAATTCCTCCAATATGATCTTCATGCCCATGGGTAATAAATAACCCTTTAATTTTATTTTCATTTTGTTTTAAAAAAGTATAATCAGGAATAACATAGTCTATTCCTAGTAAATCGTCTTCTGGAAACATAATTCCAGCATCTATAATTATAAGTTCATTATTGTGCATAACACAATACATATTTTTACCAACTTCGCCTAGCCCTCCTAGAGCGAAAACTTTAGTATCTAATTCGTTTTTCATTGTTCTCCTTTCATAAATTTAACCGTTAAACAAAAAAAATAATATAAAATATTAGAACTCATCGATGTATTAATTATATAATAAAATTAATTATTTTTCAACTTAATATTAATATTTGACAATAACTAATTATAATGTTAATATAATTAGCACGGTGATAAATTATGATAAAAAATAATTACGATATTGAATTAAGAAATATAATAAGAAAATATTTTTCTAATATTACAGAGGAAGAATTAAAAGATAACCAAGGATTTTTTAGGGAAATAATTGATGGACTTCCTGTAAATAATATTAATGATAGAGAAGATAATTTTCCTTTATTTGAGTTAACTTTTACCGATAAAGATAATTTAATATATAAAGTATATTACTATAGTCATTTATATGATAAGGATAATGTTTTTAAAAAAGTTTCTTTAACAGAAGAAAAATACTTTTCAATATTAGATGATGAAAATGGATATTGTACTTATAATAAGGAAAGAAGTTATTATTGTGGTGAATATATATGGGAAAAAGATAATAATCCTGAAATAGAAAGAGTGGTCAATATATTTACTTATTTATATGGATTAAAAATATTTAAAGGAATAAAAAAAATAGTAAGAAGTAGGGGATAAATATGGTTGATCAAGCATTAGAATATAAATCACTTTTAAATAAAGTTGATATAATGATTGATAATGTAAATAAATTAGGAATGGATACAGAAAAATATAAAGAAGTATTAAAAAAGATAATTAATGAAGTAGAATCTAGTACTAAAGTAAGTAAATCAAAATGGGGAAATAATGCTGGTATGGTATTAATTTGTGATTATGCTTTAGGAATAAAAAAATTAAGAGCATTAGAACTAGAATTAAGTGAATATGAAGTCTATTTTAAAGCAATTAATTCATGTGAATATTTACTTATGAGAATAGAGGAAACGAAAACTACTGATAGTAAAGAAGAAGTTGAAAGCTATGCTAATGAAATTATTGAATCATTAAAAGCAATAAAATTTTCTAGTACAATACATTATAGTGATGAGAAACAAATAGTAGAAAAAATATATGATGTTGCATATAAAATAATTCAGTTAGAAATAATAACTTTAGGTTATAGTCAAGTATATGAATATATTAAGAATTATGATATTGATACATATTTTTTAGATAGATGTATTAGAAAAGATATTGAATCATTGAATTTAAAAGACGATAATAATAAAAAGATAAAGGAAAAAATATATGAACTTAGCCGTAATGGATTAGATACTAATTATTTTGATATAGAATTAATTAAATTATTAATGTGTAATAGTAATGATATTGATTTAAAGGATAATATTATAAAAGAATTAAATAATTTAAAAAAAGAAATTAATGATACCGTAAATGTATATGATAGAACTTTATCTAGATATAATTACTTATTAGATGAGCAAAACAGAAGATTTATATTAATAAAAAAATATAGAAGAAAGATTTTAGGAAGAATTACGTCATCTGTTGTTTTCCTAAGTATTGCTATAGGAGGATTTTTTGGATTTCATTCTTTGGTAAAAAAAGATGCTACTAGTCCAGCATATTCTAAAACTATAACTACTTATTCAGATGAATACGGTAAAGAAGTAAAAGATGGTTATTCATATGTAGAAGATAAAGAACAAGATTGTACATATATAAGGGTTTATAGTGATTGGTATCAAACATTTTGGGATGGGACAGTAAGAGATATTTATACTTATGATGTAAGTGATGTGGAATTTTCTAATATTGAAGATTATTTAATAAATTTAGATTATACTGAATTAGAACCATATAAAGAAACTGTTTATATAGAAGAAGGCAATAATATACAGCAAAAAGGTTATACTGAAGTGGAGCAAGTAATAATTGATAGAACCGAAGAAAAATCATTTGTTGATAAAAATTTGTATAGATATAATATTATTCAATGTTATATGTTGTATAGTGCACTCTTAGCAATTATAGAAGTTGTATTTTTCAAAGGAAATAAGGAAAATAGATATATAGGAATAATTCATAATCTATATCAATTATTAAAATATAATATGAAAGATTATAAAGAAGAAAAACATAAATATATAAATTATTAAAAGAATGTAAAAGGTATTTAAATAATTTATTAGAAGAGATTAATAAATATGAAGAGTTAAGAACAAGATTTAATGAATTATATAATCAAAATAAATATTTATTAGAGAATTCAGAAAAATTACTTAGTAAAATAGATATGTTATCCCAAGAATTAAGTAAAGAAGATATAAAAGGTAAATTAAGGTCTTTAAAGAGATATTAATATTACTTTTTTTTTCTATAAAAAAATGGTATAATGTTTAGCATGTTATGACATTTTTAAGAAAAAATGTTATAACATGGATTGTGCCAAATTACAACATATTAGG
>CALVXD010000054.1 GCA_944368815.1 uncultured Bacilli bacterium
GAAGAATTCTTAAGAGGTTATAATATAGATGATTATAATGAGATTTATATGAGATGGATGGAATTAATTGAACTTTCGTATAATTAGTTTAGGGGGATAACAATTATGAAAATTTTAATAGCAACAAAAAATAATTCTAAATTTGAAATAATTTCAAGAATGCTTTATTCGATATTAGGACATAATATTTTAATTGAAAGTTTAAATAATTATGATTATTTTATTGATAAAGATGAGGTTGGTACAAATATTGAGAGAGCAAAAGCTAAAGCAAAAAATGCTGAAGAACAAATAAAAGAAAATTTCGATTTTATTTTAGGAATTGATGATGGAATTATAATAGATGGTAAAGAATATGTAACAGTAAAAGATCATTTATATGATATAGTAGTTGGGGATAAAATAAAAATTGGTAGTACTATTTATATAACTAGAGCTTATTTTCTTATTTCTAATGATAAAAAAGAGTTTTTGTGCTATAATAAGATACCATACATTGTTAGAAAAAAATTAGATACTGTTGAAATGGGGGGTTATCCATTAAATAGTGTTATATCGACCATTGATAATGATATTGTATTAACAGAACGTAGCAACGAAGAATTAAACGATTATTTCTTAAAATATAGTATAGATGATTTAAGAACAATGTTTAATAATGTAGATAAGGAGTTGAAGTAAAATGATGGATATTTCAATAGCTAATGCTAAAAAAAATTATGGTTTTAAAAATGTATTAGATGGTTTTACTTTAGATGTAACATCTGGAGAAAAAATTGGGCTTATAGGACCTAATGGTTGTGGGAAAACCACTTTATTTAAACTTATTACCAAGGAAGAAGGACTTGATAGTGGTAGTATTAGTATCAGAAAGGGTGCTAATGTACGATTACTATCACAAATGCCACCAGTAGTAGATGATGAATGCACTGTTAGAGATATCTTGACAAGAGATTTTAAAGATGTTTTTGAAATTGAAGCCCACATGAAAGAGTTAGAAAAGCAAATGGCTGTTGCAGATTCAAACGAATTAGAAAGAATATTGGATCGTTATGGAAAGTTACAAAATAGATTTATGGATTTAGATGGTTATACTATTGATTCTAAAATAAGTGAATTATGTAATAAATTTAGAATTGATGAAAATATGTTAAATAGAAAATTCAATACATTATCGGGCGGAGAAAAAACAATAGTAAATTTAGCATCTATAATGTTATCTAATCCAGATATTTTGTTACTAGATGAACCTACGAACAATTTAGATATTGACACTTTAGAATGGTTAGAGTCTTATTTAAAAAGTTATACTGGTACAATTATATTGTGTTCACATGATAGATATTTTCTTGATAAAGTAGTTTCAAAAATTGTATTGATTGAAAGAGGTAAATCTGAAATTTTCTTTGGAAATTACTCATATTATTTGGAGGAAAATGAAAGAAGAACTTTAGCTGAATTTGAACAATATAAAGATCAACAAAAAATGATTGAAGCTATGAAAAGAAAAATAAAGCAATTACAAGAATTTGGTAAATTAGCTTACCCAGGTGGAGAATCGTTTTTTAAAAGAGCAGCAAGTATTCAAAAGAGATTAGATAAAATTGAACTTTTAGATAAACCTGAAACTACGAAAGAAATTCCATTGAATTTTCAAATGACTGATAGATCAGGTAAACAAGTTTTAATGGTGCGAGATTTTGATTTGACTGTGGCTGATAAGGATTTATTAGATCAAGTATCATTTGATGTTGCATTTAAAGATAGAACTTGTTTGATGGGAAAAAATGGTAGTGGAAAATCAACTTTGATTAAATATATAATGGGGCTATATGAAAATGAACAAGAAGATGATCATGTTAGAATTGGTAGTAATGTTTCAATAGGGTACATTCCTCAAACAATAACATTTGAAGATGATAATGCAACTATTTTAGATGTTGCTAGGAAAAGTTATTATGGTAGTGAAACTCATTTAAGAGCATCATTAGCAAAATTTATGTTTAACGGAGAAAACATATTTAAACGTGTTGGAACTTTATCAGGTGGTGAAAAAGTCCGCTTAAAATTATTTGAATTAATGCAGAAAAATGTCAATTTATTAATTATGGATGAACCTACTAACCATATTGATATAACAACACAAGAGGTTTTAGAAGAAGCATTAAAAGAGTATCCTGGTACTATTTTGTTTATATCACATGACAGATATTTTATTAATGAAATAGCTCAAAAGATTCTTTATATAGAAGATAAAGGAATTACAGAATATTTAGGTAATTATGATGATTATCGTGATACAAAAGAAAAACAATTATCATTAACTAAAGGGAGAAATAGATAAAAATGAATCCAACAGTTATGTTTGTAAGACTATCGGAAAATTGTAATGCTGGTTGCTTTATGTGTTATTTTGCACATCAACATGGCTTATATAATATTACAGATGAACAATTCGATTCTCTTATTCAATATATGAATGATAAAGGAACATATAACATTATTAGATTTACTGGTGGAGAACCACTATTACACAAAAATATTATTAATTATATAAAAAAGAGTCATGATGCAGGTTACCAAACATCAATTATTACAAATGGCTATTTGTTACCTAATTATGGACAGAAATTAGTAGATGCAGGGTTGGATCAAGTAATCATTAGTATAGATGGGAGTAAACCAGAGATACACGATAAATTAAGAGGGTTGAAAGGTGGGCTTGAAAGAGTAAAAAAAGGTATTGAGATTATGCGTGAACAAAACCCCTATATTATGTTAAGAGCTAATACTGTTGTTAGTCCATATAATATTGCAGATATGGTTGATTTACATAATATGTTAGAAGAATTACATTTTAACTCGTGGTCTATAATTCCAATTAGACCAACAGATAGTCCTGATACTTTATGGGATCCAAAAGATATTGAGTTTTACAAAGAAAAATATAATGAGTTTTTAAAAAACATAGATAAGCATAATTCTGTTGAACTATTAGGATATTCTAAAGCATGGGCTGGAGAAACTAATGATGAAATAAGTAAAACATTTAATAATCAATTTAGAATAAATCCAACAAATAAATGTAATTTAGTTGATTATGTAAGATTTTATATTCCTGATAAAGACTTGGTAGTTCCATGTAATTGTGCTGCTCACAGAATTAACCAAATTGAGGCTGATTATTCTAGTGAAAGTGATAAATACAAAAAAGCAGATATAATGGCAGAGTGGCTAAAAGAGAATGGAAAAAGTCATTGTACTGGTTGTGAGCCTTTAAATGCTTATGTAGCAGACAATCCTAAAATATTAACTAAGAAGGACTTTAAATATTAAACTTTAATATATAAAATTATTTTATATGCTATAAAGAATTTGGAAGATTTCAAATTCTTTTTTTTATAATATAATTAAAGTAAGAATTTAGGTGGCAAAATGTTAAAATATTATGAATATTCAAAAATAGAAGATGACTTGAAAAGTCAACAATTATTAGAAAAATTATATAACGTAACAAAAGAATTAGAAATAGACTATCCTAATCATTATAATTGGTTTCATGAAAAATTTTGTAAAGAATTAGATGGAAAAGCTCGAGAAATTATTTTTTGTTTAAATAATAATGTTCCTATTGGAGTGGTTTTCTTAAAAAATTCAAAAGAGGAAAAGAAAATATGTACAATTTATGTTGAGAAAACATATAGAAATATTGGAATAGGTACACAGTTATTATTAAAATCATTTGCTTTTTTAAATACTACAAAGCCTCTTATTACTATGCCAGAATATAAAGTAAAAGAATTTGACAATATTATAAAAAACTATAATTGGGAAAAAACAGAAAAAATTGAATCATGCTATTCTGAAAAAAATGAAATAGTATTTAATGGAATTTTGAAATAATAGAAAGAGGAAATATATGAAAATAACGGTTGCAGGTGTTGGCTATGTTGGATTATCTTTGGCTACATTATTAAGTCAAGATAATGAGGTGATTGCTTATGATATTGATAATATTAAAATAGATTTAATAAATAAAAGAATATCTCCAATAAAAGATAAAGATATAGAAACTTTTTTTAAAACAAAAAAGTTAAATTTACAAGCTACAAGCGATTATAAATTGGCATTTAAAGATTCTGAATATATTATAATATGTACTCCTACTAATTATGATGAAAAAACTAATGAATTTGATACCACCTCGGTAGAAAATGTAATTCAAAAAATATTGAAAACAAACTTATCTTCAACAATTGTAATTAAAAGTACTGTTCCAGTTGGTTATACAGATAAAATTAAAGAGCAATATAAAATTAATTCTATTATTTTTTCTCCAGAATTTTTAAGAGAAGGTAGTGCGTTATTTGATAATTTATATCCAAGTAGAATAATTGTTGGAGGTCAAAGTATAAAAGGAATAGAATTTGCAGAATTATTAAAAAAAGCATCTTTAAAAAAAGATGTTGAGATTAAGATTATGAAATCATCAGAAGCAGAGGCTGTAAAATTATTTGCAAATACATACCTAGCATTAAGAATTGCTTTCTTTAATGAACTTGATACTTTTGCAGAATCTAAAAATTTAGATCCAAAAAGTATTATTGATGGCATATCATCAGATAGTAGAATAGGTAATTATTATAATAATCCGTCATTTGGATATGGTGGTTATTGTTTACCTAAAGATACAAAACAATTAAAATCAAATTATAATAATATTCCAGAAAATTTAATCAGTGCAATAATTAATAGCAATGAAACAAGAAAAAAGTATATAAGCGAGTCGATATTAAAATATAATCCAAGTGTCATTGGTATATATAGATTAATCATGAAAAAAGATTCTACTAATTTTAGGGAAAGTGCAATATTAGATATTATAAAAGAAATTAATAAAAAAAATAATAATGTAAGAATAATAATTTATGAGCCACTATTACATATTAATTCGTTTAATGGATTTGAAATTGTAAATGACTTTAATGTTTTTAAAGAACAATCAGATATTATTTTAGCAAATAGAATAGATGAAAGAATAAAGAATAATAAAAAAGTTTATACTCGTGATATATATAATATTAATTGAAAATTTATATTAAGATTAAAAAGTTATTTTATATTTTTTAAAACGACATGAAAAAAGCATAATGTGACATGAATTAAACATGAAATGAACTTGACTCAGTTTTGTCAAGTGCTATAATATAGTAAAATATCAATAAATTGTGTAGAGAGGAACTAGATTCTTCTCTTTTTTCTTTGAAAGAAGGTGTTATATAAAATAAAACTAAAGGAAGCACATATTTTTAATGAATTAGTAATAAGTGGTCACTATTTATAAAAGTAGTAGCCACTTTTTTTGTTGGTATTAAAAGAACTTTTATATATGAGTAGCCACTTCTACTTATAAAAGTAGTCATTTTTGCAAGTGCAAAAATAGTA
>CALVXD010000055.1 GCA_944368815.1 uncultured Bacilli bacterium
CATTAAAATATATCCCTATCATTTTCACTAATTATTGATTAATAAAAATACTATCATTTTCACTAATTATTCACATATAATGTAAGGTTTTCAAAAATAAATTTTAAATATTCCTTTTCTTTTATATAATTATTACCTATTTTAAATATATGAAATTTATTTTTATACATTTTATTTTGATTATTTACTATTTTAAATTGTTTGTAATTGTATTTATGTAAATATCTTTCTAAAATAAATTTATTATATAATTTTTTTAATCCTTTATAATATTTATATGTATTATCAATAAGAATAAATATTAACATCATATAACTATAATTATTAATTCCTTTAATAAATACTATAATAATCATTATTATAGAAATAATAAGACTAATATAATTTGCTAAATTAAAATATATTACTTTAGACAATATTAAATTAAAGATCTTAAATCCATCTAATGGATATATAGGTAATATATTAAATATTAACATTGAATAATGATACATTGTATATATATTAAATATATATTCTCTTAGATAATTATTTTTATATAAAATTAATATTATAGTATAATACATAGTTTGAAAAAAAATACCCATAATGGCTATTAATAATTCTTCATCAATATCTCTATTAATTACATCATCTAATTTTATTAATCCCCCATAAGGATATATTATTATCTTATTTACTTTTACTTTATATTTTATGCACATAAGATAGTGACCTAATTCATGGATTAAAATTAGTGAAGTAAATATAATTAAATTATAAAAATATCCCGTTAATATAAACCCTAATGCTATTATTAAATAAGTATAATGAAATTCTATTTTATTTAAGATATTCTTCATAATTTAAGTAGTCTCCATTTTTTGAATATACTAAATATAAGTAATTATTAGTAGTCTCTCCAAGTAAATCACCGGATTCTATATAGTCATATAATTTAATTGAAGTAGTAGACATATTTCCATACCATATATCTACTCCATCCATTCCTTGAATTATTATAACATTACCATAATTTTCTTTTTCTCCAATAAAAACAACTATTCCACTTTCTAAAACAGGTACTAAATAATTATTTTCTACTTCTAATTTTACTCCATTATAATATTTTGAACTACTTTTATAAACTAATTTTTCATTAAATACAGGTTTCGTATTTGAAACGAAATTATCGAGAATTGATACTCCCCCTAAATATTTAGAATAAAAATTTTTTATACTAGTAAAAGAAATATTAGTTTCATATATATTTTTCTTTATTATATCTTTGTATTTCGTATCTATTTTACAAATAATAGCCAATAATAAAAATAATGAAAGACATATAAGTGATCTATACAAAAAATTTCTTACATATTTTTTTATATCACTTACTAATTCATTATTTTTACTCTTATTTATTTTTTTCATATACTTTGATATATCATTTTTATTCATAATATCCCCTAATTAATAGTATGAATAATCCAAAATTATATTCTAATTATTAATTAAATGGTTTATTGCATCATCAAAAGTATTTACACTTACTATTTCCATATCATAATTATATTCTTCTTTTACTTTAATTGCTTCTTCATAGTTATCTTTAGGAACTAAAACTATCTCCATATTATTTTTATGAGCACCAATTATTTTATATTTTACGCCATCTATTGCGCCAACATTACCTAAAGCATCAATAGTTCCTGTTCCCGCTATTTTTCTTCCTTTAGTAATATCTTCAGAAGTTAAAGAATTATAAATATTTAAAGCAATCATTAATCCTCCAGAAGATCCACCTTCACTTGCCTTAAAAGATAATTCAATAGAAGGATCAACATCATATATGTAATTAGTAAGAACAACTACCCCTACTGCTTTACCATCTTCTGTTTCATTAACTTTTACATTAACTTGTTTCTCATTATTATCTCGTTCTATATCTAATGTTATAGTATCCCCTACTTCTTTTTTTTCAATGATAGTCTTTAAAGTTTCAACATTATCAATATCTATACCATTAGCTTTTAGTATTTTATCTCCTACTTTTAAGCCATTATCAGTAGTTGTAGCAATAACTACATTTTCTTGCCCTTTAATATTAACAGTATTTCCTGATTTGTTATATGCTACTAATATAGCATTTTGCATAGAATTTTCAAGCATTACTTTATTCCTAATAGAAATTTCTTCCATTGTTTCATTAGATACTTGTACCTCTTCCACTTTCTCAGTATCCCAATCTTTTAATATAAAAGACATTAACATTGTACCAACATTTGCTTCATATTCTGTTACATAGAGTAAATTAAGAGTTCCTTCAGTAATATTTTTATTTTCTAGTTCAATTCTATCTCTTATATCGATAATACCTCCAGGTGCTAATATATAATATGGAAGAGGAATATTAATAACAACAATCATAACTATTAAAATTATTATAAACTTGATATTTTCTTTAAATATTTTTTTTATTTTATTCATCATGTAATCACCTCACTTTAAGTATATAATTTATTTTAAAAGTAATAACAATAATGCACACATTATGCTAGATAAAAATAACATAATAATTATAAAACTTGATTTTATAAAAGCTGCCCTATTATTATCTAATGGATTTAATTTAAGTACTCGTGTCTTAGGTCTATTTAATTTTTTTCTTCTTTCTAATTCTTCTTCAATAGTTTGTTTTACTTCTGATGAAAGTTTTGTATCTTGTTGAAAATTAACTAATTCTTCCTCAGTATACGATGATATATTATTTATAATTGAATTATTATTTATATCATTTGAACCATTAGTATATGATACTTCTCCCCCCTTGTATATTTCATAATTTAAAGTATTTGGATTTTTTCTTACTTCAAATAATTCATTGGTATTTACGTTAAAAAATATTCCATTACTAATATCTACTTGATATTCAAAGATATTAACATTTCCATTTTGAATAAAAAACCTAATTTTGTCTAACATATCTTTATCTATAATTTCTATATTTAAGTTGGAAAGGGGCATCATTGTTGAAGACTCTTTTTGATATTTTTTCATTCTGTCAAATATTGCATCTGCATTAATATCTTGTCTAGCTGGATCGTTAACAATCATATCATTTTGTACTTCTCTAAATTCTTTTGCCAATTCACCTTGCTCCCTATCTGTTTTAAGTGCTTTATCATCTTCGCCAGAAACAATATAAGTATTATCTCCTAATTTAACATCTTTAAAATTACTCATATCAATATTAGTATTATTTTTATCATATAATGAAAGCAATTCTTTTAATTTGCTATTAAATAAATTCATATCTAATTGATAATTTTTTCTTATTTCTTCGACATATGAAATTAATTCATCTTTACTTTTAAAGTAATTACTATTAATTTTTCTTTCCAAATCTAATAATATCATCTCTGTCATATGAACACCTACCATAATAATAGTATCATAGTTGCCATAATTTTTCAAGAACAAAAGTCAAAATAAATTTTGACTAACTTACCTCACGGTAAGTTTTTTCTACTTCATAGGAATTTATATTCCTCCATAGACCAGGATCGGATAGTCGCTATCCTACTTATATTAAATTGTCAAAATTTATGGTGTCATTAGTTCTCTTTCGTAAGTTTTAATATATATCTTTAATCCTTCACACATTATATTTATTGCTGCATTTAAATCTCTATCATGTGTACATCCACATTGAGGACACTGCCATGTTCTTATACTTAACTCCTTAACATTCTTATTTTGATAATTACAAACATTACATAATTGACTACTTGGATAATATCTATCTATTTGAATTAGTTTTTTATTATTCCAAGTTGCCTTATAATTTAGGACACGTATTATCTCTGAGATATGATTTTCAGTTAAACATTTGGCTATATAGTGATTTTGCTTCATACTTTCTACATCTAAATTTTCTACAGCAATAATATCATTTTCTTTAATCAATTTATTTGTTATCGTATGAAGTAAAAACTTACGAGCATTTTTTATTTTCATAAATAATCTTTGTATTTTTAATTTTATTTTATATCTGTTTTTGCTTCCTAGTTTACATCTAGAAAGTCCTCTTTGAAGACCTCTTAATCTTTTTTGATTTATTTTTATTGTGTTTTTAATTTTTTCATTATGGGATGTTACTAAGAAGTCTTTTATTCCTAAATCTATTCCTACTATGGTATTAGGTGTAAATGGTTTTATAATAATATCTTCTTCCATTAATACGCTTACATAATATTTACTTCCTTCTTTTCTGATAACAGCACTTTTTATTTCTCCATTTAATTTATTTTTATTTCTATATCCTCTTATTGATACTTCTTTCAGTTTAGGTAAAGTTATAATTTTGTTTATTAAATCTAATTTTATACTATTATAATTTTTACCTTTATATGTACTTTTTATATTATTTGTTTTATAACTATTATTAATTCCTTTTATCTTAAATTTAGGATGTCCACCTAAATTTTTATAATATCTTTTATACGCATTTTCTAAATTAAATATACTATTTCTAAGAGCGCAACTATCCACTTCTTTTAGAAATGCTTTTTCTTTTGTAAATTCTGAAATTAACTTTATTCCACTATATGCGTTACTCACTTTTTTATCCAAAAAATGGTTATAAATGAATCTACAACTACCAATTGTTTTATTTATTAATTCTTCTTGAAATTTATTTGGATACATTCTAAATTTATAAGACTTATATATTTTCATATTACAACCATCACCTGTAATTGCATTATAAAATATAAACATTTGTTTGTCAATAATTTTAGTGAATAAATGGCACAAAAATCGAACTTTCCTTATAAATAAAAATCCACGTCCAAAGGCGTTGTTTTTATCATTGGCCTATAAGGCCTATTACTGGCAGCCCACATTTGTGGGCTTTTTAATACGCCAATCGCCTTTGCAACTATTACTTACCCGTAAACGGGTCTTTATATTCTTTTAAACTTCTCT
>CALVXD010000056.1 GCA_944368815.1 uncultured Bacilli bacterium
ACTCACTTCGTTCGCCCTTGATTTTTTATTAAAAGAATAGTCCTTTTTATGATGTCTCCTAGATGGGGTTCACATCAAATTTAGACCTTTATTTATTATCTTCCATTATTAACTTTGTAATAGTAATAATTTCCCTTTCAATATTATATATATCCTCATATAGAAAAGTAAGTATCTCACCTTCATTTTTATTTATATCTTTTGATAAATTATAATTTTTTATTTTTAAATGATTATCTATATTATATTTTTTTTCTATATAATTTATTAAACTACCAATAACAATTAATTCATTACTAATTTTATCTCTTTTATCATTAATAGACAATTCATTAAACGCTTCTAATAATTTATTGTTCATCATTTACTAAATCCTTTATTTTGAGTATTACTTATATTTTGAGCTGCCTGTATTTGAGCTATTCTCATTTTTTCATCTTCTTGCATTTGTTCTTGTCTAGCACTTTCAAAATTACTTACAGCTTCTTTGTTTTCAACTGAAGTTGCATATCTTCCCCAATCAATAATTTGACCCTCTATTTCTTTCTCTACAAAATATATAGAACGAACAGCATCTAATTTTGAATTATTGTTAGTAATATCATATTGACTAGGAATAGGTATATCTATATTGCAACCACTTACTCTTCTTTTATGCATGATATCTGATAAATTAGAAAGTTTTAAGTCTACATAATATGGATCATATTGAGCAAATTTTGGACTTTGTAAATTACATTTCAAATCATTTAAAGTAGAAATAATTGCCAAATATTCATAAACCGCTTTATTTATTTGGTCATTTACTTCCTTACTTTCAAAATTTTGCCAATCCTTAATAGAAGTTTCTAATTTCATTTTTGATTTTTCTAGTAATGTTTTAACAAAGTCTCTTCTTTCAGAATACTTTCCAATCAACGATTTTAAGTCTTCTTCATTCTTTGGAAGACCATTTTGGATAATATTATCTATTGTTTCATTCATTGGTTTATCATTTTCTTTTTTTTCCTGAACCATGGCCTGCATAATTCTTAAACTATCATCGGACATATTATCAATTGTTTGATACTTTGGCATTGGTATATCTCTTGGTATACCGTATCTTGCTTGTTGTTCTGCATCTAATTGTCTATGTGCATTTAAAGTTTCTTGAAATTCCTTTTCTCTTCTTTCTTCAGGGGTTAATTCTCTTCCAACTGATTGAGTTACACTTCCTCTTATTTGAGCTTCTCTTAATCTTATCTGTTCATCCGACATATTATCAATTGTTTGATATTTTGGTGTTGGTATATCCCTTGGTATACCATATCTCGCTTGTTGTTCTCTATCTAGTTGTCTATGTACTTCTGCTGTTTGTTGTATTTCTCTATTATGTTTCTCTTCTACTGTTTCTGCTCTTCCAACCGATTGAGTTACATTTCCCCTTATTTGAGCTTCTCTTAATCTAATTTGTTCATCTGACATATTATCAATATTATAATAATTCATATTATATCCACGCCTCCTAAAAACATAACAATGTCATACTTTCTTACCACCTATAGTATACATTTTTTTACTAAATTTGTAAAGCATTAATGTAAAGATGTGTAAATTAATAATTTTTATTTTAAACTTTTTTCTTTTTTCTTGCTTGTTTCTATTGCTACTCTTTCAACAAGTGCAATTGCTAGCATTAAACATATCGTATATGATCCACCATAGCTAAAAAATGGAAGTGGTACCCCTGTTAAAGGCATTAATCCCATAACTCCTCCTAAATTTACTAATATATGTAAAAATATATAAGCAAATACACCATACGATATTAAACTATTATGAATATTAGTGGCATTTCTAGCAACCTTTATTATTCTATATAATAGTACCATGTACATAATAAGAATTACTATTCCTATAATTAAGCCACATTCTTCTACAATTATTGGGAATATAAAATCCGTATAACTTTCTGGCAAATATAAATATTTTTGAGTACTTTCTCCAATACCTTGTCCACTTATTCCACCATTTTTAAAAGCAATGAAACTATTACATAATTGATATCCTGAATCTTCTTGATATCTTTCACATGGATCAAAGAAATTTAATCTTTCGGCTTGATATCCTCTTAAAAAAGAACCTCCTGTTGCTAACATTACCGATAAAACGACTAGAATACCTCCTAAAAATATTTTATTATAAATATTTCTAGTCTTTTTAGTCATGGGTACAGCATAAAAAATAATAACAGTTAACAGACAAATGATTCCAGCCGTACCTAAATCTGGTTGTATTGCTACTAACACAAAAATAATAATACAAGGAAGTAGTGGTTTAATTAACACCCACTGATTATCAAGTTCATCTTTATATTTATCATAATAAATAGCCAAAAACATAATTATTATTACTTTAGCAAGTTCACTAGGTTGAATATTAAACGGACCAATTGAAAACCAACTTTGTGCATTTTTAGCAACACTTCCCCAAATAGTAAGTCCAAATAATAAAGATATTACAGCAAACATTGCCAAATTTATTAAATGCCGATACTTATTTGTAGGAAAAATTATAATAAATATAAATGGAATAATTCCAACTCCTAAAAATATTGCTTGTCTTATAAAATAATGATATGGACTAAAACCATATCTCATGTATGATTCCATCGATGAAGCACTAAGGACCATTATTAGTCCAAAAGCAAACATAACAATAGAAATAAAGAGTACTGGTTTATCCATTCTCTGAAATATTTTTTTCATATATTATCACACTCTATTATAATAATATCATAAAAAATAAGTTTTTTTTATATTTTTTAAAATGTTTACAAAAAATAAGTAGTTTCTTAACAAAACTACTTAATTGGCTTTATAATTTCTTTACCACCCATATATGGTCTTAACACTTTAGGAATTTTAATACTTCCATCTTCTTGATAATTATTTTCAAGTAAAGCAATTAATGCTCTTGTACTTGCAAGGACAGTGTTATTTAATGTTGTAACATAATAATTACCATTTTCCCCTTTTGCTCTAATTCCAAGTCTTCTTGCTTGAGCATCTCCTAAAGTTGAACAACTACCAACTTCAAAATATTTCTTTTGTCTAGGGCTCCAAGCTTCAACATCACATGATTTTACTTTTAAATCAGCAAGATCACCAGAACAACATTCAAGTGTTCTTACAGGAATATCTAAACTTCTAAATAATTCTACTGTATAAGACCACATTTTATTATACCAATCCATCTCTTCTTCTTTATTACATATTACAATCATTTCTTGTTTTTCAAATTGATGAACACGATATATTCCTCTTTCTTCAATTCCGTGTGCTCCTACTTCTTTTCTAAAGCATGGAGAATAAGATGTCATAGTAATTGGAAGCATTTCCGCTTTTATTAATTGATCTTTAAATTTACCAATCATAGAATGTTCACTGGTTCCAATTAAATATAAATCTTCTCCTTCAATCTTATACATCATTGCATCCATTTCACTAAATGACATTACTCCATTTACAACATCACTTCTAATCATAAATGGTGGAATGCAATATGTAAATCCTTTATCTATCATAAAATCTCTTGCATAGCTAAGCATTGCTGAAGAAAGTCTTGCAGCATCTCCCATTAAATAATAAAAACCATTACCTGAAGTTCTTCCTGAACTTTCTTTATCTAGTCCATTAAATGATTCTAAAATATCAGCATGATATGGTATTTCATAATCCGGAACTATTGGTTCTCCAAACTTTTCTATTTCAACGTTTTCACTATCATCTTTACCTATAGGAACAGAATCATCAATAATATTAGGAATTACCATCATTTTTTCTTTAATTTCTAAAGATAATTTTTCTTCTTCTGCTTCAATATTTTCTAATTTTTTATTTATTTCTACTACTTCTTCTTTTCTTTTATTTCCTTCTTCTATTTTCTTTTCACGCATTAAAGACCCTATTTCACTACTAATATCATTTCTTTTTTTACGTAGTTCATCTCCTTCAATTTTATATTCTCTTACTTTTTTATCAAGTTCATATACCTCATCAACTAATTTAATCTTTTCTTCTTGAAATTTTTTCTTAATATTTTCTTTAACAAGTTCTCTATTATTTCTTATAATGTTAATATCTATCATATTTTCTTTCCTTCCTTCTTACTTTATTTTTAGTAACATCATCATAATAAATATATGTTAATAATTCATTTCGTAAACTAATTAAATTTTCTTTAACAGATAATTCTTTAGCAAAAACAATATTACTATTTTTTTCTTCTACATAATTATTTTCTAATCTTTCTTCTTTTTGTTTTTGATAAGACTTAAATGTTTTATATTGTAATACTGTTGTAACTCCCAAAAATGGTATTAATGGAAATGTTAATATTGGTACTCTACTAGAAAGGAGTCCTAATATCATCGTGGGAAACAACATTGCCGTTTTAAACTTTCCGACTCTTTCTGTTACAATTCGAATATTTTGTTTATTATTTTTTATATTATTTAATGATATTAACGACTCAAATACAAATGGTATAAGCATTAAATAATTACCCAATATTATTGTAGGAAGTAATAAAGATAACATAAACAATTTATCAGAAATTGCATCTAATTTTCTCCCTAACTCAGAAAAAGCATTAAGTTTTCTTGCTAAAAATCCATCAAAAAAATCACTAGAAGCAGAATATATATACAGTCCAATGGATAATCCAAAATTACCGAGAATAAACGATAAGGACGCTAATAACGATGTTATTATTCTACTAACAGTTATGAAATTAGGTATGTTTTTAATTATTTTGTTTTTCATAAGTTCCCCCTATATATTGATTATACATTAAATAAACTATAATTACAACCAAAGTATGGCAATCGCTTAAAAATTTAACTAATAATTATTGACATTTAACAAACCCTTGGAATTACTTCAAAAATAA
>CALVXD010000057.1 GCA_944368815.1 uncultured Bacilli bacterium
ATAGGGCTCTATCCTAAAATAGACCCCTTACAAAAATGATTTAACATTTTTTCCTTGCATAGATAATATATCATAAATTTATATCTATGTCAAACTATTGTTCCATATTTTCTTTATAATTTTTTTCAATTATTTTGTCAAAATATTTATATATAGATTTCAATAGTTCATTATTATTATAATATTTATTATTATAAATTATTCTTCCATAAAACAATTTACTAACATCATGTTCTACATTATTTTTAACTCCATCACTACTTACTATTATATTAAACAAATATAATGTATATGTAATTTGTCTAATTCTAGAATTCTTTAACTTATTATCTCTATTTTCTTTTCCAATTCCACATTCTTTTAAATAATTAATAACCAAAGTATCTGCTCGATGGGAATTATCTTTTTTATCTAATTCTGATAATACACACGAGTTATGAGCTACTGCATTTCTTAATTTATTTATTTCTCTTAAAATAAATACATATTTTTTATCTGATAAATTATATTTATTCGTAAAAAATTCAAAGAAATTTACTAACTCTCCAAAAGTTATTATTTCTAAAAATTCCCATATTGGAATATTTTCTATTTTTTTATCTTCATTAATATCATATTTAGAAAAAATCTTTTTATAATAGTCATTTGAAACTTTTTTCATTATACTATTATAGACACTTTTCGGGAACTTTTTATTATTGTAATCATGTTCTAAATATAAATTAACAATATTATATCCATCTTCTTCAAAGATTTCTTCTATTTCATTTAATATTCTAATTTTAAGATAATGTTCTATATCAATTATCATTTTAAATAAAACTATTCTACCCTATAATCAATAATAGATAAATCTTTTAAGTAAGCAAAATCTAAATCTATAAATTTCCCTTTTAAATTACCACATTGATATTTAATAAAATTATTTTTATAGGCAGTAACGTTAAAATAATTATTATTTTCTCTTAAATACTTTTCTGCATCTACTTCTGAACATTCTATAAATTTAATGTTTTTTTCTTTTAAATAAGTAACCATTTCTAATATTTTCATCATTGGCCTTAGTTCAATTTTATTAATATTTTGTTTCATGTTACTTCACCTTCTTAAATTGGTATTATAACACAAAATTTCTAAAAAAAAAGAAATTTAAGCTTTTTTAGCATCAAATTTCTTTCTTTGTTCTGTATTTAATATTTGTTTTCTAAGTCTTATTGATTCTGGAGTTATTTCTACTAATTCATCACTATTTATATAATCTAGACAATACTCTAAAGTAATTGGTCTAGGTCTTTTTAATACTACAGTATGATCTGATCCTGCTGCTCTAGTGTTTGTTAATTGCTTACCTTTAACAACATTAACTGCTAAATCATTTTCACGATTACATTCTCCTACTATCATACCTTCATATACTTCAGTACCTGGTTCAATAAACATAACTCCTCTATCTTCTAAGTTTCCAATACTATAAGCTGTTGCTTTACCATTTTCCATAGAAACTAAAACGCCAAGTTTTCTTTCACCAATATTAACTCCTTGTACTGGTAAATATTCTTTAAATGTATGATTTATTATTCCATATCCTTTGGTCATAGTCATAAAATCGGTAGAAAATCCTATTAATCCTCTGGAAGGAATAGTATAGTTTAATCTAACTAAGTTATTAACATTAGTCATATTATCCATATTAGCGCCTCTAAGTCCTAATGCTTCAATTACTGGACCAACAGACTCTTCTGGAACTTCTATTTGCACGTCTTCGTATGGTTCATATTTAACTCCCTCAATCTCTTTAATAATAACTTCTGGTTTAGATACTTGAAGTTCATATCCTTCTCTTCTCATATTTTCTATTAAAATAGATAAATGTAATTCTCCACGACCAGAAACTGTCCATGATTCATTTCCTGATTGTTCTACTTTTAAACTTACGTCTTTTTGTGTTTCTTTAAATAATCTTTCTCCTACTTTTGATGCAGTAATAAACTTACCTTCTCTTCCTGCAAATGGACTATTGTTTGTCATAAATGTCATTTTTAATGTAGGTTCATCAATTCTAAGAACTGGAAGGGCTTCTTCTTTTCCTATTTCACATACAGTTTCTCCAACTGAAATATCAGCAAGTCCTGCAATTGCAATTATATCTCCTGCTTTTGCACTTTCTATTTCTATTCTCTTAAGTCCTAAAAATCCAAATAGTTTTTGAATTCTAAATTGTTTTTTGCTGCCATCTAATCTTACACATGATACCATTTCATTTACTTTTATTTCACCTGATTTAACAAGTCCAATACCTATTCTACCAACATAATCATTATAGTCCAAAAGTGCTGGTTGAAATTGTAATGGTTTATCAGGATTAACTTTAGGTTCTGGAATTTCTGATATTATCAATTTGAAGATATCACTATAATCTTCTTTTTGTGTAGTAATATCAGAGTCTAAACTAGCTGTACCATTTAATGCTGATACATACGCTACTTTAAAATCTAATTGTTCATCTGTAGCACCTAACTCAATAAATAAATCTATTACTTCATCTAATACTTTATCTACTCTAGCAGTAGGTTTATCTACTTTATTAATTACAACAATTGGTTTAACGTTAGCTTCTAATGCTTTTTTAAGTACAAATCTTGTTTGTGGCATTGTTCCTTCATAAGCATCTACTAAAAGCATTACTCCATCAACCATATTCATAATTCTTTCTACTTCGCCACCAAAATCAGCGTGTCCTGGCGTATCTAAAATATTAATACGGTATCCTTCATAATTAATCGCTGTAGTTTTAGCAAGAATAGTAATTCCTCTTTCTCTTTCAATATCATTAGAGTCCATTACTCTTTCTTCAACATTTTCATTTTCTCTAAATGTTCCAGATTTCTTTAATAATTGATCTACAAACGTAGTCTTTCCATGGTCTACATGGGCAATAATAGCAATATTTCTAATATTCATAAAAGTTCACCTCTTTTTTTACACCGATTAATTATATCACAAATGTTTGGTTTTGTTAAATAAAAATGAAAAAAAAACTACTTTTACAAGTAATTTTTTATTTAAAATGCTTCTTTATTTGAAAAAATTCAAATAAATATACTAATGAAGTAATAATTATATATACACCAGTTATTTGCAAATATAATGTTACAGTCAATGCTGGTTTAAATAATAGTAGTACTCCAATTATAAATGAAAGAATACTAATAATTATATATGGTATCATTTTATTTCTTAAAAATTTAGTTAAAGTAATAGCACCTACTACAAAAGCATATAAAGATAATATTACTGGTAATAAGAATATTAAAGAGCCATAATATACATATATAAATAATGCACTCCATATACAAATAATACCTACTATTAAATTATTATAAATTTCATGTTTATAACTTTTATTCATAAAGAAACTTATAAGTTGGACTACTCCAAGTATCAAGAAAATTGATACTAAAACATAATTTATAGTAACCAAAAATGTTTCTGTTGCAAATACTAATAATATCCCAAATATTATTGATAAAACAAAAGTTGCAAATAAACTTCCTTTACTATCATTAAACATATATATTCCCCCTATCCATTACATCCATCTGTACATACATTAGGATTAGATGCTTTCATAAATTCTCTTGTTCTTTCTTTTAAAGCTGATACTTTTTCTTCAGTCCAGTATTCATCTACATCTCCTGATACCATTGATGATTCATTATCATGTCCTACTATTTCACCATTTTTTACATATATAACTGCAGGCACATATATTTTTCTATTTCCTTCTTCATCATATGGAACATAGTCTCCTAATATTTCTATTATTTTTTGATAATTTTCAGTATTATTTTCTCTATCTTCTTTTATATTATAATAATATATTTTTTCAATATCTTCTTCATACGCTACTTCATTTAAGTATTTTACATATCTTTGACACCATTTACATTCAGGAAATCCTAAATAAACAACACCTGTTCCATTTTCTAATATTTTTATTATTTCATCCATTGTTCTATATACAAAAACATTGTTTTCATCTACTTCTGTGTATTCTTCTGCAAAGACTTCTCCATCAGTTATTTTATCTTCTTCTTTATTCAAAGAAAACATAAATACACATATTCCTATTATAATTAATAATATAATTCCTATAATTATACCAACATTTTTTTTATTCATATACATCCTTCTTTCTAAACTAATTATAACATAAGGCAGACTATGTCCGCAACCTAACAAGAAAAAAAACAAAAAAAGCAAACCTCCACTTGAAATAGTTTGCCAAATCAGTATAATAACTGTTACGTGATCTAAGTCACAATCTAATCAAACGGTCTATGCCGTAATGTAGTCTATGCTACCAATATCGGAACCTCGAGATAAACTTTTGTTCCATGTTTACAATATGCATAACTACTCAAGGAGGTTTGCAATGAATATAATAGAACAAAATAAAGAAAAAATCAATGGTATTTTAGAAACTTTTGATAGAATGATAATAAACGGATATTTACTAAACTTATGTAATTATAGACATTTTCTATATTACTTAATACAAAACAATATTCAATTAAAAGATTTTGATAAATTTGCTTTAGAACAAACAAATGAATTATGTAATCACATTGATAA
>CALVXD010000058.1 GCA_944368815.1 uncultured Bacilli bacterium
CTCTCTAAACCCTTATATTTTAAGGACTTGAGAAATTTTGCTTTCTTACAACTGTCAAAGTCAGGAGTATAACACAATATTAATTTTTTTACTACTTCAATTTAAAAGAAAAAAACACTTATTTAAGCGTTTCTAATTCCGAAATATACAAAACAAAAGTAACCAACTGCGATTAATAAAGATACTCCCACAATAAATACTAATACTTTTAAAAATGCATGTCCTTTATTATCCATTAATTCTTCATCTTCGTCAAAGAAATCTTTTTTAGAAAATGTATATGAATCACTATAAAATTCTTCTTTACTTTGTTTTATCTCTAAGTCTTTATCTTTTTTTATAAATGTGCTATCTATTGGAATATCATCAGTAGGAGACTTAACTTCATCACTCATTGGTTCCATAACAACTGTATTCCCACTTGGTTTTAAATCAGAAAGAAGATCTAAAGGAAAAGATTCAGTACTAGATTTGGTATTATCTTCTTCTTTAAGTGCCATTTCTCTTTCTTTTATTTTATTTAAAGCTTCAGGAGATACTTCTAAAGTTTGTAAAAAATTATGCTGTTTAGTAGTATTAGCCATCATCTCTTTTGCTTTAGCATTTTCACTTCTTGCTTTTTCAATTAACTCGTTTATATCATATACTTTTTTAGCAGTTACTTTAACTTCTTCAGGTTCAACTTCCTTTAATTTTATACTAGTACTAGTAAATTCTCCGACCATTTTAGCTTTTTTATATTGTTCTCTACTACTAACTATATTTTGTAAATCACTCATGTTTATTTCACTACTATTATCAGACACAGGTAGATGTTCAATATTACTATAGTTTCCATATACTTCTTTATATAAATCGGCATTTTTCTTACTTCTACTATAATCAGATAAATCTTTTCGATAAAATTTTTCCATTCTACTTTCCATATCTAACACACCTTTACTTATATAATAATAACATATTTTTTAGTTATTTAAAACTATTTTATTGATTTTTAATTAATTTATCTATATAATTATATTGGAAAGAGGGATAAATATGAAAGTAACAATTAAAGAAGAAAAATGTATGGGATGTGGAAGTTGTCCTTCATTAGTACCAGACGTATTTGATTTTAATGATGATGGATTTGCATATTGTAAAGTAGATACTGTTCCAGAAGATTTAGAAGATGGTGTAAAAGAGGCTATAGAATTATGTCCTACTGGAGCTATTGTAGAAGAAAAGTCAGAATAGACTTTTTTTATTTTCTATATATAAATCATTTATTTTTTTAAAGTCAAGAAGGTTGAACCAATTATTTATATATGCTTCTTTATTTGTGTTATATTTCAAATAATAAGAATGTTCCCATAAATCTAATACAATTATAGGTATAAATCCATAAGAATATGGTGTATCTTCATTAGAAGTATTTATTATTTGTAATTTACCTCTTTTATCCATTACCAAAAATGTATAACCACTTCCTACTAAGTTAAGTGCTTTTTTTATAAATTCTTTTTTAAAGTTATCATAACTTCCAAAATATTTATTTATATCTTTTAATATTTCCCCATAAGGTTTATTATTACCTTTATCACTTATTTCATAAAAATATAATTTATGATTAAGAACGCCTCCTAAATTATATAGTATCTCTCCCCTATCTTCTAATAGAAACATATCTATTTTGTCTACAAGTTCATTAAGAGAATAATTATCTTTATAGTTATTCTTTTTTAATAATTTATTTAATCTATCTATATAACTACTATATATAACATTATAATGTAACATTAAAGTTTTATTATCCATATATGGTTCTAACGAATTATAGTCTAAGTTAATTTTTATATACATTGTATTCACCCATTACATTATATGTAAAATTTAATGTTTTTTTCTTTTCACATAATTTAACATATTTCTTTGATAATTATTCTATTTTTTACTAGTAGAATGTATATCAAGAAACGAGGTGATATATGAATATAAAACGAATGAATAACAACTAGAAAAATAATACATTTAGTGATATACTAAACTTGGTGGTGATATTATGAATGATATTGTGTATAACATTGTATTAGTGGAAGATGAGAAAGATTTAAATAATTTAATTAAAGCTTACTTAGAAAAAGAAGGATATAATGTCATTAGTTATACTAACGGCGAAGACGCGTTAAAGAATGTTAATCAGAAAGCTCACTTATGGATCTTAGATATTATGCTAGGGGACGATATAAGTGGATATGATATCATTAAGAAGATTAGAGAATCAGATGACGTTGTTCCCGTAATATTTACTTCTGCTAGAGATAAAGATCTGGATAAGATTATTGGACTTGAGTTAGGAAGTGATGATTATATTACTAAACCTTATTCTCCCAAAGAATTGGTTTTAAGAGTCAATAAAATGATTAAAAGAGTCTATACTAAGGACACTCAAAAATTAATTTATGGAAGTTATAATATTGACATTAATAAAAGGATTGTTACTAAAGATAATGTTGAATTAAACCTTACTACCTTGGAATTTGATTTATTATATATGTTTTTAACTAATAAAAACAAACAATTTTCAAGAGATGATATATTAAATATCATTTGGGGAAATGATTACTTTGGTAATGATAGAGTTGTCGATGATTTAGTAAGAAGACTTAGGAAGAAAATGCCAGATTTAAAAATACACACAATATACGGATATGGGTATAGATTAGTATGAAAGCTAAGAGATCTCTTGCTGAACAATTATTATATATATATGTAATTGTTATCAGCATAATTGTAATATCACTAGGAATAATACTTCCAAAGACTTTACTTCCTATTTACGAAGAGAATATTTATAATTATTTAAAACAACCATTATTTTTTGTCGGAGACAATATAGATAGTAGTACAATTAACTCCGAAATTGCTTATATTTATATAAGCTCTGATAGTACAATAATGGTCTCCGACAACTTAGAAAAAATAATTGATATTAATAATATTGATGAATTGTTAGTTAAATTTGATGGCGATTTTGGAAAATTTAAATATAAACTTAATACCTACTATTACAATACTTCTAAAACTAATGATATTACAAAAATTGCCATAACTAATGATAAGTACATCAATAGAATGCGTCAAGACGTATTAATAACTATTGTTATAGTTATCGGTATTACATTTATTGTTATATCGTTACTGATTATGTCTTGGTCAAATAATTTAGTTAATCGAATAAAAAAATTAAAAGATAATGTTGATAACATAGATAATGATAAATTTAACCATTATTCAGATAAATCATTTTATGAAGATGAGTTAAATACACTTGCTGTTGCCATAGATAATATGCATGATTATCTAAAAGAGCAAGAAGAATATAAAAATCAAATGTATCAAAATATATCTCATGACTTTAAAACTCCTATTACAGTTATGAAATCATATATTGAAGCTTCCGAAGACGGAATAGAAACAAAAGATAAAGCTATTGAAATAATTAAAGAACAATTAAAAAAATTAGAAATTAAAGTTCACTCCTTATTATATTTAAATAAACTTAGTTACATCGAGGACAAAAAAGACAATTTAAAAATACAGTATAATGTTAGCCAGACGATATATGCAGCAGTTGATAAGTTTAAATTAATGCGTCCTGATGTAGAATTTGTTCTTGATATTGATAAGAAAGCGACTATCTTTAGAGGAAGCTCAGACATGTGGGAAGCTATTATAGATAATATTTTAGGTAATTTTATTAGATATGCTGATAAAGAAATAAAAATTACTGTAAAAAATAATAAAATAATTTTATATAATGACGGACCAAATATTGATAAAAATGTCTTGAATAATATTTTCACTCCATACGAAAAAGGCATTAAAGGTGTATTTGGATTAGGGCTTTCCATTGTTAAAAAAACACTTCATTTTTTAGAATACGACATTTCTATTGAAAATGAAAAAAAGAAAGGTGTAAAATTTATAATAAAGTAAGGAAATAGTTACTCCCTATTTCCTTTTTATTTGTTATATGATATAATGTTACTGTTATTATTTATGGGGGCGTTCAGGCTTCGACAGGAATAATAGAAGTTTAAATTGCAAGTCGTATTGTACTGCGTTAAAGACTAAAAATAAAATAACTGGAAACAGCTATAGAAATGCTGTAGCATACGCTTAATTTAAGGTAAAGCTACAGGTTCCTCTATTTCTTTGCTTACGGGGAATAACAGGGACTTATACAGTAAGCTATATTATTAGTAATTACTATAACTAATAATGAATATAATAGTATAGATATATAACCTTTTGTTAGTTAATGATTATATATTGAAATTAAATAACTAACTAAACTTGTAGATATTTAAGTGGCTATATTTTTGGACAGGGGTTCGATTCCCCTCGCCTCCACCATTTTGCTGAAATAGCTCAGTTGGTAGAGCAATTGTCTCGTAATCAATAGGTCGCAGGTTCAAGTCCTGTTTTCAGCACCAGAAAGCCATCTTAGTTAAATGGAATAACAAATCCATGGTAAGGATTAGTTGTAAGTTCGATTCTTACAGATGGCACCAGATTGATAGGAAACTCGAACTTTTAATAATTCGAGAGTAATAAATTACTAACAGAAATGTTAGTTTTTTTGT
>CALVXD010000059.1 GCA_944368815.1 uncultured Bacilli bacterium
ATTAAAATATATCCCTATCATTTTCACTAATTATTGATTAATAAAAATACTATCATTTTCACTAATTATTCACAATTTTTTTTATTTTTTTTAAATTAGTATTGACAAAAATACAAACTTCCATTATTATATTAATCACCAATTCAAATTTTAAGCGAATTGGTGCTAGTATCACACTAGCCAACCCCTTTTTATTCTTTTTGGAAGAGACTCTTTGGAGTCTCTTTTGTTTATTTATAAAAGAAAAGAACATTAATATTTATTAATTAACGTTCTTGAATACTTATTTAGATTGATAATTAGATCCACTTAATTGATTTTGAGCTAATTTTACTAATCTCTTAGTAATTTCTCCACCAACTGATCCGTTAGCTCTAGCAGTAGCATCTGGTCCTAAGTTAACACCAAATTCGTTAGCTATTTCATATTTCATTCTTTCGATAGCTTGTTTTGCTCCTGGAACTGTCATTTTGTTATTAGAGTTTGTCATTTCTTTCACCTCCTACACTAATAGGTTGTGAAAAAACTAAAATTTAATACTCTTTTTCTTATGGAAATTTTTGCTAAATATCAAATTTATTATTTTCTTTATCTATTACTATTGTTTCCATATTATCAACAGCTTTATTAATTAACATTTCATAATCAAAATTATTTTCATAATTAATTGCACGCTCTAATATAGGATTAATAACAGGATGTTTAGGTAAGAAAATAGTACAACAATCTTCATAAGGTAATATTGATGTTTCATAAGTATCTATTTTTTTACTTATATCAATTATTTCTAATTTATCTAAGCATGCAACTGGTCTTATAACTGGATAATTAGTAACATTATTAATTACATTCATACTATTTAATGTTTGACTTGCAACTTGTCCTACACTTTCTCCATTTATTATAACAAGCGCTTTTCTTTTTCTAGCGACTTTCTCACTAATTCTATACATCATTCTTCTCATAATAGTTATCATGTATTCTTTAGGACAATATTTATATATTGCTTCTTGTATTTCTGTAAAATTAATAACATTTAAAACTATATTAGAATTATATTTACTTAATTTTTCGACTAATTTTTTTACTTTGTTTTTTGCTTGAATACTAGTATGTGGAGGAGACTCAAAATAAATACACTCTATTTTTATTCCCCTTTTCATAGCTAAATAACCTGCAACTGGAGAATCTATTCCTCCTGATAACATTAAAAGTCCTTTACCTGCTACTCCTACTGGATAACCACCAGCGCCTTTTATTTCTTTTGTATAAATATAAGCATAATCTTCTCTTATTTCAATTTTAAGTTCATATTCAGGATTATGTACATCAACACTAACATTAGAAATATTTTTTAAGATTAATCCCCCAATTACATTATTAAATTCCATACTAGGAATCGGAAACCTTTTATCACTTCTTTTAGTTTCTACTTTAAATGTTTTAAATTCTATATTTTTAACAATATCTATTACATTATTTTTAATACTATCAATATTATTATCCACTTTATAAGCAACAACTATACTGTGTATTCCAAATATATTAGATAAAATACTAACTATTTCATCAATATTGTCATTTGTTTCAATAAACATTCTAACTCTATTTTTAACTATTTTTACATCATAATTTTTAAGTTTATTTTTAATATTTTCATATAACAAATTTATAAATAAATTACGATTATTTTTTTTAGTAGTAAGTTCTCCATACTTAATTAATATTATTTTTTCCATAATGCACTCCTTTTTTCTTTATAATTATAGATTATATAATAATTATAGTCAAGAAAAAAAACATGCACTAATGAATACATGTTGTATCACATTCAGATTTACAACCAGAATCTAAAAACTGATATTTATTATCTTTATAAATAACACATCCACTTATTATGTTACCATTATTATCTTTTCCCATATCTTCAGTAATAAATCCTATATCAATCAATTTTTGTACACTAAAATTACAAGTATTATTTTTAAATTGACTATAATAACAACTATCATTTTTACTAACTGCTATTTCTACAGAACTTGCTATTAATTCTTTTTTTGCATCTAATTCTTTTACTTCACTTCTAGATAAAGATGATGTAATACTAGGAATCGCTACTAATAATATTGTTATTAATATTGCTAAAACGGCAAGTAATTCAACTAATGTAAAACCTTTATTATTTAATTTCATATTCTTACCTACTTTCTCTAATTTTATTATAACAAAAAAAACTAGTTTTTACTAGTTTCTTTTAATATATTACTTCTATTTATATAAGTTGTATGTAAAAGTTCATGAGATTTATTACTAAGTGGTTTTTCTAAATAATTATTATATAAATCAATAATTTCTTTGTTTTGATAACAATTTCTTATTGTACTATTTTTATCTATATTATATAAACCACTACTTCTTTTATTTTTTATTTCAGGAGTTACAGGGAATATTACTCTTGGTTGACCTCCACCAGCAATACATCCACCTTCACAAGCCATTACTTCTATAAAATCATAGCTAACTTCTTGTTTTTTTAATTTTTCTAATACTTTTCTAGCATCTCCAGTTCCATTTATAACAGCTAATTTTAATTCTTTATCATTTATATTTAAAGTTGCTTCTTTAACATTAGATAAACCTCTTACTTCATTAAATTCAAGTAATTTTCCCTCAGGATCGTTACCTGTAAGTAACTTATATGCATATCTACACGCTGCTTCCATAACACCACCAGATGATCCAAATATAATACCACTTCCAGCGCCATGACCCATAACACTATCATAATTAGACTCTTCAATATTTTTAAAATCAATATCTTCTCTTCTAATTATTTCTGCTAGTTCTCTTGTCGTAATTACATAATCAACGTCATTATTAAATTCTTCTCTTTTTATCTCACTTTTTTTAGAAGTACATGGTGTTACTGCAATAGACACTATATCTTCTTTATTAATATTTTTTATTTTAGAAAAATAATTCTTAATAATAGCACCTTGCATTAAAATAGGACTTTTACAAGTAGATAAATTAGGAATAAATTCTGGATAAAATATTTCTGTAAATTTTACCCAGGAAGGACAACAACTAGTGAACATTGGTAAAACACCATTATTATTAATTCTATCTACTAGTTCACTTGCTTCTTCCATAATCGTTAAATCCGCTCCAAAAGTTGTATCAAATACATAATCTGCTCCAATACTTCTAAGAACTGATACTATTTTTCCTTCAACATTAGTTCCTGGTTCTAATCCAAATTCTTCTCCTAAAGCTACTCTTATTGCTGGAGAAGTCGTAAATACTTTTACTTTATCACTTTTTAATATTTCTAATACTTTCTTATAATCATATTTTTCAGTAATACTTCTTGTAGGACATACATTAGAACATTGTCCACATCCAATACATATTGCTCTGTCACCAGTTTCTTCTAACTTATAATATCCATATACACTTAAACTAAATTTACATACACTTTTACATGCACCACATTTAATACATTTAGATTCATCTCTACATATAGATAAATTATCTTCCTCTATAGGAACTCTTACATCACTAAATAAATGTTTACTCATATATTACCTCCCATATATAAAATGAATTTTATAAAGAAAAAACAAGGATTACCTTGCTTATTAATAATTTTCTTCTAATAATTCAAAGTATGCTTTTGGATGATCACATGTTGGACATACTTCTGGAGCTTCATATCCATAATGAACGTGTCCACAATTTCTACAAATCCAGAATCTTTGTTCTTCTTTAGCAAATACTTTATCTTCTTCAATATTCTTAAGAAGAGCTAAATATCTTTCTTCATGTCTTTTTTCAATGGCTGCTACTGCTCTAAATTTTCTAGCAATATCATCAAAGCCTTCTTCTTCTGCTACTTTAGCAAAACCATCATACATATCTGTCCATTCATAATTTTCACCATTAGCAGCATCTTTTAAATTTTCAATTGTGCTAGGTATTCCATCATTATGAAGTAATTTAAACCACATTTTAGCATGTTCTTTTTCATTACCTGCAGTTTCTTCGAATATAGCAGCTATTTGCTCATATCCTTCCTTTTTTGCTTTTGAAGCATAATATGTATATTTATTTCTTGCTTGGCTTTCACCTGCAAAAGCATTCATTAAATTTTGTTCTGTTTTTGAACCTTTTAATTCCATTTTAATCCCTCCTACGAATATTTTACATGAAGTTATTTCTTTTTTCAAGCAAATTTATATAGTTTTACATTTTATTTGTGACTATTCAGTAAAAATGTTACATTTATAAAATTTAATTCTCAGTAAAAATGTTACACAATATTTTATTTT
>CALVXD010000060.1 GCA_944368815.1 uncultured Bacilli bacterium
CATTAAAATATATCCCTATCATTTTCACTAATTATTGATTAATAAAAATACTATCATTTTCACTAATTATTCACATAAAAGAAAAGTTTTTTTTACAAATTACAGAAAAAATGTTATTATATATAAGAGGTGTAAATATGAAATTAAACAATAAAATAATTCTTTTTTGCATCATATTTTTCATTATTATATTATTAATATTGTTTTATATAAATATGAATAAAGGTGAATTAGTTGAACTAACTTATGATGAATTAGCAGAAAAAATTAATAATAAAGATAACTTTGTAATGTGTATAAGTAGAACTACATGTTCACATTGTGCTGATTATAAACCTAAACTTAAAGAAGTTGCAGAAGAAAACAATATTGATATTTATTATATTGATGTAGACAAATATGATGAAGAAGAATTTTCTAATTTAATTAGTTTTGACGGCTCTACCCCTATCACAATTTTTATAAAAAATGGTGATGAAGAAACTACATCCAATAGAATTAATGGCGACGTTTCAAAAAATAAAATAATTGAAAAATTAAAAAGTAATGGTTACATAAAATAATCATTACTTTTTATATTTTTTATCTATATCATTAAAATAATCATCTAAATTAAATTCAAAAATAGAATTATCAAATATTCTTAAATATCTTATAATCTCATCATTATTAACTTCAACATATCCATTTCTTAATAATTTGTTGAAGAAATCATTTCTTCTACTATTGTTAATAATTTCAAAATACTTATTTGAACTAAAAAACTGTGAAAAAGTATAATCGATTAAAAAATATTTTATTTTTCCATCTTCTTTTCCTCTACATAAAACTACTTCATGCTCATAAACCCCAAATTCAGCTTTAGTATTTAATATTCTATTATCAATATTATTGTCTGATAATATTTTACTAATATTATTAGCAAAAACCTTACACATTTGAGTTTTTTCAATATTTGAATACTCTTTGTTTAATTCTTCCATCGTTTTTTGTAATATTTGTGATATATTTATACTACTATTTCTTATATTTAATATTTTATAATAAAATTCATTAATCATCCTCTATCTCCAACCAATTTTCACCCTTAAATGGTTCCGTTCTAAGCAAATCAGGATAATCTTGTTGCCTCAATACTTCATATAAAACTATCGCTACGCAATTAGATAGATTTAAACTTCTTACGTTTGCATTAGTGGGTATTCTAAGACATCTATCTAAATGTTCTCTTAAAATTTCTTTGGGTATTCCTGTACTTTCTTTTCCAAAACATAAATAAATATTTTTCCTCACATCGCTATAATTAAAACTAGTATGAGGCTTTTTCCCATACCTAGTAAGAAAATAAAATTCTCCTTCATTATATTCTAAAAACTCTTCCCAATTTTTATAGACTTTATATTTTACTTTATCTATATAATTAACACCGCTTCTCTTAATACTTTTTTCATCTAGTTTAAATCCTAATGGTTCAATTAAATGAAGCATTGCCCCTGTGCCAGCACAAGTTCTCATTATATTACCTGTATTGCCAGGAATTTCAGGTTCATACAAAACTATATTAATCATACTTTAAAACCCCCACACTATTTAGATAACTACTAATTTTATCAATATTAAAATCATTTTGTGTTATATCATAACTACTAGTTATTTTGCCATCATTAAAAATTAAGAACATAGGAACTTGTTTAAATTCAATATCATTAATAACAAAATTACCATTATTATTATGATTTGAAACATCCAAATATATAATATCATTTCTCAAATTATTTTGCATAATTAGTTCTTTCAGTTTGCGTTCAAAATCAAAATTTTTTTTATCACTATCACCAACATAGATACAAACTTCATCATTTTCTATAATAAAATTATTTAATTCATTATAATTAATAACTTGAAGATACTTACTTAATTCAGAAATATTTCTTACTTCTTTCCTATATTCATCAAACCATAAATATAAATAATATATCACACCAAGAGTAATTAATACAATTAAAGCTAAATAAAAATAATTTTTAATAGAAATATTCTTTCTAGTCAATTATACCATCTCCTTATTACATTTTATCAATTAATATTAAAAAAGTAAATATATTTATGGTATAATATTAACTGGTGTTTTATATGAATGAAAATTATTACTTATTATTTGAAAAACAAATAGAAAATATAAAAGAAAAAAAATATATTCCTTCTTTATTATTACATAGTTGCTGTGCCCCATGTAGTAGCCAAGTAATTACTTCCTTAACTAATTATTTTGATATTACTATATTATATTATAATCCTAATATATATCCTGAAGAAGAATATTTAAAAAGAAAAAAAGAACAAATAAAATTAATAAATGAAATTAATAATATTAATAAATTAGAAATAATTGATTGTGATTATGATAATGATATTTATGAACAAGAAATAAAAGGATTAGAAAATGAACAAGAAGGTGGGAGTAGATGCTATAAATGTTTTAAATTACGCTTAAACAAAACTGCACAAATTGCTAAAGAAAACAATTATGATTTCTTTTCTACCACTTTAACAATTAGCCCTTATAAAAATTCTAAATTAATAAATATTATAGGAAAAGATTTAGAAAAAAAATATAATATTACTTGGTTATATTCTGATCATAAAAAAAGGGATGGATATAAAAAATCAATTGAATTATCCAAAAAATATAATTTATATCGTCAAAATTATTGTGGATGTATATACTCAAAAAGAACAGAAAAATAATCTGTTCTTTTTACTTAATTAACATATTAACTATTGAATAAGATAAAATAAATACACCAATTAGTACAACCACAGTAATAGAAATCATAGTAGCATATCCAGGTGATTTTACTTTAACTTTTTGTTTTATTTTAGGACTGTCTACTTTACTAATTGCTTCTTGTAATTTTTCCTTAGTCTCAAAACTATTACTAAATTTTAAAGTTATACTTTTAAAACCATTTTTTAAAGTTTCAATAATAGATTTATGTACTATTGTAACAGAAGACAAAGATTCATTTGTTTTTTGACAAAAATCAGGATTTAAATTCAATTTTCTATTAATGATTCTTATTCCATTTTTTTCATTAGGTTTTACTTCTTTATATAATTCTCTTTGTAAATTAACTTCACGACTAATATCCACAATTAACTTATTTTCATTAATTATTTGTCTTACATTAGAATAAAAATTTTTACATTTATGAATTATACCTTTTTTAGTAGTAGCCACATAACTTTTAGCAATATTAAATCTATTTTTTATATTATTGGATACCCTATTACTTGCATCTTTAATTTTAATTTTTCCATCCAAAATTATAGTTTCAATAATTAATTTACCTTTAGACATTCCTAAATATATAGTTTTTGATTGTAAAAAAGATTTTAATTTACTAGAAACATTTTTATCTATAAATAAAAGTTCATTTCCTTGATATGTAACTTTTGCTAAAACTCCATTTAAATTTCTAGTCATATCATTTTTTATAATAATTTTTTGATCCATAATGTCCCCCTTTACAATGGTAACTTTATTATATTTTTAACTATCTCATTTAGTCTTGTTTTTTCTTCATCATTATCTATATCTACTATAATATCATTACCATTAGAGTCTTTTTTTAGGGCAGATACAAAAATATTTACATTTTCTGCATCTCTATCAATAGAATATATTACATATTCTTTTCCCTCTACTTCTATAACTGTTATTAAAGTAGCATCTCTTTCTATATTATTTTCATCAATTATTTTAAAATCACTCATTTTTAGCAGCTCCCTTTATTATATCTTTAACAATTTCTATTACTTGTTTTCTTTCTTCTAAATCATCAATATCTTTTAAGATATCATACCCTTTTTCATCTTTTTCAAGATAGGCAACAATTAAACTACAATTAACTTCATTATTATTATAAAGAGAATATAAAACATATTCTTTATCTTTTCCATTTATTGTAAAAATTAGTAATACTTCTCCGTCTTTAAATTCATAATTTTCATTAATTACAGTAAATTTATCCATATACAGATGCCTCCTATTATCATGAGTATAACACAAAAATCATTACTCTTCAAGAAATTTGATTAACTTTCATTTAATTTTCTTACTTTGTGAAATGAAAAAGTAAATTCCAGTTTCCCGAGTTTGACAGTTAGCAAATAAAAAAGTCGTCTAGATATTGAAAAATCTAGTTTTTTTTACATATTACTCTTG
>CALVXD010000061.1 GCA_944368815.1 uncultured Bacilli bacterium
GGGCATTATACCCTTTTTTTTATATAATTATTTAAAAACTTGTTTTTTATTTATGTATTTAGAATGCAATAGCATACTTAAATACAAAAAAAGACTTATTGTCCTTGTAATTTTAAATGTGTTTTTAATTTTATATAAGATACTTCCTCAATCATATCATTAAATATTTCATCTACTAACATATGCTCTGGCATTTTATCCCTCTTCTTTCTTTTTCATAATAATAGCACTTTATTTGACACTTTGCATTATATTCGACAAAACTAGTGTATTTTTTCACTCATTTTTTCTTTTTGTATAGAAAATTAACATATTTTATAGTATAATAAATTAAGGTGATATTGAATGAGATATTACTTTAATAAAGCTAAATCTAATTTTGCTAATCGTGGAATGGTTTTAGAAAATGATATTAACGTAACTAATGAATACTACATAGAAAAAGGAATAGCCTTAATATATAAGAAACCTACTCCAATTAAAATAACTAAAGTAAATTATGATAAGTCAAAGATAGTTGAAGCATTCTTTGAAAGTCCATCTACTTTAGATTATAATGGGTTATATAAAGGAAAATATATTGAATTTGATGCCAAAGAAACACAAAGTAAAACTAGTTTTGCTCTTGTAAATATTCATAGTCATCAATTAGAACATATTAAAAAAGTTTATAAATTAGATGGGGTTGTTTTCTTAATAATAAGGTTTGTTTTACTAAATGAAACATATATTTTAATGGGACGTGATTTACTAGATTTTTTAAATAATAATACTAGAAAATCTATTCCTTACTCTTACATTAAGGAAAAAGGATACATAATAGAATTAAAATATATACCTAGATTAGATTATTTGAAAGTATTAGATAGAATAATGGAGGATTAAATGGAAAAGATTAAAGAGATATTTAATAAAGGGTTTGATTTTATTAAAGGATTAAAAAAAGATGAAATAATTATATGTATATTATTTATTATTATAACTATTTTTTCTGTTTTAAGTTTTGGATGGTTAGGACTTATATCATTACCAATTATGGGAGGACTGATATATGTTTATTACAATCCAGAAAAAATTACTAGATTATTTGGAAAAAAAGGAAAAAAGCGAAAGAAAAAAAATTCTAACTCAAAAAAGAAAAATACTAATAAAGAACAAAAAGATGAATTAGATGACACTATAATTAAAGATGAAATAAAAGAAGAATTAAAAAAGGATGAGGATGTGTTGGTAGTGAAAAAGAAAGTAACCTCTAAGAAAAAAAATAAGAAGAAAACAAAAAATGATAAAGTCAAAAAAGAACAAAAAAGAGCAATATGGAAAATTGTACTAACAGCATTTATTATACTATGTATTGCGGGTATTGTTAGTATAGCGGGATTTATTCTATATATAGTTGTTGCTACTGAGGAATTTGATCCTAGTGCTTTAACAAACAAAGAACAGACTGTTGTATATGATAAAGACGGTAATATTATTGATACTTTAGGAGAACAAAAAAGAGAAAACGTTACTTATGACGAATTACCAGAAGTATTTATAGATGCTCTTATTGCTACCGAAGACTCAAGATTTTTTCAACATAATGGTGTAGATTTACCAAGATTTTTAAAAGCTTCATTTGGGCAATTGCTTGGTAATAGTGATGCAGGTGGAGCCTCTACTCTAACTATGCAAATAGCTAAAAATAATTTAACGTCTACTAAATCAAGCGGAATAGCTGGTATTATTCGTAAATTCCAGGATATCTATTTATCAGTTTTCTATATTGAAAAACAATATACTAAAGAACAGATTATTGAATTTTATGTAAACGACAATTGTTTAGGTGGTAGAATCTATGGAGTTAAAGAAGCTGCAGAATATTATTTTGGAAAATCTGTTAGTGAACTTAGTTTGCCTGAAGCATCATTACTTGCTGGATTATTCCAAGCACCAAATGGATTAAACCCTTATAAAAATCCTGAAGGAGCTAGTGCAAGAAGAAGTACAGTTTTATCACTTATGGTAAGACATGGATATATCACTGAAGAAGAAAAAGAATTAGCAGAAGCAGTATCAATAGAAAGTATGTTAGTAGAAGCTACAGAAGAAGGAGATTATGCTGGATACATTGATACAGTAGTAGCAGAAGTTCAAGAAAAAACAAAATTAAATCCATATCAAGTATCTATGAAAATATATACTAACATGGATAGAAGTATACAAGATGGTATTAATGATGTATTAAGCGGTAAAACTCATACTTGGGAAGATGAAGAAGTTCAAGCTGGTATTAGTGTTGTCGATGTTAATACCGGTGCTATTGTCGCAGTAGGAGCAGGACATAATCGTAAAGCTAATACATTTAACTATGCTACCCAAGCAAAAAGACACGTTGGATCTACCGCTAAACCTATATTTGATTACGGTCCAGGATTTGAATATAATAATTTTTCTACATATACCCTATTTAACGATGAACCTTGGGCATATACAGATGGACCTGAAATTGGTAACTGGGATGGAACATACCAAGGATTAATAACTTTGAGACAGGCACTTAGTGTTTCTAGAAACGTTCCTGCATTAAAAGCATTCCAACAAGTAAGCAAGAAAAATATTATTGAATTTGTTACTAATTTAGGTATTGAAGCAGAAATTGAAGGAAATACATTACATGAAGCTCATGCTTTAGGAGCATTTAATCCTGGGGCTACTACCTTAGAAATGGCCTCTGCATTTGCAGCATTTGCGAATGGTGGATATTATATTGAACCTTCAACAGTAACTAAAATTGAATATCGTGATACTGGTGAAGTTGTAGAATTTAATAATGAAAAAGAAAGAGTTATGTCAGATTCTACTGCTTACTTAATGAACAATGTTTTACAATATGCGGTAGAACACGGATTTAATGGTGGTGCTAGAGTATATGGATCAACTGTTGCTGCTAAAACAGGTACATCAAATTTACCTGATGAAAAAATTCAAGAATTAGGACTTCCTGCAGGAGCAGTAAATGATTTATGGACAGTGGCCTATACACCAGAGTATTCAATAGCATTATGGTATGGGTACGAAACAGTAACTTCAGAACATTACCTATCAGGAGCTAGTGCACCAAAAGATGCAGTAATGCAATCTGTTATGAAGTCCATACCAAAAACTACAAAAGAATTTACAAAACCAGATTCTGTTGTAGCATCAGAAGTTGAATTTGGAACATGGCCTGCACAATTACCTAGTGAATATACTCCATCTGATTTAATAAGAACTGAATACTTTAAGAAAGGTACACAACCTACTGAAGTATCACAAAGATTTAGTAAATTAAATGATGTTACTAACTTACAATCTGAAGTTGATGGTAGAACAGTTAAACTTACTTGGGATTTTAAAGTTCCTGAAGTTGTTACTGAAAGCTATTTAAAGAATTACTTTAGTCAATCAGTATTTGGAAATGGTACTAATGGTTTCGTACAAGAAAGACTTTCATATAACCAAAATACACTAGGAGGCTTAGGATTTGGTATTTATCTAGAAGATGTTGATGGTACAATAACAGAAGTTGGATTTACTACTGATACAAAATATGTATTTACAGTACCAAACTCCTACTCTTCTAGAAATGCTACAATAATAGTTAAAGCTGAATACAAATCATTTAAAGCTAATGCTAGTAAAGGTGTTACAGAAAACGTAACAATAAGTGGCGGAAGTATTATTCAAAGTTTAAAAGTTGATATTGGTGACAGCGTTGTAAATTCGAAAGTTGGAGAATATAAAGAAAATGCTATTACAATTAGATATAATGGTATCGCAATTGATAATTCAAAAGCTAGTATATCTTATAAATTATATTCTTCTAATGGTAGTCAACTTGGAAGTTATAGTTCTGCTACTGAACTAGAAAATAAAGTTAATACATTATCCGCAGGTAATTATAAAATTTCTTATATAGTATCTTATAAAGGGGAAAGTGTTATTGAAGAAAAAACTGTAAACTTACATAATTAAAGAACTAGATTTTTCTAGTTCTCAGACTGTTGACAAAGTCGTAAGATTTTGAAAATAGTCTTTTTATTTTTCTAAAAATGATATATAATGAATAT
>CALVXD010000062.1 GCA_944368815.1 uncultured Bacilli bacterium
TTATTTTTTATAAAGTCAATAGTTATTTCGATATTTATCGAAATGTTTTTAAAAAATAAAACAGTTATATTTCAAACCGTTTTATAATTGCCGTTTATTAATCTTTTCAAAATTCTATTAATAGCCTTGTTAATTCTTCTGGATTTTCCTCATTTACAATATGTCCTGTATTTTTATAAAATTTTAAAATTAATGATTGGTCTATATTTATTGTTAATATTTTTCAGTATTTCAGTTGTCTTTTCTATACAAAATTCTTGTATATCTTCAACTCTCCAATTACTTTTATATTTAAGTGTAATATATATATCTATATTATCTAAGGATTGAACCGCATATATATCTTCCAAATCTATATTATATAACTGTTCTGATATTAAGTCTTTAATTTTTTCTTTCTCAAATTCTGTTGTTTTACATTCTTCTATAATAACTTTATAACCATATTTTTGATATATTTGGTATGTTATTTCTTCTACTGTTGATTCTAAATTTTTATTTTCAATTATCTTTGCAGTAATAATAAGATTATTATATCCATAATCGTGAATCATTAGATCTTTTATTGCTGTTATACCATCAAAACCCTTAAATATATTTAATATTTCATCATAAATTTCTTTATTGACTTTTTTTCCTAATATTCTATCTGTTATTTCTTTAAGTGTATCATAACCTGTTTTTATTATTAGTAAAGATACTATCAAACCACATATTCCATTTATCCTACCTCCTATTTGAGTAGTCATTAAACTAGAAAATATTGTAGATATTAAAATAACCATTGTAGATATTGAATCTCCTATACAATCTTGTGCAGTTGCCTTCAAGGAAATCAAGTTATATTTATCACCTATTTTTTTATTATATTTATACATATATAATTTCAATAATATAGAAATTATTAATATTATTAAAACAGCAACATTAAAGTTTATTGTTTCTGGATAAATAATAGATTTAAAAGATTCTTTAACCAATGTAACTCCAGTAATAATAACTAAAATAGATGTTATTAAACCTGTCAACCATTCCATTCTTCCGTGACCAAACGGATGATGTTCTCCCGCTCCAAATTTTGAAACAAAAACACCAAACATATTCACAAAAACTGTTATCGCATCTGATATATTATTAAAGGCATCTGATATTATGGATATTGAATTTGTCAATAGTCCTGCAATTAATTTTATTATAAATAAGAATATATTTAATATTATTCCAACAATTCCACATACATTTGAATATAGACCTTTTAATCTTCTATCTGAATAATTCTTTTTTCTTGTTACAAATTTTATTATCCTTTCTATCATCTTAAACCTCCTAAAATTAGCATAAAAATAACAAGTACATCTCAAATCAATGTACGATTTTAAATTGTACTTGTTGTTTTTTTCTAAACATAGATAATATTAATTCCAGAAAGACTTACCTTGCCTGTTAAAATTAATTTCTTTTGATTATCTTCTTCTATTTTTCTTCCTCTTTCTTCAACTCCAGTTATAATACAGTCCAGTTGATTTTCTATCATCCAATTTTTCGGAATAAATAATTCAATTCCAGAGCAACTAGCTTCTATATTAATAATTGCTTGATTACCTTCTATTTTTGCATTGTCAAAATAAATTTTACTACCAGAGCAAGAGCAATAAATATTTACTTTCTTTAAATTATCCGTATCAATATATTTTATACTAGATGACAATTTAGTCGAAATATTAATTATTCCATCTTCTGATTGTTCTTTTACATCTTCCCCCATTGTTTTATTGTGTTCTCTCTCAAAAAAATATGGTTTTGGTTTAATAAAAAATGATAATCCGATACTTAAAAATAATGCTATTCCTAAAATAGGTAATGGTGAAAATTCTTCTAAACCTAAAGGTTTTGCATATAATATCAAAATAATCGCTATTGGAAATAATAGTCCACTCATATTTGTATGTCTTATACCACTAATAATTAATGGTAACATTAATATTGATATAATCAAACTAATTATATTTATTTGTCCTAATAGTCCTAACTGATTAAGTATAATTAGTAATGCTATAAATATAAAAAATACTCCCCAAAATAAATTTCTACCTTTTTTCATAACTATTTCTCCTTTCATTTATTCTTTCTTTTAATTTTTTATAATAATTTCTCGATACATAAACTTGTTTATGAGTTTTATTGAATTGTACGATACTAGATGCAGTTAAATTCTTCTCAATAGAAAAGATATAATCTACATTCAAAATTGTTGATTTTGAAACTCTTATAAAGTTTATTGGTAATATTTCTTCCAATTCATATAATTTGTACTTTACTTCATAAATTTCATTACTTGTATGAGCATTTATTTCATTTCCTGATGTCTCAAAAAATAATATAGAATTTAAAGGAATATAATATTCTGTATTATCTTTATAAAATGTAAAATTAATAATTTGATTTTCTTGCTGAATTGTCTCTTCTATTTTTTGAATAGATTTTGTTAGTTCTTTACATCTTATGATTATTTCATCTTCTTCTATATTGCTATCTATTTCTATTCGTACTTTCAACTTTTCTCATCTCCTTATGTAGTTATTATAAAAGGTGTATTTATTTTTGTAAATAATTTCCTAGTAAGAGGTTAATATTTTAATACAAGAAGTAGTTTTTTTAACAAAAAAGAGATTAGACAAGCTAATCTCATACTTTTTTTATTCTTTCCAAAATCCATCCAATAATTTCGATAACTCTTTTGGATTTTCTTCATTTATAATATGTCCTGTATTTTTCATAATTTCTAATTTTGCATTTTTTATATTTTCTGCTAGATAATGTGCAGATTTAATATTGGCACTATCATTTTCTCCACAAATAACTAGAGTCGGACATTTAACATTTTGTACTCTATTACTAAAGTCTAGTTTTTTCATAGTGTTACCTAAAACAAATGTATCTTTTTTATTGAAAGCCATTGTTTCAAAAATCTTTTTAGGCAAAAACTTAAATATTACATTTTGAATACTAAACATTACTTTCGGTACTTTATGAGGTGTTCCTATTAAAACTAATTTTTCTGCTTTGTTTGGATAATCAATCGCATAATTTAATGCTAATATACCACCTAGTGATAAACCACACAAATCTATTTTTCCATCTATTTTATTACAGTATTCTACAAAAGAATTATACAAATTATCATAACTTGCTTCTTTTCCATTTAAAATTTCAGATAAATTAGGACATAATATATCCTTGTCTTTGTTTATGTATGTAATTACTTTATTCCAGCTGTCTGCTTTATGACCTGATCCGTGAATTAGAATTTTCATCATATACCTCACTTATTACCATTTTTCTTTATTGTTGCACCGATTCCCATACCTACAAGCATACCTATACTTATTCCAAAGCAAATACAAATTGGGATATTTTTTATAAATATTCCTACTGTTGAACCTAATGCTACACCAATACACATTCCTGTAGACATTCCTTCTGCCATATATGTTTTAGATTCGTCTTTATATTCAATATTGTTTTGTTTATTTTCCATATTCTTTATCTCCTGTTTTTAATTGTTACTAAAAATCGTATTCCATATTCCAATGCTAACAAGAAAAGATAAAACCCAAGCCATATAGCAAAACTAATCCATTTTACTTCTGTCGTATTTTCTAATCCTGTTCCGTCAACTTTTCTTACAAATAAAAATATACTTACAGTCAAAAAAAATACAAATTGAATAACTTGAAATACTTTCCATTTATTTATTTTCATGGGCTTTCTCCTCGTAATTTTTTTATATTTTCTTTTATTTGCAGTATATCATTTAATAGAAATATAATCTATACTTTTATTAAATTTTTCTATTTTTACGCAAAAAAGATTAGCTATATTTCAAACTAATCTTTGCAAAAATTTATGTTATAAGGAATTTATTAGCTCATCATATTCA
>CALVXD010000063.1 GCA_944368815.1 uncultured Bacilli bacterium
TTATTTTCTAAACCGTCTTCTCCCAAATCATTATAATTTTTTAACCATCTGTTTGTTATAGCGTGTCCAATTCCATCCTTACGTTCAATATCCCAACAACTTCTACCTTCAAGCATTTGCTTTATGTATTTCAATTTTTCTTCTTTTGAGTAATATTTATTTTTTCCACCTTTAGGTCTTCCTTGCATTTTTTCATCTCCTTTATTAAATTATACCAAAGAAAAAGTAAACACATCTTTTTTGTGTCTACTTTTATTTTACAACTTCATTAAAATATCTTTTTCTATCTTTTCTTTATTATTTATTCAGCAACTACTGTAAAATATCCTTCATTATTTGGGCCTTCATATCTATAACCTTCTGCTATAGAATTTTGCTTACTAGGATATCTAAAAATTCCACTTAATTCTCCATTATAAGAATAGAATTTTCCACCAGTTATGTTAGAAATAATTCCACCATATCCAAACGTCCACTTCATAGTCCAAGTATTGTTTTCTATTTTCTCTAAAAATTCACCACCAGAAATGGTTTCAATATTTCCATAATTAGCAACCGCTACTTGATTACCTTGAAATGATCCCCCAGATATTTCTTTTATTACAGAATCTGTACTAATATATAAACCAAAGCCTGATACACTATTTCCCATATCTGGTTTATCACCATATGTCACATACGAACCTGAAGCAATATTTTCAATTATAGACGTTCCTGACAAATAAATTCCTGATTGATAATGACCAGTTACTTGATTATTTTCTAATAATTTTATAGTTCCATTATCTAAATATATTGGATAAAACCTTGCATCAATTACTAAATCTCTTACTTCATTAATTAATCCTTTATTGTTAATTGCAGTTCTTTCAGAATTAATAGTTAAATTATTTAACGTTTCAATTGTACCATAATTAATAATTCCATTATTATCAGTAATAATTGTTCCATTAAATAGCTCTTTTATTGTTCCATTATTGGTTATCGCTTTACTTCCTTTCAAAATGTTTCCATTTAAATTTAAGGAAATAATTTTATTTTCAGGAATTACAATATTTTCATCACTATCTTTTTTTACAACAATATCAACTAAAGTATTATCAGGTATTATATTGAATAGTTCACTATAATTAGAAAACTTAATTTCTTCACCATTAACATTTGCAATTCCTGCAAGTTGCTTTATAGTAAAGGTATAAATATCACTACTATTACCTGCTTTATCAAAAATTTGTACTGAATAATTTCCTTCTAAACTAAATGATGTCCAATATCTTTCTTCTTTCCATTGATAACCAGTATCATTATTAGTAATTAATATATAATCAAAACTATCATCTGTTACTCCTAATGAAACTGAATAATCTTCTGTATTATTAACTAAATTATCAAATGTTGGATTGCTTAAATCTATATATACTTTATCAACATTCTCTTCAGTTATTACATCTGCTACATTACCATTTTTATCAATAGCATTTGTAACTTCAAAAGTTATTGCACCTTCGGCCGCGTTTTCAGGAACTATATATTCAAAAACAAATTTTTCCCAAGGTTGATTCCAATTATCACCGTTTTCATATTGAACTCTTTTTACTTCTTGGCCATTTATTTTAACTGTAGGATCTCCGACTAATCTTTCATTGAAAATTAAATATAACCATACTCTGTCTCCTACATTTGCATAATTTTGGTTGCCATTAAAACTATCTAAATTTTTTAATATAATATTATTAGTTACTGGTTTACTACTATCTAATATAACATAATAATTATCGTCACCTGTTAATGTTACTTCTTCAGAATTGTTACCAGCCAAATCATATAATTCTTTTATTGTAACTTCTATTTTTTCATTATCAACTAAAATCATATCATCAGTTAATTCAACATAAACAACATACTTATTAAATTGTTCTTCTTGAACTGGAACATCAAATTCCTTACCACCAACTAATATTTTAGGATTTTCATTAATTTTCTCACTCGTTACAATAGTAATAGCAATTCTATCTCCTATTTTTGCATAATTTTGATTACCACTAGTATTATAAAAATTTTGTACTCTAAACATTGTTATTGTTGGATCAGTTGTATCTATAGTGAAATTAACTACAGTTTCATTAAACGCCTTATCAACTACTTTAAGAACATGAACACCTTCTCCGATAGAAGTTCCTAATTCATATGCTTCTCCATCTAATGTTATAACGTATTCTGTATCTTCTACAACCTCAATTTCTAATTCTCTATTTGTATACTCACCTTCAGTAACACCATTAATTACCGGATTAGTTACATCATTTAGAGTTAATAGAACAACATTATATCTTTCTTCAAATTCAGTCTTACTAGCACTATCTTTTAAAGATTCTAGTTTATCTGCTATTGAATTAGATGTATTAAAGTCTCTAGCATCATTTAATTCATTTTTATTAGTAGAAGAATTAGTTTTATTTTCTAATACTTTAAGTAATTTGTCAAAATCTATTATATTTTGAACATCATTAATTCTATCTAATAAATCATCTTTTTGATCTGTTGTTACATTGTTAATTAAATCTTTTGCACTATCTACATCATTTTGAACTAAAGATGCTTCTGCTTTTTCTACAGCCTCTAATGCAAGTTTATAATAATCTACTACAACATCAGTATTATTACCATTATTTGTATTTACAACTGTATTAGTATTATTATTTTCTTCTTCAAGTTTCTCTGTTTCTCTCTCCTTTTCTGTATCTTCTTCATCTTGTTTATCATCATCAGTAGTCTTATCTTTATCTACTTCTGATGGTTTGCTATTATCTTTTAATTCTTCATCTCTAGGATTAGCAAATGCAAAAATCATTGTTCCTAAAAAGATAAATACTAAAGCTATAATAGCAATCTTTTTCTTATCCATTTTTTTACCTCCCTATATAATTCTATGCAGTTAAAGTTAACAAACAACTCACTACAACTATATAATAGCAAATTATAATAATTTGTCAAGTTATATTAATAATATTACTAGGAATTTCCACTAATTTAAAGAAATATATTAATTTTGTTATACATAAAAAAAGAAATGTAATATAAAAATTTATATATTGCATTTCAATTTATTAATTTAATGGCCAAATTTTAAATAATACTTTACCCACTATATCGTCTTTTTTAATAAGCCCAAACTCTCTACTATCCAAACTATCTGCCCGATTATCTCCTAAAACTAAATACATATTTTCAGGAATTGTACTATATCCCAAATCACTCAATGAAAAATCTTCCGTATTACTACTTACATATTCTTCTTCTATTTGATCTCCATTTATATATAAAATATTATTTTTTATTTCTACAGTATCCCCTGGTAACCCAATTACTCTTTTTATTAAATATTTAGTTTCATCATAATAAAAGGATATAATATCAAATCTTTTTACAGGAAAAAATTTATAATTTGCTTTAAATATAATTACATAATCTTCATTTTGGAAAGTATTATTCATACTTGGACCTACTATTTGTTGCATACCAATAATATAAGCAAAAATAATAAAAGCACATATTATTATTATTACTATACCTAATGTATCTTTTATAAATTCCTTTATATCTCTTAAGTCCATATAATCACGTCCCTATTTTATATACATTACTTTTTAAATATAACACAATTATTTTATTTCTTCAATATTTTTATTAAATCTTTCAGGATAAACGCATGAGTTTTTGAAACTTATGTGTTTTTCATTTGATTAATCTTATCTACATCAAGCAATTTA
>CALVXD010000064.1 GCA_944368815.1 uncultured Bacilli bacterium
AATATCTTACTTTTTATTAATTTATATAAAATAAAAAACAAATAGATATTTTTGTACCTATTTGTCAACAGTCTGAGAACTAGATTTTTCTAGTTCTTTTTACATATATCTTTTAACTTACAATTGACACATTCAGGATTTTTAGCCTTACAATAATATCTTCCAAACAGTACTAATTGATGATGTGTTCTACCCCATCTCTCTTTTGGTACTTTTTTCATTAATTTCTTTTCAATAATGTCGACTGTATCTTCTTCGTTAGCAAGTCCTAATCTTTTACTTACTCTAGCAACATGAGTATCTACAGCAATTGCAGGTTCATTATATATTACCGATAAAAAAACATTTGTAGTCTTTCTCCCCACTCCTGGTAAACTTTCTAAATATTTGCGATCATTAGGTAGTACTGTTACATTATCATTTAATAATCTAGTTGCTATATCTTTTACAAATATTGCTTTTTTGTGATAAGTACCTATTTCTTTAATAATAGCTTCAATATCTTTAATAGAAGCTTTACTTAACGCTTCAATACTAGGATACTTCTTAAATAATACTCTAGTTACCTTATTTACTCTTTTATCAGTAGTTTGAGCACTTAATACAGTAGCAATCAAGAGTTCATAATCTTTATTAAATTCTAGTTCACAAACAGGTTTTTCAAAAAGTTCATCTAAGTAATTAAATATTTTATTCTTCTTCAAGCCAATTGTACTCAAAATAATCCACATTCTCCTTCTTTTTATTACGATAATTATTTTTATCTCTGATTACATCATCTTTTGTTTTTAGTCCCTTTTTATTCCATTCTGATAATATTTTATCTATATATCTAAAACTATTTACCCCGTTATAAACAGCTTCTTTTAAAGCCTCAATCACTATTTCTTTATTATAATTAGTTACCCAAGTTTTTATCATATCATATTCCATCGGAGATATAGTTCTACCTAATTCTTGTTCAAATATAGTAAATATATCATTACCTACTTCTTCTGTTTTCTCTTCTACTCCTATTATTTCTTTTATTAACTTATTATATAATAAATCAAATACTATATATTCTTCAGTTTTATTTAAGCTATTTTTTTCTACAATTACATTAATGATTTGTTTTTCAAATAAACTATTAATAAGTTCCATCACTTTATATTTATTTATATCTAGTTCTTTAGAAAATAGTTCAGGATTATAAGTAACTTTATTTCCCATATTAATCATATATATTAATAATATTAATTCTTCTTCTGTTATATTTAATTTTTTATATTTATTAAATATTATTTTAGGTACTATAATTGGTTTTTCTTGTAATAATTCAATTAACTTATTATCCATACTGCTATCCCTCTATTTCTATTTCATCTAACTTATCTAAAGTATATATATCATAATATATATACTTAATTGTATTTCCCTCTTTCTTTGTCTCTTCATACATAGGAATATCTATCTTATATATTATTTCATATTCACTAGTTTTATCTTGAAATTTTTCAGTACTATTATTATATACTTCTTTATAATCTTTATCTAATACAATTATATTATCTTTAGTTAACACAATATAGTAATTATTATATTTATTGTAATACATTATATCTTCTTTTATTTCACTATTACTTTTAATATCTTCTAATATATTATTTAAATAATTATTATTTCTATTAACTATGTAAATAACACTACCAAACAAAAATACTACTAAACAAATAAATATTATTATTAATTTTTTCATATTATCTTCCTCTTCATAATTATACAATGAAATAATTTTTTTTTAAAGCATTTAACCACTAATTTCTTTAATAATATAATCATCATCTTTTAATTCTAATATAGTTAAATTATCTTTATTAATAATATAAGTATCAATCCAAGTAGTATATAAATGTTCTAAGAATTTATTAGAAAAATTACTATAAGCATTATAAAATAATACTTTCATATTATCGTTTAAATCAATATAAACTTCTTCTTCATTATTTAAAATATATATATAATCACATAATGAATAATTACCTGAATCAGATATATCTTTATCATATATACATATATTATTACCATTTAAAACTATTTTAATTTTATTTTCAATAAATATTTCAATATCATTAACTTCTATATTTTTATCAAATCGATATTTTTCTACTGCTTCTATATCATTACTTACTATTTTATTAGTAAGTAGGTAATCTATTTTATTAATTACATTACTATATTTATTTATATCTATTGCTGTATCTTTTAACATATATAATAAAAATTTATTATTATGATATATAATAATACTATCTTTATAAAAAATAACACTATTATCATTTATTTTATCTTCATAATTAACAGGTTCTGTTTTTTCAGTACATCCAGTTAAAAGAATTATAACAATTAAAAATAATAATATTTTTTTATACATAAAAAAGGCACCTCACTATAAAGTATGCCTTTTAATATTTATTTATAATGTATTCCTTTATTTTTTCGTAATCATTATCTAAATTATTTCTAACTATTTCTTTTTCTATATCTTTCATAATATCTTTTAAATAACTTCCAGGATTTCTATTTAATATTTTAGATATTTCTATTGGTTTTATTTTTATATCTTTACTTGATAATATAGGTAACTTACTATATATATTATTTATTTTTTTTCTATCTATATTTTTTATGTCTGTTACTACTGTTGTTACGTATAGTCCATATTTATATATTGTATAAGCATCATAAATATTTTCTTTCATTAAAGCTCTTATTTCACTCATTTGCTCTTTTTCTAATTTAGTAAAAGGATATATATTATCTACTTCTAATTGTGCCCAAATACCTATTAAATCGTCACATAAATCAATATCTTTAAGTTTAGGTATATCTAAGTCTTTACATAGTTTTAAATTTACTAATAATTCTCTTCCTTTTTCTTTATTTAAAGATAAAAACATTTTATTTAATTCATCTTTCTTTCGTTGATAAGATAATGTTTTTAATAAATAGCTATATTTAGTTAAATAGTATTTTGTTTTTTCTTCTATTTCAAAATCTAATATTGCAGAAAATCTTATTGCTCTAAGTATTCTAAGTGAATCTTCATATATTCTATATCTTGGATTACCCACTGTTCTAATTAATTTATTATCTAAGTCTTTTCTTACATTTAATAAATCTATAACTTTTTCATCTTTATCTATACATAGTGTATTAATTGTGAAGTCTCTTCGTAAAAGATCTTTCTTAAAATTTTTTATATATTTAATTTTAACAGGTTTTCTATTCCCTTCATATTTCATTTCTTTTCTAAAAGTTGTTACATCATACTTATAATTTTTATATATTACTGTTACTGCTCCATATTGGTTTTCTGTACTAGTTGCTATATCAAATAATTCCATTATTTCTTTAGGAGTAGCACTTGTACATATATCAATATCACTTGATTCTTTACCAATTAGTTTATCTCTAACAAATCCACCGACTATATATGATTCATAACCATTATCATTAAGTATGTTTATTAGTTCTATAGCTTTATTATACATATATCCTCCTATATAAATTATAGCATTCACAAAAGAAAAATGCAAAGTAATTACAACTACTTTCAGGATAAACGCATGAGTTTTTGAAACTTATGTGTTTTTCATTTGATTAATCTTATCTACATCAAGCAATTTA
>CALVXD010000065.1 GCA_944368815.1 uncultured Bacilli bacterium
TCATCAATAAATAAAATGTAGGAAAACCGACATTTATTTTTACCGATTTCCTACATTTTATTTTACCATTTACATTTCTTTGTTACAATGTTCTTCATTGTATTTTTTTACAAATTTTTTTAGCCATTCTTGATAATCTGTATTTCCTGCCATCTTTTTTACTTCTTCAAGATTACCAATCCTAAGAACATGCTTAGTAGAACGCTTGCCATTTTTTGTGTAGTCTTTAATAATATAGTAATTGACTGTATTCTTTGATTTTGATATTCCTAACCTCATTTTGTACACCTTCTATACTAAAATTATACAACATAACGATACATTACGCAAGAGTAATATGTAAAAAAAACTAGATTTTTCAATATCTAGACGACTTTTTTATTTGCTAACTGTCAAACTCGGGCTTCATAAACTAGTTTTAATATGTAATAGTTTATATGAAACACTTCGAATAGCTAGAAACAAATAGTAAATAATATGTAAATAGATAATAATATAATTGTCTATTTCTTTTTTTTATTATATAATGTTTATGGTGGATAATTATGAAGAAAAGAGTATTAGGAGCTTTTATAGTTTTATTTCTTCTTATATTATCTCTAATAATAGGTAGTTATGCATTTAATTTACTTATGTGTTTATGTGCTTTATTATCTTTTATAGAGTTATTTAATATAAGATATGATAATAAAAAAGATATAATGGTAATGAAGTTATTTGGTATATTTAGTTTATTACTTATATTATTTAATGGTATATTTTATAATATTAATAATTATAGTATATATATAATACCAATATTATTAATTACATTACCAATACTTATATATAATGATAATAAAAAATATAATATAAATGATGCTATATATATACTTGGAATATGTTATTTTTTAAGTATTTCTTATGGGACACTTATTAAAGTAAGTAATTTGGATATATTAAAGTGTGTATATATATTTATAATAGCATTTATTACTGATACATATGCTTATATTGGAGGTAGACTTATTGGAAGACATAAGTTATGTGAAATATCTCCGAATAAGACAGTAGAAGGTTCTATTATTGGTGTAGTTATGGGTACAATAGTAGGTACTGTATATTATTTAAATGTAGTAGGTAGTGAATTTATATTTGTACTACTTATGTCACTTGCTCTTAGTATAATGGGAGAAATAGGAGACCTTATGTTTAGTAGTATTAAAAGATACTTTAATAAAAAAGATTACTCTAATATAATACCAGGACATGGTGGAATATTAGATAGGTTTGATAGTGTTATATTTATAGCGTTATTATTTATATTATTTTTAGGATTTATTTAGGAGGGTTAATAATGATATCATTAATTTTATTTATATTTATATTAGGTTTAATAGTACTTATACATGAATTTGGACATTTCTTATTTGCTAAATTATTTGGAGTATATGTCTATGAATTTTCAATTGGAATGGGTAAGAGACTTTGGTTTAAAAAGAAAGGTGATACAGAATATTCAATTAGAGCCGTACCTTTAGGAGGTTATGTATCACTTGCGGGAGAAGAAATAGAAGATGATAAGAAAATACCTAAAGATAAGAAATTAGTTGCAAAACCTGTATGGCAAAGATTTTTGATTATGTTTGCGGGCGCTGGATTCAATTTTGTTCTTGCTTTAGTATTATTATTTGCAAGTGCTTTGATTTTTGGCAGTGTTAGTACTAAACCAATAATTGGAACCGTCACAGAAGAATATCCTGCTTATAAGGCTGGACTTAGAGAAGGAGACTTAATATTAGAAATAAATAATGTTAAGGTTAAATCTTGGGATGCTGCAATGTGGGAAATTCAAATGAGTGAAGGAGCGGAATTAGAGTTTTATATAAAAGACTCTAATGGGAATAATAAGACTATTAGTGTAACACCATTACAAGAAGAAAATGAAGACGGGACTGTTACATATAAATATGGAATAGGAATGAATACTAAAAGGGATAGAGGATTAATACCATCAGTAACATATGCATTTAATAAAACGGGTTCTACATTTAAATTAATGGGAGAAACTATTAAAAGTTTATTTACTGGAGAAGTAGGAGTTAGTGAATTATCAGGACCTGTTGGAATATTTACGGTAGTAGATCAACAAAAAGAAGCAGGAATAGAAAACATAATATATTTAATAGCTTTTTTAAGTGTTAATGTTGGTGTCATTAACTTATTACCGTTTCCGGCATTTGATGGTGGTAGAATATTATTCTTAATAATAGAAAAAATTAAAGGTAGTCCAGTATCATCTAAAGTAGAAAATACTATTCATCAAATAGGATTTTACTTATTGTTACTTCTTATGTTATATGTAACATGTAATGATATATTTAGATTGTTTAAATAATACTATTTGGGATTAAATAATTAATATTTTACAGTATATGTATAGAAAAAAAGAATATTTTTGCAAATTTAAATACATTTGTTTGCACAATATTCTTTTTTTTAAACTTTTTTCACTAAAAAGAAGTAAAATGGACTTTTTTTTATCAATAATATATATAGAGGGGGACACAAAGAAAGGAGGTGTGGTTTTGGTTGATGAGCAATTTAAAATAATGAAATTATGTTATGATGTAGCATTTAAATCAATATTTATAAGTTGTACAAGCATACTATATCAAATGATTAGTGATATAACTGGTATAAGTGTAAATGAATTAAATAAAAAAGCAATAATCTTTAATAGTGAATTAGAAATAAAACATGTAAAAAGTAAAAGAATGCTTAGTGATTTAATAATACTTTGTAATAATAAAATTATAAATATTGAAATAAATAAAAGTTATCAATCATGGACATATAATCGAAATATTAGTTATTTATGTAATATATACTCTTCATTATTAAGAAAAACTAATAATTATAATAAATTTACTCGTTATGAATTATATCAAATAAACTTTAATATAGGTAAAAATACCCCTTGTACTTATAGTAAAGATATGATCATTGATACAAAAACGAGCAAAATAGCAACAAATTTTTTAAGAATATATAATATAAATATTGATAAATGTTACAAAGCTTTATACAATGAAGAAAAGAAAAAGAAACTATCTAAAATAGTATCATGGGGAGCTTTATTTAATGCAAATACTGTTTGTGAAGTAAAAGAAATAATTAAGGAGGGAAAATTACTTATGTTTGATAGTCAAGAAGAATTAATTAAAGAAATTAAAAAGAAAAATGGAATGTTTACTTTGGAAAACTTGTGGGATTATGAAGCAGAAGACATACGAATTCAAAATACTTTGAAAGAAGAAGCATATGAGAAAGGAATGAGGAAAGGAATTAAAGATGGAAAGAAAGTTGGAATGAAAGAAGGAATGAAAGAAGGAATGAAAGAAGGAATGAAAGAAGGAATTCGTCAAAAAGAAAAACAAATTGTAATAAATATGCTAAATAATAATTTTTCATATGATGATATATCTAAAGTAACTGGTATTTCAAAAAGTAAGATTAAAGAGTTTATTCTTTAGTCTTTTAATATGAATAAGTAAAGACATTTTTCTTGATAAGGCAATCGCTTAAAAATTGTACATAAGTGGTGTAAAGTAGTTGGAACTCTATAAAATATAATGTATAATT
>CALVXD010000066.1 GCA_944368815.1 uncultured Bacilli bacterium
CAAGTATAAAAATACAAAAAAACTAGATTTTTCAAGATCTAGAAGACTTTTTTATTTACTAACTGTCAAACTCGGGAGAAGACAAATAACTAAAAAAAGTCTTCTTTTTTTGTGATAATATATAAAAAAATGTTATAATAGTTATAGAAAATAGAATCAGGTGATGTAAATGAAAGATGCATATAAGAAAAGTATTGAAGAAATATATAAAGAGTTAGAAACATCAAATAAGGGATTGTCATTATCTAAAGTAAAGAAATTACAAAAGATATATGGCAAAAATGTTCTAGTAGAAAAAGATAAGAAAACTAAATTACAAATATTTTTAGATCAGTTTAAAAATATAATGATAATCCTTCTTTTAGTAGTAGGTATTTTATCTTTAATATATGCAATAATTAATAAAGAGGATTTTTTAGAACCAATAGTTATTTTAGGTACAACTTTAGTTAATTGTTTTATGGGGTTTTTACAAGAATCAAAAGCAGAAGATGCAATTGGTAAATTAAAAAAGTATTCTGCTAATTATGTAACTGTTAAAAGAAATAATAAGCATAGTGAAATAAATGCTAAAAACTTAGTAGTGGGAGACTATATAATACTTGAGTCAGGTGATAAAATACCAGCAGATGCTAGAATAGTAAAAAGTTATTTTGCTAAAACTGATGAATCCATTTTAACCGGAGAAAGTGAAAGTGTAAGTAAAGATGATGAAGTAATTAATAATGATGTACTTCTTTCTAATAGAAGTAATATGGTATATTCTGGAACAGTACTTGTTACAGGAAAAGTAGAAGCCGTAGTAGTAGCAACCGGAATGAATACAGAACTAGGGAAAATTGCTTCTGTTATGGATAATAATGAAGAACCATTAACACCACTTCAAGTAAAAGTAAAAAAGACAAGTCAGTTTATTTTAGTAGTGGCCTCTATATTAATTACATTTGTTTTACTTTATGGAATAATTAAAGGTTATACTTTTATGAATATTATAATGTTATGTATTTCTATGATTGTAGCTAGTGTTCCTGAGTGTTTACCTATTGCAATAACAGCAACTCTATCTATTGGTGTCAGTCAAATGGCTAAGAAAAAATCAATAGTAAGAAATTTAGCAGCTATAGAAACACTTGGTTCTACCGAAGTTATATGTACTGATAAAACAGGTACTTTAACAGAAAATAAAATGGAAGTAATTAAAGTATATTCTAATTTAAAAGAAATATCTATAACGGAATTAAAAAATAATAACGAGTTTATTAAATGTATTGATTATGCAAATTCTGCCGTTATTAGTGATAAAAATACTTACAATGGAGACTCTGTTGATGTTGCTTTAAAAAATTATTTAAAAGATAATAATATAAAAAGTGGTAAAAATAAAAAGCTATTTGAATTGCCTTTTGATTCTGATAGAAAAATGATGAGTACTATCTATGAAGTAGATAATAAAAAAGTAATTTATACAAAAGGTAGTTTAGGTGCTATATTAAATAAATGTAATTCTGTTTTAATTGATGGTAGTGTTACTAAAATAAATAAAGAAGTAAAAGATATACATCTAGAAATAGAAAGTTTAATGGCTAGTTTTGGACTTAAAGTAATAGCATTTGCGTATAAAGTAATTGATAATACAAACATTGATGAGGATAAATATAATGAAGAAGAAAATAATTTAATATTACTAGGGTTAATTGGATTAAAAGATCCAGTTCGTGATAATATTAAAGAATCTATAAAAGAATGTTTAAGTGCTAATATTAGAACTATTATGTTAACGGGAGATAATTTAACTACAGCAACTTCAATTGCTAAAGAAGTAGGAATATGTAAAAGTGAAGAAGAATGTATAAATGCAATAGAACTAGAGGGACTTAGTCAAAAAGAATTAATTAAATATATAAAAAAATACTCTGTATTTGCAAGAGTAAGTCCCGAAAATAAATTACAAATAGTTGAATCTTTTCAAAAAATAGGTAAAGTAGTAGCAATGACTGGAGACGGAGTAAATGATGCTCCTGCAATAAAACTTGCTAATGTTGGTATTGGAATGGGTAAAAGTGGTACTGATGTTACAAAGGATACTGCTGATATTATTTTACTTGATGATAGTTTTAATACAATAACAGTTGCTATATCAGAAGGAAGAAGAATATATGATAATGTTATAACAAATATATTATATAATTTATCTAGTAATTTTACAGAAATAGCAATAATATTATTTGGAATGTTAACAGGTAATACAATTATATCAGCAATCCATGTATTATATATTGATTTAGTAGCAGATACTATTCCTTCAATAACACTAGCATTTGAAGGGGCTTCTAAAGATATAATGAAAAGAAAACCTAATGGATTAAATAAAAGAATATTTACTAATTTCTTTAGTGCTTTTCTAATTGTTTCTGTTATATTAGAAACGTTAATTAGTTTATATATATATTATCATTATCTAGATTTAGGAGTATCTATTGCTCAGACATTAGCGTTATTTAGTATAATTATAAATGAATTTGTTTTTGCATATAACTGTCGTTCTTTAAAAGAACCTATATATCAAAGAGGATTATTTAGTAATAAATATTTAAATATGGGAATACTAATTTTATTAATTATTCAAGCAGTTGTATTCTTTACACCAATTGGTAAAATATTTGGACTTGTAAGTATTACTATATCACAAATGTTATTTGTAGTTATAGTTAATGTAATTGCTTTTATAATAATAGAATTATTAAAACCAGTTATAGTAAAATTATTTAAAGATGAATAAGGACTAGTAATAGTTCTTTTTTTATCAAATAAAAAAAGTGAGATAACTCACTTATGCAGCTTTCTTTAAAGTTCTAGCTTCTCTAGCACTTGTTTTAATTTTAACACCATTAACTGTAATGTTTTGTAAATTTACTTTTTGTTTTCTTTTAGTTATTTTTAAACAGTTAGGTCTATTATTTACAGATTTTGTTCTTTTACTTGTTACTTTTATTGCCATGATTATCCCTCCTCAAATTAAATCGCATATTAATTCTATCAAAAAATATAAGGTTAGTCAACATTTTTAATTAATATGTTGGTTATTTTGTGAATAATTAGTGAAAATGATAGTATTTTTATTAATCAATAATTAGTGAAAATGATAGGGATATATTTTAAT
>CALVXD010000067.1 GCA_944368815.1 uncultured Bacilli bacterium
AAATACAAGTCTAATTGTATTTACGTTTAACAATAATTGATTTTATTGCAAAATATAAACACGACTTTATTGGTATTTACTAACCAGAAACTTTTATCAGTACCTTCTCTTATATAATCTTCATAAGTACCTGAAAACTCAAGTATTTTATCATGTTTAACTACTTCTTTAGCAATTAAAGCCATATCATTAGCACTAGAATAATGGTTTTCAGCATCTAGTCCTGTACAATTTTTAAAGTTGGTATTTTTAAGTCCTAATTCACTTGCCTTTTTATTCATAAGTTCTACAAATGCTTCTTCGGTTCCCGCAATTCTCTCAGCCATAGCCACCATAGCATCTCTCGCTGTTACTAAAAAGCAGTAAAAAGTCATCTAAATTTAGGCTACTATTATTGTAGCGGGCTATATTTAATTTAAAATGCAACATTACTTTATGAGTATTATCATCTTCTGGCTCAAGTCTTTCCACTAATATGGTATCTATTATAGAGCCAAAAATTCTAAATACACTCTCATCATCATCAAGTATTATATTGTGTATTTTTTTAAAAAATATATTAACATTTGATTTATAGTCAATTTCTGTATTTTTTGATAGATAATTTTGCTTTTGTTTTTCTAAGAATGTTAACTCATTATTATACTTTTCTCGTATCTCATTATACTCATCCCCTTCAATTTCCTTTCTTGCCCTCATGTTTATTAACTCTGATCTAGCATTTTTTATTTCATTGATTTTTTTATCTAACTCATTAATTTCTCTTGAATAATCAGATTTATTTTCAGTTTCACTAACTAAACTGTATATTTCTTTCATTAGATCATTTTCGCTACTCAAAATATTTTCTGCTATTTTTTTGAATATATCTAATAATTCTTCATAATGAATTATAGGTGTTTTACACCCATTTAATTTTTCTTTACCATATTTTCTATAATTAGAACACCCCCAATATTTACTTATGGCACCTATCCGTTTATTTTTATAAGCTCCCTTTATAAATGTCGCTCCATCATGATAGCATTTTATTTTGCCAGATAAAGCATATTTCATATTAGTTCTTGTTTTAGTTTGATAATTTTGTGAATTTTTATTTAATATTTCATTACATTTATCCCAAATTTCCTCTGAAACTATTGGTGGACACGTTTCATTATCTTTATACACTATCCACTCATCTGGTTTAAATCTAATTCTTTTTTTTGAATGATAATCAACTGTTGTTTCTTTATGAGCACAAAAATAACCTTTATATTTTGGATTTCTAATTATCCTGCCAATTACAGTTCCAGCAAGTGGTTTCCCAGTCTTGCTAATAATATTATATTCATTATATAAGTAATGTCCTAATCTTTGAGTTCCCATTTCACCTTTTGAATATTCATTAAAAATTAATCTAATAAGTTTTGCTTCTTCTTCAACTATTTCTAATTTACCTTTATTCTTTTTATAGCCATAAAAATTATCATTTCCAGGTACAACACCCTTTTCTATGCTCCTTTTATATCCAAATCTAATCCTTTCTGATAATTTTCTAATCTCATCTTGAGCAATACTAGACATGATAGTTAAACGAAGTTCTGAATCCGAATCAAAAGTATTTATATTATCATTTAAAAAATATATACCTACCCCATAAGATAATAATTCTTGCGTATATTTTATACTATCAACTGTATTTCTAGAAAATCTTGATATTTCTTTTGTTAATATTAAATTAAACATACCATTTTTAGCATCATTTATCATTTTTAAAAAATTATCACGTTTGTTGACACTAGTTCCACTTATTCCCTCATCAACATAACCCTTCACAAATATCCAATTCGTTTGTGATTTAATATAATTTTCAAAATACATAACTTGATTTTCTAATGAATTTAACTGTTCATCACGATCAGTTGATACACGTGCATAATATGTAACACGAAGTGGTAAATCAATAAGTTTTTTCCCCTGTGCTAAAATATTTCTTATTGAATACAAATTCAGTAACATCGTTTTTCCTCCTTATATTTATAGTGGAATTTTAACTACCATATTCCCATTATCTTCTTTTTTTTCCAACTTATTTTCAAATTTCATGATATCTTCATCTAACTTTTTAACGATACTATTACATTGACAAAAATCTATTACATCTTTTTTACAAAGTTCATTGATAATTGCTTTTTGTAATTCTTTTTTAGCTATATCAATGGAAAGATCGTTTTTCAAAGTGTTCCCTCCTCATTTAAACATATTTGAATAAATGAAAAAAAGAACTCAAATATTGAGTTCCAATAAAAATTTAAAAACTTAATATTTGTTAATGAAGATAGAATCACTCATAGAACACTATCTAAAATATTAAGTTTTCAAATAACATTCTATGGACTAAAATTATTCTTTAAAATCTTTAATCATTTTAGCAATATTAAATCCATCTAACTCTGAACCAAATGATAAAACTAAAGTTTTTTCATCAAAGAAAGTTTCATTATCATATCTAATAATAATTTCACTAAAAACATCTAGTTTCTCATTATAATCTAACTTTTCAAATTGGGATGCAATATTTTGATCTTCCTTGCTATAAGTAATACCCATAACGGTTTCATTATCCTCATAAGCATCCTTACTATTAGTCATGCCATTATAAATCATAGCAAAATATTGTAATAAAATCGTACAAGCATTAAGCGAAAGACCAATTGCCTCTAAATTAAATATTTTTAAATTATCATCTTCTACTAAATCTGGATTAGGCTCATTCTTGTCATTAATCTGATTATTGTTTAATAAATTAAAAATATAAATAATAAATTTTAATTTACAGATATCATTTTTTCTTTCTAGTTCCTCAACTAATTTTCTTACATCTTCCGTTGTATTAGTAATATACATATTACCAATCCTCCATTTAAATATTGCATATACTATATAATCAATTTAAAGTCATTTTAAGCGACTTTAATTTTTTATACTTATAACTATTCAAACCAGCATACTAAAGTCAGTAGCGAACAAATTAAATACATTTAATGGCTCTTTTTGTTCGTTCTATTTATCACTTAAAAAAAGAAATTTTGCAAGAGATTTTTAACAAAAAAAT
>CALVXD010000068.1 GCA_944368815.1 uncultured Bacilli bacterium
ATATGTGCTTCGTCAAATATGAAAAGATCCACTATGTTGACAACATCCTTTTGATGATGGACAATGTAACTGAGTTTCTCTGGCGTACATACAACAATTTGTTTGCAATCGGGATCATCAAAAAAAAACAATATCTTCTTGAAGCACATCAGAAAATTGATTAATTTTAATCTCCTTGCCGAAAGCTTTCATCATATCCAATGTAATTTCATTACAAAGCGCTCTAAGCGGAGCAACAATTACAACAATCGAAGCTCTTTGTTTAATGAATGCCGAACGAATAATCAACTCAATGCTCTTTGTTTTTCCTACACCTGTAGGAAGCTGGACAATCCCATTCATTCCGCGCAATATATTAGCCTCGCCTATGAGTTGCTGAGCCGACCACAACATCTTTAATCCATTTTTACTGCGCAAATAATTATTCCAAGATTGTTCCGATAGACCAGTATAGCTCGGCAATAATTTCCATGCAGATCTGTTGATTGACAGAAACAGGACTGCTATAAATAGATCTACATAAAAAACTTCGTCAATATCTCCTTTATCATACACTGCCTTTCGATAGTCGAATGAAAGTTTTTCAACCTCGCAACTTCCTTCCCCTGTTTCAAAATACATCTTTACTGCATTATTCAATCTTGAATATTCATCTTCATTTTTCAAAGATTCTAAAGGGACGTTATTGAACAAAAAGGCAAGTAGTCTTGTTAGGAATATTGGTGCCGTTTTTTTTGTTTTATCTACTTTTCCAAATGTTTTCTGCAACAAAACCTTAGAACTACCGAAATTATTTGAAAAGAAATAGGCAGTCGAGCCTGAAAGAAGAAAATCTATATCATAGCCACTTCTGTCTTCCGAACTTACTGCTGCATCATAATATTGTGCGGTTTCACAAAGAAATCTTCTAAATTCGCTTTTATTTTTATCATCATCTTCAATGATGCTTTCCGCGTATCTTGATAAAATATATGTTGTAGAAAAAGATAAGTCATTAGAATTTAGTGGGAAATGCGGATAATCTTCTCTTTTTACATCGTACTCAACTAGTTTAGCTTTTGCCTTTTGATATTTAAGCATCCATCTTGATTTTTCTGCAAATATCATCGCAAGCACCTCTCATATATTTTGTGAGTTAGATCCATCAATTTTTGCCCGTGAATAAAAAATATAGCCTGTCCATTGCTTATTTTTACTTCTTCTCCGTCTGTATTTAAGATAATATTTTCATCAACAGTAGTCCTGCTGCTAATTCCTGCTGCAATGTAAATAATCTTATAATTATTTTCCGGCTTAAATAAAAATCTTGAGATCTCCCTACTGCATTTAGAATCATTTTGATATTGCATCATTTTTCTGCAATATTCTATTGTTCTCGCTAAACGAAACTCATCTTTGCTTGAGTCTTTAATTGCTTTTTTCAGTGAATCATATCCTTCTGATGTCAATTCTGCTTTTACTTCAGTCGCAACAAGTTCATCTTTCTCATTAGGCAACTTATCCTTTTTATAAAACTTATACCCAATAATGTCCGTTCCATGTTCAGAATTGTTCTTACCTGATCGATTAATTTGTTTATACCTTGGAACTGTATATCCCATAACAAACTCTAACAAATCTGAAACTACTATCTCTGCAATTTCTCCTGATCTGGCAGTAGAACCAAGTGGTTCCTCTTTTTGTGGTATAATATACTTTTTAAGGTATTGTTCTACTGTCATACCGTTTAGCTCAGCGCTTTCTGCCAAATCTTGATCCTTAATATAGTTTCTTCTAATGTGCAACGCCCAATCATCTATCACTTCCGAATCATCACTATAATCGATTCTATAGCTCTGCACCTCATGCGTTCCTTCAAGCACAACCCCTTTTTCTTCAATTAACCAATCTATATATTGCGGCTTATTCATTTCTTTCATCTCTCCTGCAACATAAGCATTTTTAACTTTGAGCACATGAATATTATATCATATTTTGTTATTTTTTTCAAGACAGCTCACATGATATGCAAAAAAGATGTTCTAACAGGGCTCTGCTTTTACTATTTTACGAAATTTAATAGATTCTTCATTTAACCCTAAAAATTTTCAAATATGCTATAATTTTGCTTACTATCATTAAACAGGAGCAAAATTATGAACAAACACCTGGAAGAAGTGAAAGCAACTGTTGTCAACCGATACTTAAACGGCGAACAAATTTCAAAAATTTCTAAGAGTCTGAACGTGTCCAGAACGACCGTTTATGCGTGGATCCAACAACGCAACAATTCGTTCAACAAAGGCAAATCGCCGAATTTTCGTTACCTGCACGATTTAGAACAAAAATGCGAAAGACAACAGAAAATGATCGAGATACTGAAACGTTCTCCATACACCCCCAGCGCACCTCTATCAAAAAAATACGAAGTGATTAAAGCGCTTTCTACTGAATATAACGTTAACACATTATGTGAAGCCCTTGATGTTGCAAAAGGCAGCTATTACAATCATCTCTTGCGAAACAAAAACGGAAACACAAAAGCTGCCAAAAAACAATCTGAAATGACACCCATTATAGAACAAATCTTTCATGAGAACAATGAAGTTTTCGGAAGCAGTAAAATTTATGCAATATTAAAAGATCGCGGCTATGCTATTTCCGAATCTACTGTTGCAAAAATCATGCACCAAAACGGCTTATTTTCAATCAGAGCCTGCGCAAAAACACTTTACAAGCAACAACTGGAACGAAAGAATAACATCTTACAACAACAATTCCATGTTTCCCGCCCCAATGAAGTTTGGGTAAGCGATG
>CALVXD010000069.1 GCA_944368815.1 uncultured Bacilli bacterium
TCAAGTTCTTTCTATAATAGTTTTTCGTTAACTCAATTATACGACTTGAATTATTTTTTTTATATAGAAATGTTTTATATCAATTGTAACACTATAATCTTGTAAGCATAATGTTATTGTTTTTTCTTGTAAAAGTGTAAAAAAAAAGATATAATATTGATTATAATAGGAGAATATGAATAGAGGGGATTATTATGTTTGATAGAATTGTTTATATTAGTGATCATTCTGCAAATATTCGTTTGAAAGATTCAGCTAATTTAACAGTTAATTTAATGAATTTACATCTTATTTTTGAAGATAAAGATAAGATGGTGTTAGGTGAAGTCGATGATTTAGATGGGGACATTGTTAAAGCTCGTTTTTTAGGTGAGATAGTTAATGGTAAATTAATTGGTGGTACTATACGTAAGCCTGCATTGGACGCTTCTATCCGCGTTATTAATCAGACAGAGATTCCTATGATTGTTGGTGAAGATAAATTTGGTTATATGAAATTTGGTGTTAGTCCATTTTATAACGATTTTCCCGTTTATTTAGATGTTAATAATTTTTTTAGCAATCATTTTGCTATTTTTGGGAATAGTGGTAGTGGTAAATCTTGTGGGGTGTCACGACTTTTTCAAAATATGTTCCATGATGAGAGATTATTTCCATATAAAGCAAACATCTTATTATTTGATTCATCGGGAGAGTATTATAATGCATTTAAAAATTTAAATTCTATCAATCCTAATTATCATTATCGCTTTTTCAGTACAAATGAAGTGGATGGTATTGGTGAAAAATTGCGGTTACCTATTTGGTTACTTAATGCAAGTGATTTGGCTTTGTTATTGCAAGCTACAAATCATTCTCAACTGCCAATTATTGAGAGAATGTTAAAATTGGCTTTGATTTTTTCTCAAAATGATATGGATGCTAACAATTATAAAAATCATTTGATAGCTAAGGCAATTATGACAATTCTTTACACAAACGAAACATCTCCTAATAAAAGAAATGAAATATTTTCTATTTTAGCAAGTTGTTCTACTCCACAATTTAATTTGGAAGCCTCTGTACAAGGAATTGGGTATACTAGAAAATTTCGTGAATGTTTTTTGATTGATTCACAAGGCCAGTTTTCTGAGAGTGTGTTACTTACTGAATATGTTTCTTCTTTTATTAAAAATGAATATGATAATTATGAACCACAGGGTGGAGTATTTTATACTTTAGATACTTTAGAAAAAGCTCTTAATTTTACTTTGATTAGTGAAGGTTGGTTGAGAAATGAAAATACTTATGGTGATGCGGTTACGATTAAAGTTCGTCTACATGCTTTAATTGTTGGTGAATATGCTAAATTTTTTGATGTTCCGGATTATATTTCTTTAGAGAGTTATTTATCTTCTTTGTTAATTAGTAATGGGCGAAAGTATCAAATGGTTAATTTTAATTTAGATGATGTTGATGATGATTTTGCCAAAGTTATTACTAAGATTTTTTCTAGGCTTATTTTTGAATTTGCTAAGGGATTAAAGGATAGAGCGAGTATTCCGTTTCATATTGTAGTAGAGGAAGCACATCGTTATATTCAAAATGATACTGACAGGTTTTTGATTGGTTATAATATTTTCGAACGTATTGCAAAAGAAGGACGTAAATATGGAGTGTTGTTGGGGCTTATTTCTCAAAGACCAGTAGAACTTTCTGATACTGTTATTTCTCAGTGTTCTAATTTTTTAATCTTTAAAATGAATCACCCAACAGATGTTGATTATATTCGTAAAATGGTTCCTAATATTAGCGATGAAATTGTAGAAAAACAAAAGACTTTACAATCGGGTACATGTTTAGGGTTTGGTATGGCATTTAAGATACCATTAATATGTAAATTAGAGATGCCTAATCCAGCACCATGGAGTGGAAATTGTGATGTTGTTTCTGTATGGAATGGTAATGAAAGTAGTTACTCTAGTAATACAACTGTTTCAAAGGTAGATAATCCATCTATTCCTTCTACACCATCTTTAACTATTCCAACAATGAATCCTAATTTATCAATTGATTCTTCTAATGTTTTTCAGAAACTTCCTAATTTAGAGTTGGTAAATAATGATATTGTTGATAATATTAGTCCGGATATCAGTAAAGTTGATTCTCAATCTCTTTCCACGGATTTTGGATCCTTGCCAAGCATGCCTAAACCGTTGGTTGAGATGACTGACTCTTTTACTCCTGATTTAGAACTTTCTGATTCTTTAATTAATCAAAATGCTAATTTTAATAATTCGTCTGCTTTTTCTTTTGATAGTTCTATTGGCAATAATAATCAAAGTGTAAATTCTGTTGGTGTTGTAACTCCTAATGGGACTCCATTAGTAACTATTACGCAGGGTACTGATTAAAGTCGATTTTCTGATTGTATTTATATTAGTAGTAATTATATGAAAGATGATGTAGTATTTGTATCTTTTAATTTATTTATATTGTTAAGAAACGGATTAGTAATTTTTGGTATGATATTAGTGAGCAGTGTGTCTTTACTTGCTTCTTTTTTTTTTGTATAATGCTTATTAGGTGATATTATGTTTGAAAGTTTAGGAGATCGTTTACAAAATGCGATTCATAAAATAAAGGGATATGGAAAAATAACTGAAGATAATATATCTGATATGATGCGCGAAATAAGATTAGCTTTATTAGAGGCAGATGTTAATTATAAAGTAGTTAAAGAATTTACTAATTCTGTTAAGGAGAAAGCTTTGGGTGAAGAGGTTGTTAGTAGTATTAATCCGGGCGAGTTATTTGTTAAAATCGTAAAAGATGAATTAACTCAATTGTTAGGTGGTGAACAGCAAGGAATTTATTTAAAAGGAAATCCGACTATTTTAATGTTAGTTGGTTTACAAGGGTCTGGAAAGACAACAACAATTGGTAAACTTGCTAATTTTTTGAGAAAAAAGCATTCTAAGAAACCTTTGCTTGTTGCTTGTGATGTTTATCGACCTGCTGCAATTGATCAATTAAGACAAATTGGTAAACAATTAAATATTGAGGTTTATGATGAAGGAATTGGTAATCCAGTAGAAATTTCTAAAAATGCCATTAGTTACGCTAAAGACAATAATTTTGATTATGTTCTTATAGATACTGCAGGACGTTTACATATTGATGAAGAGCTAATGGATGAACTTGAAAATATTAGGATTGATGTAAAACCTAATGAAATATTATTAGTAATTGATTCTATGATGGGTCAAGATGCTATTAATGTAATTACGGGATTTAATGAAAGATTACCTCTTACTGGAGTTGTTTTAACTAAATTAGATGGTGATACTAGGGGAGGAGTTGCTTTATCTGTCCGTCATCTTACTAATGTCCCTATAAAGTTTATTGGTGTATCTGAAAAACTTGATGGTATAGATTCCTTTGATCCTGAGCGTATGGCAGGTCGTATTCTTGGTATGGGAGATATTGTTTCTTTGGTTGAAAAGGCTACCGAGGCTATTGACGAAAAAGAAGCAGAAAAAACTGCTAAAAGAATGCAACAAGGGAAATTTGATTTGGAAGATTTTTTATCTACTATGAAACAGATGAAAAAAATGGGTCCTTTAGAAAATTTACTAAAACTTATTCCTGGGGCTAAAAAGATGGGACTTAATAATGTTAAGATTGATCCAAAACAACTTGCTCATATTGAAGCTATTGTTTTATCTATGACTCCTACAGAAAGACGTCATCCTGAAATAATTAAGGCGAGTAGAAAAAGTAGAATTGCTAATGGTAGTGGCACTTCTGTTCAGGAAGTAAATAAATTATTGCAACAATTTGATCAGATGAAGAAAATGATGAAGCAATTTTCCAATGGAAATATGAAGTTACCTTTTTAAGATTATACTCTGGTAATTTTTGTTTTATTAGAGTATTTTTTTTAGGCATATGTCGTTTTCTAATTACCTTTTTCACATAAGATAAGATATAGGAGGTAATTATAATGTTTGATCAAAATAACTTTGATTTTAATTCTACTGTTAATGGTAATAATAATGTAGTAGATAACGATATGAATATTGATATTAATATGAATGGTCAAATGAATTCTGGCATGGCTATGAATGCTAATATTAGCTGTCCAGTACAAGAAGGTGTTCAACAAAAGTGTATTCATAAAACAATTGTTCATGAAGTTCCACAAGAGTGATAATTTATGATATATCAAAATATCTGAGAGAAAATAAGTACAAACTAAAGGCATTTTGATAAGAAATGTCTTTTTGTGTGATATAATAGATATATAATATTTTTTTATTAGAGAAGGTGAATATAAATGATTATAAAAGTAAATAGTATTGATGACTGTAAAATATGTGATAACTTTTTGACTTTATTAATTCAAGATGAAAGAAAGTATGATACTACTATAGATGAAAAATTTGTTGTCAAAGATTATTTTATTAATATGATCAATAATCAAAATATTCTCCTTTTATATAAAAATGAAAACAAACCAATAGGATATATATTTGCTAAAAAAATAGATGATAAATACTTGATTGATGGATTATATATTGATATTAATTTTAGAAATAAAGGTATTGCAAAAAAATTAATAAAAGTAATAATAAAAGAAATATATTCGCTTGGAGATTATGAAATATTCATAAATGTATTAAAAGAAAACAAAGTTGCTGTTAATTTGTATAAAAATATTGGATTTATTGTAGAACAAGAAGATGAATTAAAATTTTATATGTGTTATAACAAATATAAATTAGAAAATGCTTCCATAAAAGATATAGAAAGAATAAAAAAATATAAATTAAATACTATATTTGAGTATGCAAAAGATTTAGATAAAGAGGAAGTTGAAAAAATAAATAATTATGTTAATAAAACTATATCAAATCAAATCTTTGAATATAAAAATATTGTTTTAAATAATATTATAGTTGGAAGTTTTTTGATAACTAAAAATGAAAATGGTTTACTATTAGATGAAATATTTATTGAAGAACAATATAGAAATAAAGGAATTGGAACATCAATTATTAAAGATGTTGTATCTAAATCAAATAGTAATGTATACTTATGGGTATACAAAGATAATATTAAAGCATTTAATTTATATAATAAAATAGGTTTTAATATAAAGGAAGAAACTGATAGTAGATATTATATGGAATATAAAGTAGTTGAAAATAGAAAGTGAGGTATTTTTATGGATATAAATAAAATCAAAAATGAATTAATTAAACAAAAAGAATCTAAATTTAAAGGTAATATATATCATTATTCACAAGTCAATTTTGCTTATAATTCAAATAAAATTGAAGGTAGTAGATTAACTAGTGATCAAACTGAAGCAATATTCGATACATCTTCATTTGTTCCTAAAAGCGACGATTTAATTAAACTAGATGATTTAATCGAATCTAAAAATCATTTTAAATTATTTGATTATATGTTAGATAATGTAGATAAATTACTAACTAAAGACATGATAATTGAAATGAATAAGATTTTAAAGAGAAATACTAGTGATGAAGAAAATCCCAGATATAATGTTGGCGGATTTAAAGTTGTTCCTAATATAATAGGTGTAGTTAATGTTATTAATACTACCGCTCCAGAAGATGTGGAAAAAGAAATAGAAGAATTATTAAATGAATATAATTCTAAAACTAACATTACTTTAGAAGATATAGTTGATTTTCATTTTAGATTTGAAAGAATTCATCCATTTGGTGATGGAAATGGTCGTGTTGGTAGAATTATAATGTTTAAAGAATGCCTAAAAAATAACATTATGCCATTTATTATATTAGATGATGATAAACCTTATTACATGAGAGGTTTAAAAGAATATGAAAATGATAAAATGTTCTTAATTGATACTATTAAACATGAACAAGATTTATATGAAAAAATGTGTGAAGAACTATTAGACTTTGAAATAGAAGAAAATAATTGAAAAAAACTAACATCCTACAAAAATGAATAATTTATTAAATGTAGGATCTTTTTTATATGGTATAATATCTTATAAAATAAGACTTTATCCTTTATATCAACCTACAAAGTAGGATGAATTTTGCAAGTGCAAAATAAGAATGACACCATAATGAATCCTTATTTTATAAGGGTTCTTTTTATATTATGGGGTCATCATCTTATCCTGCTTGTTTAGATTTATTAAAAATTAATTAAAGTTAGGATGATTAAATTAAATAATTAGGGAAATATGATTTGACAAATATTAATCTATGAGCTAGCATGCATCGTGAAAGGAGATGATGTATATGAAATTTAAAAGAATAATTTATAAAGAGGTGAATGCTTATAAGTAATACTAAATTAATGTGTAATATAATATTTACACGATTTAGTATTACTAAAACTAATAATTTATCCATAAGTTTAAGTGAGGTGTACAAAATTTATGGATAAGTACAAAATAAATTTTATTTTTAATAATGAAAATGATATAAATGATATCTTAATAAATGTTTTAAATAAAGAACTAAAAAAATATATTCAGATGATTTGTAAAAATAAAAAAAGAGAGGTAACATCATCATGTACTTATTTATCTCTAGAAGGAGGTAAGAATTGTTAAGGAGTATAAATAAGGTATATAATGCTGGTATTTATATAAGATTATCTCGGGAAGATGATGATAAAGTAATGATGAGTGAGAGTATTACAAATCAAAAAAGTTTATTACTTCAATATGTTAAAGAAAATAATTTAAGAGTTTATGATATTTATATTGATGATGGATATAGTGGAACTAATTTTGATAGACCTGATTTTAATAGACTATTAAATGATATAGAATTAGGTAAAGTAAATATGGTTATTACTAAGGATATGTCAAGACTAGGTAGAGATTATATTGGAACAGGTAATTTGATAGAAAAATATTTTCCGGAGCATAATGTTAGATATATTGCTGTTACTGATAATATAGATACATTTTTAGATAGTTCAAATAATGATATAGCACCATTTAAAGCAATTATGAATGATATGTATGCTAAAGATATTTCTAAAAAGATTAAATCTAGTTTAAAAGCAAAACAAAAAGAAGGAAAATGGGTAGGAGGTAGAACTCCATTTGGATATGAGCAAGATCCAGATGATAAAAATCATTTAGTGGTAAATGAAGAACAAGCATTAGTTGTAAAAAGAATATTTGATATGTGTTTAGAAGGATTATCATTTTTTAAGATAGCAAAGCAATTAACTAATCAAGGAGTAAAAACACCTGCAGGGTATTATAGTTTTGAATGGAAAAGTAATTATAATTTAAAATATGGAGAGTGGCATTCTAAAACAATAAGAGATATTTTAACAAATCAGATGTATATTGGTGATATGGTACAAAATAGACGAAGTAAGGTAAATTATAAGGTTAAAAAGGTTATTAGAAATAATCCTAAAGATTATATAATAGTAGAAAATACCCACGAAGCAATTATTGATAAAGATACTTTTTATGAAGTACAAAAAAGAATACCTAAAAATAAGGGAAGAAATGAAAAAAAAGAAATTCATTTATTAGATGGCCTTTTGTATTGTGGGGATTGTGGCCATAGGATATCAATACAATCAAGAAGAAAAAAAGATAATAGATGTTATACTATCTGTAATTATTACAGAACTTATATGAAACAAAGACTATGTACAACTCATTCAAATAACTATGATGAATTAGAAAAAGTAATTATTAATTCTTTAACTGATATGTGTTTAAACTATATTAACAAAGATAAAATTAAAAATGATGTTTTAAATAATTTATCTGTAGATAACATGTTAAAAAATAAAAAAGAGTTAGAGATGCTAACTAATGATATTAAGCAAATAAATGATAATTTAGATATTATTTATATCGATAAGTTAAATAAAAAAATAACCGAAGAACAATTTGAAAGAGTAAAAGTAAAATTAGGAAATGAATTAAATATAAAACAAAAAAGATATAACGAGTTAAATAATACTATTAATGAAAAAATTAATGAAGAATCTAAAAGCAAAATGATTAATGAGTATATTAATAATTTTTTATCTATGAAAGAACCTAGTAGAGAACTAATAATTAATTTAATTGATAAAATAGAAATATTTGAAGATAAAACTATAAATATTAAGGTTACTTTTAATACTTATTATTAAAATCATGATATAATAATATATCAAGAGGTGGTAGTATGAGCATTCTTACAAGCGCTAGTAGTTCTTCAGTTAGTAGAGGATATGATTATTATAAACACAACAAAGTTAATAATGTAAAACAACTAAATGATCATGAATTTGAAGGATATGTTGATGGAAGTTTAAAAAATCCTTATTATGTAAAGATAGATATAGAACATCCTAGAAAATCATATTGTGATTGTCCTCACGCAAATGGAAATATTACTTGTAAGCATATGACGGCATTATATTTTGAATTGTTTCCTGATGAAGTAGATGATTATGAATCTTGGCTGAATAGTGATTATGATGAAGACGACGAAGACGACTACTATGGATATGATAGTTATTATGGCGATGGAGATTATTATTATGATTATATTAAATCTTCTAATTTTGAAAAACCATTATTTTTTGATGTAGTATTAGAAAAATATGTTGATGATTTGAGTATAGAAGAATTAAAACAAACATTGTTAACAGAACTTAAAAATAATGAGAAAAGAACATATGACTTATATTTAGGAAAGAATTATAAAAAATATTTACAGAATAATAGTGATGAATTTGTATTTTTAGATAGATTAAACAAAAGAGTTCAAGATCTAACTGGTTATTATAATTATGATTATAATGATTTTGATAAAGAAATATTAAATGTTAGAGAAAAAAGAAAAATAGAGGAACTATATAAAAATAAATCATTACAATTACAAATAGATAAAATATTATTAAATGAAAAATTATCAGTTTATTCTGATTATAGATGGATTGCTCACTTTTATAAAAAAAATAAAAGTAGTGAAGAAATTTATGAATTTTGTAAAATATTAGAAAATTATTTAGATAGTTTAAAACATTATAGTATTAAAAATACAGTTCCAAAATCAAATGTTTTAATAGCCATTCATTTATTAAATGATTTTACAATAACAGAGTGTGCTAGTTTAATGTTGAAAAATGCTAAGTATTTACAATATATTGATTATATAGTAGAAAATAGTAATGATATTATGAATTTATATAGATCTTTTATGAAATTAATTGAAAAGAATTATTTTAGAAATAAAATGTATATTCCAGATGTATTATATAGATTTGTTAGGGTTACTGATTTTGAAAATAAAGATATAAATACAAATCATTATTTGTATAGTTATTTATGTTTGGGACATATTGAGTATTTGGATATTTTAGGGTATTATTTAACTGAAGATAAAATTATTAGTATTATAGAAAATAAAACTAAAGACATTTTCTTACTTGTTAAGCTTTATAAATTTTATGAAAAACAAGAAAAGTTATGGGATTTATTAATTGATAGTAATTATAGATATTTATTGTTAGATAATATAGAAATATTAAAAGGTAAATACAATGATAAGTTATATGATCATTTTATAGATGAGTTTTATAATATTATTAAACAAGGAAAGAGTAGAGATATTTACAATAAAGCATCAAAATATATAAGTGCAATTTCAAAATTAAATAATGGCAATGAATTGGTAGAAAAAATAAAAATAGATTTAAGAAATTCAGATTATCAAAAGTGTTCTGCATTATTTGATGAAATAAATAAAGCAATTAAAAATTAAATCTATCAAAAAAGGGCAAGGACATGTATGTCCTATTCATACAAGAATTATTAATCATCATGTGTTTAGACATACATATCGTCCTCAATATACTTGTTCTGAGGAAAATGTAGTAAGTAATGTTCAATGTGGTTCTTGTTGTCAATTTAGATAGTTTTATTTTAGCGAGCATGTAATGTTCGCTTTTTTGTATTAAAAAATATTTTTTTTAATATAATTTATTATGAATATTGATAGTGAAGTTTCGAGATTACATTTTGAAAATTTTTTATGGTTTGTTTTTATTGTTCTTTCTTGTTTGAATATTATAGGGGATTTGAATGATGAGATTTTCTTAAAAGAAAATAATTTATATTATAAAAAGCAATCCAATTTAATTTTTACGTTTACTATTTATTTATTTATCTTTATTATTTTATTAGAAATTATAAGGCTTATGAGTTATCTACGGATGATCAAAAACAAATGTATTTTATAAAGTTATTGGGCAGTTCTTTTTTTGTTCTAGGGATTTTTTGTCTTTTGTATTTCCAAATTAATCAGAAATCTTTTTTGGGTTATCCAGTAATTTAGAATATTTGTCAAACATTGTGTCTAATTTTGTCAGCTAGCTTGATTATTTTATTAGAGTGTTTTATTCTAATAATAGGGAGTGTGATATGAATGATTTATCCTTCTATTGACAAATTATTGAATATTGTTGACTCAAAATATGAATTAGTTCATGTTGCAGCACGTCGTAGTAAAGAAATTTCTAAAACGGGTTATTTACAGATGTCTGCTAATGAATATAAGAGTGCAAAAAATATTGGTAGAGCATTGGAAGAAGTTACAGAAGGACTTATAACAATAAAAAAAGCAGATAAGTAATATGAGTTTAATCTTATACGTTGGATAGTTTATAAATAATTAGAACTATCTCTTGTATTTTACAGGAGATAGTTCTTTTTAATTTTGGTTATAATCTTATTTTTATCAGTTTGTGATAATGTATAATAAGACTGGTATTATCTTAATATTTTTAGAATGTTTTGTAATGAATATACTAACTCAATTTTATGTACATATTTATTTTTTCTATTGTTTAATCTTCTTTGTTTAATGTTTTAGATTTTCTTATTTATTTTTGTTTAGTTTTTAATAATCACGTATAAAAATGTGTTTATTTGTTTAAGAAATCAGATTCATATCATACTTTTTCTTTTTGTATATGTTATACTATTGTTGGTGATATAATGAAAATACAAAAATACAAAAAGAAAAGAAATGGACAATATGAATTGCATCTAGATTCTCACAGAGACTTCTGTTTGTATGAAGATGTTATTTTGAAATTTGAATTATTATTTAAAGGCACTATAGAACAAGATGAATTAGATAAAATATTAATTTATAATCAGGAATGTGATGTTTATTATGTTGCTTTAAAATCTTTAAAAAATAGATTTAAATCAATATCTGAACTACGTAAGAGTCTACTTAAAAAACAGTATCCTCAGGAGTATGTAGAAAAAGCAATTGAAAAATTATTAGCTCAGGGATATCTAAATGATAGGAATTTTGCTAAAGCATATATTAATCAACAAATGATTACGACTTTAAAGGGTCCTGAAAAGATCAAGAAAGAGTTATTAGATAAAGGCGTTTTAAGTGATATTGTAGTGGAGGAATTAGATGCTTTTAAAATAGAAGATCAGATTATGAGGATAGAAAAAATCGCAAATAGATTAATTAAGAGTAATAAAAGTCGTGGTGGTGTTGTATTACAAAAAAAAGTTGTTTATGATTTGCAAAATTTAGGATATAGTCTTTCTCATATTAATGAGGTGTTGTCATATCTTGATCTTGGAGATACTAGGGCTATTGCTAAAAAAGAGAAAGATAAATTATATCGTAGACTTAGTAAGAAATATTCTGGTAAAGAGTTAGAAAATAAAATTAAAGAAAGATTGTATCAGAAAGGTTTATATTATGAAGATTAAAAAATATTTGTTTGAGCATCGACTTTTTATTTCTTTACTTCTTTATTTTTTTTCTTTTGCGTTATTTTTAATGATTTTCTTACGAGTAGATATTGATTATTATTGGCATTTTAAAGCTGGAGAGTATATGGTAAAAAATTTTACTATATTAACTAAAGATATTTTTTCTTGGAGTTTATATCACTATACTTGGATTTCTCATGAATGGTTATTTGAAGTAATTTTATATATTTTAAATCTTATTTTTGGAAAATTTCATTTATTTGTTTATGTATTTTTTATTATTCTTTCGTTATTATTGTTTTTATTTGGAGTACAAAAAAAAGAATATTTCAAGAATATTCCCTTTTGCTTACTTTGGACTTCCTTTTTTACTTTGATATTCACTGGACTTAGTGGTAGACCTCAGCTTTTAAGTTTTCTATTATTTGCTATTTCTATTTGGTTAATTTTTTATTTTTTTTATCATTCAGAATCAAAAAGAATATATTTTTTACCCATTATTAGTATCATATGGGCTAATATTCATGGTGGTTCTTCTAATTTAAGTTATCTTTTATGTTTTTTAGCAGTTTTTTGTGGATTATTTAAATTTTCTTTACTTAAGGTGGAAGCTCATCGTTTAACAAAAAAGCAGATTATTATTTATCTTTTAGTTAGTGTATTATGTATGTTGGGAATTACTTTAAATCCTCATGGTATTGCTATGTTATTTTATCCTTATCAAAACATGGCAGATCATTTGATGATTTCTACTATTGCTGAATGGCAACCTAGTAATTTAAATATTTTGTCTCATTATATTTATTATTTATTCAGTTTATTAGTTTTATTTATTTTTATTTTTAGTAAGAAAAAAATACGATTTTTAGATTTGATTTTTTATTTATTTTTTTTATATTTGGGATTAAAAAGTATTCGTTTTTGGTTTTTTAGTTATGTTGTAGCCAGTTTATTTATTTTTTATTATATTCCTAGGAGAAGAGTTGATTCTTATACTAGTATATTGATTTGTACATTTTCTATTTTATTACTTTTAATTTTTAGTGCAGGTTTTTCTTATACTAAAGTATTATCTACCAAAACTATTTCTGATCAAGCTATTTCTGTTTTAAAGAAAGAAAATCCTGAACGTTTATTTAATTATTATGATTATGGTGCTTATTTAATCTATCAAGATATTTCTGTTTTTATTGATGGAAGAGCAGATTTATATTCTTCTTATATTTATGAAGATTACCAAAAAATTTCTAGACTTAGTTATCAATTTCCAAAATTAATTTCTAAGTATCAATTTGATTATTTTATTGTTCCTAAAAAAAGTGGAATTGCTAGTTATTTAAATAGTAATTCTACATATGAATTGATTTATGGAGATAATATGTGCTCTATTTTTAAAACAAAATAAAAGTACCAAAAGGTACTTTTTTATTTATAAGGAAAGTGCGTCTGAGCTTATAAGAAAAAAATGTGATAGCTATTAAATTATCACACTATGAA
>CALVXD010000070.1 GCA_944368815.1 uncultured Bacilli bacterium
TAATAATTTGTGTATGTAACATTTTTACTGAGAATTGACTACATAATCATGTAACATTTTTACTGAGAAATCACAAAAAATAAATAAAAAACATTAAAATTGTTGACATAAACTTAATAACCATATATAATAAAATAGCATTTAACTTTGGAGGTGTTATATATGAAAAGAACTTATCAACCAAATAATAGAAAAAAAGCAAAGAAACATGGTTTTTTTGCACGTATTAAAGGAAAAGTTTTAAATAGTAGAAGAGCTAAAAAAAGAAAAAAATTATGCGCATAACCACTTTTTATTGTGGTTTTTTCTTTATGTTGAAGGTGAAGTTATGAAAAAAAAAGAGATTATTAAAAATAATAGAGAGTTTTCTAGGATAATAAATAAAAATAAAAATGTTAAAAATAAATATTATTCTATATATTATGAAAATGGAAATTCAAGAAATTTATATGGAATAAGTGTACCAACAAAAACGGGAAATGCTGTAATTCGTAATAAACTAAAGAGGCAAGTAAAAAACATTATTGATAATAATAAAAATTATATACAAAGTCCATATAACTATGTTATAATATTAAGAAAGAGTTTATTAGAAATAGATTATCAATTAAAAGAAAATGAATTAATAAATCTATTTAGAAAGATTGGAGAATAATATGACAAAGAAAAAGATAATTTTAGTATTAATATCTGTACTTATGTTAACAGGGTGTACAACAACATTAAAAGATAAAGATAATAAAACAGTGGTTAATACAGAAACAGGGCAATCTATAACAGAAAACATTATTTGTAAACCAACAGATGAAAGTGTAATTAAGATATATGAAGAAAATGGTGTTGATATAAAAGATTTACCTAGTTGTAATAATTTTAATCCTGTTAGTAAATATGAAGGATTATGGACTACGTTTTTTGTAAAACCATTAGCGTGGGTAATTATTCAAATTGGTAATTTAGTAAATAGTTATGGTTTATCAATAATAATAACAGCATTATTAATTAGATTAGTTTTAATGCCAATAACTAAAAAAACTGCAATGCAATCAGAAAATATGAAAAAAGCTCAACCAGAAATTGAAAGATTAGAAAAGAAATATAAAGGTAAAGAATCACAAGAAGATCAAATGAGAAAAACTCAAGAGATGCTTGCAATATATCAAAAATATCAAATAAACCCTGTATCAGGATGTCTACTTGCGTTTATTCAATTGCCATTATTATTTGCATTTTTAGAGGCAATTAATAGAACACCTGCCATTTTTGAAAGTAAATTTTTAGGTCTTCAAATGGCAACTACAACATTAGTAGGTATAGAAAATGGTAATTATATATATATCCTATTTATAGTACTTATTTTAGGAACCACATATTTATCATTTAAGAAAACTTTAAAAGACCAAACAGCAGCAGCAGCTCAAATGAAATATACAATATACATAATGCTAGGAATAATATTTATTGGTTCATTAACATTACCAACAGCTCTAGGAATTTATTGGATAACTTCAAGTACATTTACAATATTCCAAAATATGTGGGTTGAAAGAAAGAAGGTAAAATAATGAATACATATAAATTTGAAGATAAAACTATAGATGAAGCCAAAAATAAAGCTTTAAAAGAGTTAAATATAAACGAAGAAAATATCATAATAATTAATAAAACAGAAAAAAATGGTTTATTAAAAAAGAGTGCAAGTATAGAAATTGTAACAATAGATGAAATAATTAACTATTTAAAAGATTCTTTAAATGAAATATTATCTCTAATGGGAATAGAAGCTAATTATGAAGTAAGAAGAAGAGAAAATAGAATAGAAATAAAAATATTTTCCGACAATAATGCAATATTAATTGGTAAAAATGGAAGAACAATGCAATCTTTACAAACAATATTAAGATTTATATTAAAAAATCATGTATCTTCTGATTTATCTGTTATGTTAGATGTTGAAAATTATAAAGAAAAGAGAAATAGAAATATTGAATATTTAGCAAAGAAAGTAGCAAGAGATGTAGCAAAAACTAAGGTAGAGACTAAATTAGATAACATGAATTCTTATGAGAGAAGAATTGTTCATAATATATTATCAGATAATAAATATGTATATACAGTTAGTGAAGGTGAAGAACCTAACAGACATGTAATTATAAAGCCAAGAGAAGATTAATCTTTTCTTTCTTTTTTATTTGTGTTAAAATATTGTGGGTAATGAGGTGATACTATGGAAGATACAATTGCAGCAATTTCTACAGCACTAGGAGTGGGAGCTATATCCATTATTAGAGTTAGTGGAAACGAATCAATTAATATAGTAAATAAAATATTTAAAGGAAAAGATTTAACTAGTGTTTCATCACATACGATACATTATGGATATATAATGGATAAAGAAGAAATAGTAGATGAAGTGTTAGTTAGTGTAATGAAAGCACCCAAAACTTTTACTAAAGAAGATATTGTGGAAATAAATTGTCACGGAGGAATAGCAACAACTAATAAAGTGTTAGAATTAATATTAACTAATGGGGCAAGATTAGCAGAGCCAGGAGAATTTACAAAAAGAGCATTTTTAAACGGAAGAATTGATTTAGTAGAAGCCGATGGAATAATGGATTTAATAAATTCTAAAACAGAAAAAAATAGACAATTATCAATAAATGAATTAAATGGGAAGGTATCGAATTTAATAAAGAATTTAAGAGATAAATTAGTGGGAATTATATCTAACATAGAAGTTAATATAGATTATCCAGAATATGAAGATATAGAAGTTTTGACTAATGAAAAAATTCTTCCAGAAGTAGTAGATTTTAAAAATCAATTAGAAAAAATTATTAAAGATTCCGAAGATGGAAAGATTATAAATGAAGGAATTAATGTAGGAATAATAGGAAAACCCAATGTTGGTAAAAGTAGTCTTCTAAATGCTTTATTAGAAGAGGAAAAAGCAATTGTTACTGATATTGAAGGAACAACTAGAGACATTGTAGAAGGTAAAATAAATTTAGGTGGTATAATTTTAAATATTATTGATACCGCAGGTATTAGAGAAACAGATAATGTAGTAGAGAAAATTGGAGTAGAAAAAAGTATGGAAATTATTGATAAAGCTGATTTAATAATTTTTGTACTAAATAATAATGATATTATAAGTGAAGAAGAATTGAAAATATTAGAAAAGATAAAAAATAAAAATAGTATAGTAGTAATTAACAAGATTGATTTAGAAAAAAGAATAAATTTATCTAACTATGACAAAAAAATAATAGAAATTAGTGCTAAAGAAAATATTGGAATAGAAGAATTAAAAGATGAAATAAAAAGAATTTATAATATAGATAATATAGATACTAAAGATATGACTTACCTAAGTAATGCAAGAAGTATATCTTTATTAAAACAATCTTTAACTAAGATAGAAGAAAGTATTAATAATATTAATAATGATAGTCCAATAGATATAGTAGAGATAGATTTAAAAAATGCATGGGAATTATTAGGACAAATTATTGGTGAAACATATACAGATGAATTGTTAGATGAATTATTCTCTAGATTTTGTTTAGGAAAGTAGGTGAAAATATGGAATATGAAGTTATAGTAGTAGGAGCAGGTCATGCTGGATGTGAAGCCGCTTTAGCAACAGCTAGATGTGGACATAAGACTTTACTTGTAACAGGTAATTTAAAAAATGTAGCAACAATGCCTTGTAATCCGTCAATTGGAGGTTCTGCCAAAGGAATTATTGTAAGAGAAATAGATGCTTTAGGCGGAGAAATGGGTATAAATGCTGACAAAACATTAATACAAATGAAGATGTTAAATTCATCAAAGGGGCCAGCAGTTAGATCTTTAAGAGCACAAGCTGATAAAATAACTTATCCACAAGAGATGTTGAAAACTTTAAAAAACACTAAAAATTTGACATTACAAGAAGCAATGGTTGAAGATTTAATAGTAGAAAACGAAGAAGTAAAAGGAATTGTTACTGAAAACGGTACAAAAATTACATCTAATATTGTAATACTTACAACGGGAACATACTTAAAAGCAGACATATTAGTGGGAAGTACAAGAACAAGAAGTGGTCCACATGATGAGAAACCATCAATGCATTTATCAGATAATCTAAAAAAATATGGATTTGATATATTAAGATTAAAAACAGGAACTCCTCCTAGAATAGAAAAGAGTAGTATTGATTACTCTAAAACTAAAAGAGAAGATGGAGATAAAGAAGTATATACTTTTTCACATGATATTGCTCCAATATATGATGTTAATAATCAAGAACCATGTTATTTAATATATACTACTCCGGAAACTCACAAAATAATATTAGATAATTTAAATAAATCAGCAATGTATGGTGGACTTGATGATATAAAAGGTGTAGGTCCTAGATATTGTCCATCTATAGAAGATAAATTAGTTAAATTTAAAGATAAAGAAAAACATCAATTATTTTTAGAACCAGAAAGTTTATATTATGATGATATTTACTTACAAGGATTTTCTACTAGTATGCCAAAAGATGTTCAAGAAAAAATGGTACATAGTTTACCGGGCCTAGAAAATGCAAAAATTTTAAAATATGCTTACGCAATAGAATATGATGCTATATATCCTACACAAATTAAAGCATCATTAGAAACAAAAGTTTTAAAGAATTTGTTTACAGCAGGTCAAATTAATGGAACAAGTGGATATGAAGAAGCAGCAGCACAAGGATTAATGGCGGGAATAAATGCTTCATTAAAGTTAAAGGGAAAAGAACCATTAATTTTAAAAAGAAATGAAGCTTATATTGGAGTATTAATTGATGACTTGGTAACAAAAGGAACAATAGAACCTTATAGAATGTTAACATCAAGAGCAGAATATCGTTTATTATTAAGACATGATAATGCTGATATTAGACTTAGACAATATGGATATGATGTAGGATTAATTGATGAATCAAGATATGCAAAGTTTAAAAATAAACTAAATGATATAAGTAAATTTAAAGAATATTTAAAAAGTACGAAAATTACTCCAACCAAAGAAATAAATGTTATTTTTGAAAAAATAGGAACACCATTATTAAAAGATGGAATATATTTATATGATTTACTTAGAAGAAATGAGATAACTATAAATATACTAAAAGAAAATAATTTGCTTGTAAGTGATTATTCAAAAGAAGTTGAAGAACAATTAGAAATAGAAATAAAATATGAAGGTTATATAAAAAAGGTTGAAAGAGAAGCAGAAAAAATGATTAAAAATGAAGAAAAATTAATTCCTAAAGATATTGATTATAGTAAAATTTTAAATTTAGCAACTGAAGCTAGACAAAAACTTGAAAAAATAAGACCAGAATCAATTGGTCAGGCACTTAGAATAAGTGGAGTAAATCCTTCTGATATTTCAATTTTAATGGTATATTTAAGGAAAAATTATAATGAATAAAGAAAAATTCATAGAAGAATTACTAAAATTGCATATAGAAATTAGTGATATTCAATTAAAAAAATTAGAAAAATATTATGAAATATTAGAAAGAGAAAATAAATTATACAATTTAACTTCAATTACAGAAAAAGAAAGTGTATTTTTAAAACATTTTTATGATAGCCTTACAATTGTTAAAATAATAGATTTAAATGAAGGAACATTATGTGATTTAGGAACAGGAGCAGGATTTCCTGGTATGGTGTTAAAAATAATATTTCCTAATTTAAAAATAACATTAATTGACGCTACTTTAAAGAAGTGTAACTTCCTTGAAAAAGTAATAAAAGAATTAAAATTAGAAAATATTAAGGTAATAAATGCAAGAGTAGAAGAATATGCCAAAATAGAAAGAGAGAAATATGATATTGTAACAGCAAGAGCAGTAGCACCTTTAAAACATTTATTAGAATATGGAATTCCATTATTAAAAGTAAATGGAACATTTGTTGCTATGAAGGGAAATATTAATGAAGAACTAAATGGTATTGAAAATTATGAAAATAAATTAAAAATTAAACAAAATAAAAGGATAGATTTTCAATTACCTATAGAAAATAGTAACAGAACTTTAATTAGTTTTATAAAGCTTGAAGTAACCAATAATAAGTATCCTAGAAAGTATACAGAGATTAAGAAAAAAAGCTTGTAATTTGACAAAATCGAACAAATATGTTATAATTTTAACGGAAATGGGGGATTTTAATGAGAAATTTATTTCAAAGAAATAACAACGAAAGAGCAGGACAAGAAGTAGACGATTTTAGTCAATACAAAATAAGAATGTTTAAGGCTGTGCCACCTAATATGGCATTGATATGTCAAAATATTTTTACAGGTAGACCTTTTGTAAAAACAAGTGGTTTAGTAATACTAATGCCATGGGTTAAAAGTAAAATGGTATCTTTGGCAGATAATACTATAGATTATCCTAAAGAAAAATATAAAACAGTTGATGGTATTGAATTGACTATTGATTTAGCTATTACTTTTTCAATATCAGATCCAATAAAATATGAGTTCAATAATAATGATCCAATGCAAGAATTAAAAATAAAAACACAAGATATGCTTAGACAGTATGTTGCTTTAAGAACTGTTGATGAAATGACTAATGGAAGACATACATTAAATGACTTTGATTCTAATAGGGATTACGCATCATTTGCAGTAAATAATGGATTAGAAATTAAGAATGTATATTTTAAAAATGTTGAATTACCACAGTCAATGAAAGATGACTATGAAAAAAAGAAAGTTCAAGAAATGGAAAATGCTAAATTATTAGCAGAAGCTCAAACTAAAAAAGCAGTTGCAATGTTAGAAGCAGAAGCAAGATATGAATCAGCTAAAAAAGATGCTGAGGCAAACAAAATTTTAGGAACTGCAGCAAATGTAGTACAAGCAGATGAGATAAAAAAAATTATAGAAAATATAGTTAATATGGATGCAAATCAGTTAGAATTAGTAAAAGCACAATTGCTTTCAAAGGGAAATGGTAATTTATTTTATGGTATGGAAGGACAATCAGAATTAATGAAATATTTAATTGCTAAAGATCAAAATGGAAGTAATAGAATGCAAAACAATGGAAATAAACAAAAATCTGGATATACAAGAACAAGAAAAAAATAAATTATTAAAAAAGATTATTAAAAATTATAAATAGTCTTTTTTTTTTTTCAAAAATATAGTATTATTATATTAGTATAGTATCAAAAAGTAGAAAGAGGGATTAAAATGGAAGTTGGAAAAGAAGTAATAAAAGTTAGATTAAGTAGTATTATTCCAAATAGATTTCAACCTAGATTAGCGTTTAATGAAGATGAGTTAAATGAACTTGCTAGTTCAATAAAAATGTATGGAATATTGCAGCCATTGATATTAAGACCAATTGGAGATAAATATGAAATAATAGCTGGTGAAAGAAGATATAAAGCAGCTACAATTGCAGGTTTAACCGAAGTTCCTGCTATACTTGTTAATTTAGATGATCAAACAAGCGCTGAATTAGCTATTATAGAGAATATTCAAAGAAAAGATTTGACAGCAATAGAAGAAGCAAAATCATATAAAAAATTATTAGATTTAGGTAATTTAACTCAAGACCAATTGGCAGCTAAAATGGGAAAAAAACAATCAACTATTGCTAATAAATTAAGACTTTTAAATCTAGTTCCTGAAGCACAGGATGCATTATTACATAATTCTATTTCTGAAAGACACGCTAGAAGTTTATTACAAATAAAAGATGATCCAGCAAAGCAAAGAGAAGTATTAAATAAGATAATTGAGGGGAGATTAACTGTGAAAGAAACTGATGATTTAATAAAAAATTTAATGAATGTAGAACCAATTAACAATAGTAATACAAATATTGGAAATAATATAAATAATTTAAGCAATATAGAAATGAATAATTTTTCAAATAATAATCAATTAAACAATATACCATCTTTTAATTCTACTGTACCTGTAGATAATGGTTTTAATCAACAACCATTACAAAATTTTGAACAAGCAAATCAAAATAATAATGAAGAATTTAAGTTTGTACAACCAAATAGTGATGTTGTAAATATTACGGATATTAGTAATCCTAATATGAATATAGCACCAAATCCTAGTGTTGATAATTATACAGTTAATACTCCACCACAGTTTACAGAAACAGTACAATCTGCATTAAATGATTTAAATGTAGTTAACGCAAATTCTAATGTATTTAATGAAACAGAACCAAAAATAGAAGATACTATGGATAAGACACAAGTAATTGATATAAATGCAATTAAAGAGGCAGCTAAAAATACAGAACCTTACAATGAACCAATACAAAGTCAAGCTCCAATTCCTAATTTTGATAGTTTATTAAAAGTTGAAGAACCACCTAAAGTTGAAGAACCAAAAGAAAAACCATTAGAATTCCCTAAAATAGGAGAACCAGTAAGTTTTGGTAATAAATATTTTCCATCACTTGAAGATGAATCAGCTAATATGAATTTTGGTACAGCTTTTGATAGTCAACCTAGTGAAAGTATAGAATCTATTTTAGGTAATCAGCCTGATGCTATAGCAACAACACCAGCAAGTATAAATAATGTATATCAAAAACCTAAATTAACAAATGCAATAAATATGACTAGAGAATTAATTTCAAACGTTGAAAAGGCTGGAAATAAAGTAGAAACACAAGAATTAGATTTAGCTGATGAATATCAAATAATTATAAGAATAAAGAAAGAACCTGAAATTTAGGTTCTTTATTCTTGATTAGAATTTTCTTTAAATACAGCATCTAAGTCTGGGACAGTATTGTTTGAATATGGTTCTGTTCCTTTTATGAAATAAAATATTTTGGTTTTTTCATCACCGTCACTAGCAAGTTTTCCAGTTATGGGATTAACTAATACTCCAACAACATTCTCTGGCTTTTCATACCAATTAGTTTCTACATCTTTAAAATATGATTCCATTGTATTTATCCATATATTTTTATGACGACCATTATCTTCGTTGGATAATTCTCTGTTATCGTCATAACCATTCCATATACCTAATACAGCATCTTGATTGTACCCAATAATCCACACATCAGTATTGGTAGTTCCTGATTTAATTGCATACTTTTGTGTTATTTGAGGTAATAAACTTATTAAAGTAGGATAATTATAATCAACAAATGCATTATCATAAGTATAAGTAAGCATTTCATTTAAAATGTAAGTAGTACTAGAGTTTAAAATACTCTCTTTTTTATTTTTAAATTCATATAATACATTTCCATTACTATCTTCTATTCTTTCAATAAAATGTCCTTCTATTTTATAACCCATATTGGCAAAAGCAGAATATCCAGTGAGCATATCTTTTAAACTAATTTCTTCTGTTCCTAGCGCTAAAGATGGTATTGCAGTAAGTTCACTAGTTATGCCAACTCTACTAGCCATATTAACAAGCATATCTTCTCCTAAAAAAAGATTAGTTTTAACAGCATAAATATTATCTGAATAGGCGATAGCAGCACCCATTGAAATTGGACCTTCAGCATATTTATCGTTATAATTTTTTGGAGAATAAGTTTGGTCATTAGAAAATGTAAAAGTAGTTTTTTCACTAGTAAATGATGATGCAGAAGTAAAACCACTTTCTAATGCAGCATAATATAAAAATGGTTTCATGGTAGATCCTACTTGTCTAGTAGCATTAGTTGCTCGATTAAATTGACTTTTAGAATAATCTGCTCCTCCTACTAATGCCATAATAGCACCATCTTCTGGATCCATCATCATTCCAGCAACTTGTAAATCGCTTTCTTCATCCATTTGTTCAATAACGGCAGTTTCTAATTTTTCTTGAGCTTTTAAATCAAGCGTTGTATATATTTTTAATCCACCGGTTTCTATTAAAGAGTCGGGAATACTATTAATACTATATAATTCTTCAATAACGGCATCTCTAAAATAATTTATATATTTTAGGTCATTATCAGAAGTTTTACCATAATATGTCATTTCCGTATTATAGGCTTCATTCATTTCTTCTTCGGTAATAACATCATTATTTTTCATTAATGTAAGAACTATTTTTTGTCTCTCTTTGGCAGCTTCAGGATTATTAATAGGAGATAAATTATTTGGAGACTGCGGAATTCCTGCTAACATAGAAGCCTCTGCTAAGGTTAAATCACTAGCACTTTTGTTAAAATAATATTTTGAAGCATTTTCTATTCCAAAAACACCTCCATAATTTATAGTATTTAAGTATCCTTCTAGTATTTCATCTTTAGTATAATGTGTTTCTAATTCAAATGCTAATATTGCCTCATCAATTTTTCTTGACCATGTTTTATCAAAATTTAAAAACAAGTTTCTTGCATATTGTTGAGTAATGGTAGATGCTCCTTCTGACATACTTTTAGTAGTAATATTAGTGACAACAGCTTTTGCTATACGGGGATAATCAAAACCAAAATGAGTATAAAAGTATTTATCTTCTGTACTAAGTGTAGCATCAATTAAATAATCACTAATATTATCAAGACTAATCCACTCATTTCCATTAGACATAAATTCTTGACCACTATTATCATATAAATAATAAGATTGGGCTTTATTTATTTCCATTTTTGGAGTTATTAAACAATAAATATACATTCCAACATTAAATAAAATAAATAATCCAATTAACAATAATCCTAATTTAGTTATTTTTTTTATAAATTTCATTAAAATTCACCACTTTTCAACATAAAATAAGTATTTTTTATTATCCATAATTATTATTTAACAAAAAAATAAAAATATAAGTTTTATTTTTATTAATATTGTGATATAATGTCAAATGAAATTTATGTTTGGTGGTGAATGATATAAAAATTAAAGTAAAAGGTTATTTAAGAGATATAGATGAAGGAACAATAACTAATATTGATACTTTTGGAATAAAAAATAAAAATAAAATAACTTATAATGAAGAAACTGTTACTAATACAATATTACAAGAAGATAATAAATTAATATTAATAAGGGAAAATAACGAATTTAAAAACATATTAATATTTGATTTAAATAAAGAAACAATTTCAGAATATTTACTTAAAGAAAATGATTTAACTATTGAACTTAATATAAAAACTAATTTAATAGAAATAGAAGATAATCATATAAAAGTAAGATATTTAGTTATTGATTCTGATAATGAATATGAATATAGTATAGAAATGAGTGATAAGTATGAGTATAAAAACTGAAATAGGACATATCATAAAATGTAGTTTAAATAAGTTAAATATTGAAAAAGATGTAATAGTAGAAATTCCTAAAGATAAAAGAAATGGAGATTATTCTACTAATATAGCATTAACTTTAACTAAAGATTTAGGTAAGAATCCTATGGATATTGCTAATATGATTGTAGAAAATATTAGTGATGATATGATTGAAAAATTAGAAGTAGTAAGACCAGGATTTATTAATATTTTTATAAGTAAAAAATATCTATTAAATAAGCTTAATGAAATAATTGATAAAGATAAAAACTATGGTAAAAGTGACATAGGAAATAATAAAAAAATTAATTTAGAATATGTAAGTGCTAATCCAACAGGTATACTTCATGTAGGACATGGAAGAGGAGCTACTTATGGCGACAATTTATCTAGAATATTAAGTTTTATTGGTTATGATGTAACAAGAGAGTATTATATAAACGATGCTGGTAACCAAATGAATAATTTAGGAATATCTATAAAAGAAAGATATAAAGAATTATGTGGATTAAAATGTGAATTACCAGAAGATGGATATCATGGTAAAGAAATAATAACTATTGCTAAAGAAATATATGATAATTATAAGGATAGTAAATTAAATGAAGACATATACTTTTTTAGAAAAGAAGGATTAGATATTTTACTAGATAAAATAAAAAAAGATTTAGATAAATATCGTGTTAATTTTGATGTATTTACTAGTGAACAAAGTTTATATGACAGAGGTCTTGTAGATACAGTGTTAACTAAACTTAAAAATAGTGGTAATTGTTATATAAATGAAGGCGCTTTATGGTTAAAAACTTCTGATTATGGTGATGAAAAAGATCGTGTATTGATAAAAAATGATGGTAATTATACATATTTACTTCCAGATATAGCATACCATGTTAATAAAATAGATAGAGGATTTGAAGAATTAATAGATGTTTTGGGTTCAGATCATCACGGATACATTAATAGATTAAAAGCATCATTAGAAATACTTGGTAAAGATAAAGATATGTTAAATATAAAAATACTTCAAATGGTTAGATTAATAAAAGATGGCGAAGAACTAAAATTAAGTAAAAGAACAGGAAAAACAGTAACATTAATTGATTTAATTGATGAAGTAGGAGTAAATGCTACAAGATATTTCTTCGCATCTAAAAGTATAGATACACAAATGGATTTTGATTTAGATTTAGCCTTAAAACAATCAAATGACAATCCAGTATATTATATAGAATATGCTAATGCAAGAATTGCATCTATATTAAGAAATTATCATAAAAAGATTACTAAACAAGAAGAATATAGAACATTAGATAATGATGCAACATATATTATTTTGAATAAATTATATGAGTTTGAAGATATAGTAATAAGTGCAGGTGAAAAAAGATTACCTCATTTAGTGGCTAACTATGTCTATGAACTAGCAGCATTATTCCATAATTATTATGCAAAAGAAAAAATAATAACTGAAGATGAATTATCTACAAAAGAAAGAATAGTACTAGTAAAGGCTATTAAAATAGTTATAAATAATGCTTTAGATTTAATTGGTATAATTCCAAGAGAAGAAATGTAGGAGGAAATAAAATGTTAAATAAAATGACTAAAGATGAATTAGAGTTATTATCTTATACAAAAATAGCAGAAATGTATTTAAAAGAAAATAAAACTACAATGAATACTGCTGAGTTATTTAAAGAAATATGTAATTTACTTGGATTAAGTGAAGCAGAATATCAAGAAAAAATTGCAGATTTCTTTCAATCATTAACAACTTCAAAAGAATTTATTCTATTAAATGATGGAAAATGGGATTTAAAAGCTAATCACTCTGTGAAGATAAATATAGATGATATTTATGAAGAATCAGATGAAGGAGTAGAAAACGAAGAAAAAAATGATGAAATAGAAGATGAATATGAAGACGAAGAAGATAATTATGATACTCCAATAGAAGATGATTATAATGATGATGATTTGTCTGATTTAACAATATTAGATGATAACGAAATGGAAGAAGAGTAATGTCTTCTTTTTTTCATTAATAATAATATAGTGCATATATTTAATTAGGTGAATATTTATGCAAAAGAAAATAAAAGTAGGAATACCAAGAGCATTTTTGTATTATCGACACAATGTATTATGGAAAACTTTTTTTGAAAAGTTAAATTGTAATGTTATACTTAGTCCTGAAACAAATAAAGAAATAGTAGACATAGGTAAAAAATATTCAATTGATGAATCGTGTTTATCATCAAAAATATATATGGGACATGTTGCATATTTAGTTGATAAATGCGATTATATTTTAGTGCCAAGAATATGTGATTATGGAAAGAATAATAATGTATGCGTAAGATTTAATGCACTATATGATATAGTAAAAAATTTATTTCCAATGGTAAATGTTTTAAATTACAATATAGAAAAAACTAAATTAAAAGGTGAATTTATTGGATTTATTAAAATGGGACTTAAAATAAATAAAAATATATGCAAAGTTATATATAGCTATATAATTGCTAAAATTAAAGAAAATAAACATAATAGCATGCTTATGAATAAACAAAGAAATATTTTAAAAAATAATAAATTAAAAATATTAATTGTGGCACATCCTTATAATATTTATGATAAATATATTGGGGAACCTATAATAAAATTTTTAAAAAGTATGAATGTTGAAATATTATATGCAGATTTATTAGATAGGAAAACTGCAATAGATTATTCATATGAGTTATCAAATACTTTATATTGGACATATTCTAAAGAATTAGTGGGAGCAGTTGATTATTATAAAGATGCAGTAAACGGTATCATTTTTATTACATCGTTTCCTTGTGGTCCTGATTCGTTAGTAAATGAACTTTTAATTAGAAAATTAAATAATATTCCAATAACCAATATTTTAATAGATGAGTCTACTGCTGAAGCAGGATTAATAACTAGATTAGAAAGTTTTGTTGATATAATAAAAGGAAAGAAGGAAAAAAATGACTAAAAAAATTACATTTCCCCACATAGGTTCTTATTATATACCAATAAAATATTTAATAAAAAAGACTACATTATGTGAAGTAATAGTTCCTCCTAAAATAACTAAAAAAACAATAGAATTAGGAAGTAAATATAGTCCTGATTATGTATGTGTTCCATTTAAATATAATTTAGGTAATTTTATTGAAAGTATTGAATTAGGAGCTAATGTTATTCTTCAAGCAGGAGGGGGATGTCGTTATGGATATTATGCTGAACTTCAAGAACAAATATTAAAAGATTTAGGATACAATATAGAATTTGTAAACTTCATAAAAAATAATCGAGTGTCTATATTTAATATTTATAAATATGTTAAAAAAGTAAATCCAAAACTTAATATTTTTAAGTATTTCTATTATTTAATTAATACTATTTTAATGGTAATAATAATGGATAAATTGCAAAAAAACATGCGTGAAAATATGGGATTTGAAGTATTAGAAAACAGTTTTAATAAAATAGAACAAAAATTATTTGAAGAACTTCAAGGTAAAATAAATCCTTTAAAGTTATTTAGAATATATCGTAAATATAAAAAAGAATATAAAAATTGTCCTATAAATAAGCCAAACGATTGTTTAAAAGTAGGTATAGTAGGAGAATTATATTCAATAATGGAACCATATTGTTCTTGTTTTATTGAAAAAAAACTAGCATTAAAAGGAATTGAAGTAAAAAGATTTACGACAGTAACATATTTGTTACTTGAAAAACAACACAACATAAAAAGATTATTAAAAAAAGGTAAAAAGTATTTAAAATATCATTTAGGAGCTGATGCAACTGAAAGTGTGGTTTTAACGGAAGAGTTGGCTAAACAAGGATTTGATGGAATAATTCATATAAAAAGTTTTGGATGCACTCCTGAATTAAATGCTATGCCAATACTATCAAAAGTATCTGAAGATTATGGTATTCCTATAATATATTTTAGTTTTGATTCACAAGATAGCGAAGTAGGAATAGAAACTAGATTGGAAGCTTTTTATGATATGATTATTGCTAAAAAGAAAAAATAATTATATCTTTTTTTTGTATATTATGTTACAATATAGTTAAAATAGAGGTGATAGAATGACTGGTAAATCTAAGTTAGCTTTTTGGACAATAACACTAATAATTTTATTTGGGTTATTAAGTATTGTTGGGTATATGATGATAAATGAATATCAAGAAGAAATAGTATATCAAAATTTGACACCTAATGGATATGAAGATATAAAAATAAATGAAAATACAACTTTATTAACTTATGAAAAAAATAAAAAATACGGGATAATGGATTATAATGGTAATATTATAGAAGATGCCTTGTATGAATTTAATGATATTCTATATGGATATGATAACTATTATAGAGTATTTACTAATGATAATAAAATATTAATAAAAAGAAATGGAAAATTAGTAAAAGATATTACAAATAATACAGATAAATATATTTTATTAAAAGATGAAACTGATAAAGACTCTGAATATATTATATATATTACAAGCGATAATTCATTTGCTAATACTAAAATAAAAGATGATACATATGTTGCTAATATATTTGATAATAATAAATATACATCAAAAATACTAGATGTAAATGAAGGAATTGTAAATGAATTAGAAGGATTTATAGGAAAAGTAAATAATAGTAGTAGCGCATTAGAAAAATATTTGATTCAAATAATAGAAGACAAAGTAAATTTATTAAGTATATATGATTACAGCGTTTTATTGGAAGGTTATTCTAAAATAGGAGACGAAGAAAATATAGTTGGTTATGAATATTGTGGATCAATAAATAATGATAATTATATAACTGTTTGTAAAGACAATAAATGCGGAATAGTTAACAGTAGTGATGAAGTTTTACTTCCATTAGATTATGAAGAAGTAAAAATGGTGGAACAAGTAGAACCATTATATTTTGCGGCATCAAAAAATGGAAAATATGGAATAGTAAATTTTAATAATGAAGAAGTAGTAGAATTTATATATGATAATGTAGCTTCTTATAACAATACCTTTATATTAGAAAAAGATAATCAATTATTGATTACTGACAATAAATTAAATAAACAATTACAAATACAATTAAAAAGTTACGACAATGTTGAATATTCTATTTATAATGATGAATATATTAAAATTTCAATACATGACATGTCAAATGCAGGGACTCCTAGTAAAATAATAATTATTGACCAAGATAATAATATTAAAGAATATAAGTACGAAGAATTTATTGATATAAATAACAATGAAGGTAAAATGAGTAAAGATTATTATGCAACTTATAATATAAAAAACAATGAAGTTTATATTGATGTATATGATGGATTATCAATAAAGAAATCATTTACTATAATACAAATTAATGAAATAAGTAACATGTATTTGGATGCTATATCTAGTAATGAATTATTATTAAAAATGAAAACTAATAATGGTGATTATTATACTATATTAAATATAGATACTGGTAATATAGTAATTAATGATGCTGTAAAAAAAATTAATGTAAGAAATATGGATAATAATGATTTTATAGTGGACATAGAAGATAGTAATTTAATATATTATAAAAATGATTTAAATTCTAAAATATTAGAAGAAAATATTATTTCATCTATAAAAGTTACAAATGAAGTATATATTATAAAAAAATTGAATAATACAGTATATTTATACAAAATAGGAAAAAGATAGATTATGCTTTTAGAGAAACTAGCATAATTTTTCTTTTGTATCTTAAAAAAATATGTTATAATAAATTTAGAAAAAGGAGACTATTAATATGATGATTTTTGTTATAATGACAATGCTTTGTCTAATAAGTATTCCATTAATGTATCATTTATTTGAAAAAAAGGGATTAAAAATTTTATTTTTATTATTTTATATGTTGGCTTATATATTTACATTAAAAAACATAAAAATATTAAATATAGACTTTAGTTTAATGATTATACCATATGTTAGTTTGTTATCCATTCTATACATAGCTAATCAAAAAATAAGTGCTAAGGATATAAAGAAAAACTTGCATATAAATATTTTGTTTATTTTAACTATAATTATATTATTGATAATACTATTTTTATATAATCAGTCAGTAACTGATTTAACAACAGCAAATTTAAATAAATTAGTAGAAAGTAATATTGTATCCTTGATACTATTTCCGATAGTTACTGTTATATCATTATATGGCACATATAAATTATATAATTTTATGAAAAAAAGTAGCAACATATTATTTATTAATATATCTTTAACAACTATAATAATAGGTATTATTGATTGTATTTTATTTACTGTTCTTGCTAATATAGGTAATTTTAATATAGTATCTTCAGTGAAATTAGGATTAGGTAATTACTTAATGAAAATAATTTTATCATTAGTTTTTATTCCAATTATTTCTTATGTAGTAAATAGAAAGAAGGGGATATAATGAATTTATTATTTTTATTAATTGAAGTTATATTATCTTATATAATACTTCTATTTGTGTGTAAAAAATATAAAGAAGAAGGAATATATATATGGATAATTGTAATTTTACTAATTTCAAGTATAATGAGTATAAAAAGTATAGAAATAAATAATGTTAATATTGCATTAGGAATTGGAGTTTCATCTAGTATTTATATAGCTAATAATATTTTAATTCAAAAAAAAGGTACTGAGCATATGAAAAAAATAACAACAATAATGTTGATTATTAGTTTTATATTTATTTGTTTGTTAATTTTGTCTAGTGGATTACAAATTAGTGATTATAATAACATTTCAAATTTAATGTATAATAATGTGATTTTTTCAAATATTAAATTTATTATAGCTAATGTAATTTCAATAATTACTGCAATTTATATAAATAATTTTCTATATTATGAATTAAGGAAAGTAAAAAATAAAATATGGATAAGTAATATCTTTTCTTCACTAATTTTTGCTTTTGTAGAATCTATAATTTTTGTGCTTATAACTAAATTTATAAATGGTTCATTGTATGTAGTAATGATGACAATAGTAATTAGATATATATTAAGATTAATAATATTAATAATAGGTACTGATGTAATATATATAGCTAATAATTTTAGGGAAAGGTTGTGAATTTTATGAGAACAAGAAAAAATGAATTGGTTAGTGATAATTTAAAACCATTTGTTAGTAGTATTATTAGAGAAGGGAGAGCTAAATATAATTATTCACTAGAAGATTTATCAAAAGCTTTAGGACATAAAAAAAATAGACAAACTCTTCATAAATATGAAAATGGAACTTTAAATATTCCATATGATATATTCTTTGAAATATGTCACATTTTTAACATAAAAGATGATATTTTAGATTCAATTCCTATGGATGAAGAAGAAAAAAATAAAATGGAAAAAAGATTGATAAAAGGGTATGTAAATAGTATGAGAGAAGATAACATGCTTACTACCAAAGATGAAAAAATAATCAATACTTATAAAAATGCATCTTATGAAAGCATATCAAGACCACAAGAGTTATCAATAAAATTATTAGATGACTCTATGTCTCCATTATATTTAAAAAATGATAAAATATATTTTAAAAAAGAAGAAGATTATAAAAATGGTGATGATATAGTAATAGCTATTAAAAACAATGTTTTAGTAGTTAGAAGATTATATAGATATCCTAAAGGAATAATATTACAAGCAATAAATCCTAAATATCAAACAATTAATGTTAACATTATATCTACTGATATGATATTAGGTAAAGTTAATGCTATTGTAAGAGAAATAAAATAAAAAATAACCAAATGGTTATTTTTTTAGTTTAAAGCATCTTTTAATTTGTTTCCAGCCTTAAATCCTGGAGCGATACGAGCAGCAATTTTAACTGTTTCACCAGTTTGAGGGTTACGTCCTTCACGTGCTTCTCTTTTTTTAGCAGAAAAAGTTCCAAATCCTACTAATGTAACTTTTCCTTCTTTCTTTAATCCTTCAGTGATACCTTTAACTACAGCATCTAATGCTCTAGCAGCATCAGCTTTTGTTAAATCTGCTTCTTCAGCAATAAAATCTACTAATTCAGTTTTTGTCATTTTCTTTTACCTCCATCTAATAAGCATATATATATGCTTCTACATAAAGATATCATGAAAACCTTATAAAATCAATAGTTTTTACAAAATTTTACTTAAATTAACTATAAAACTATAGCAATCATATTAGAAGAACCCTTATTTATAACTTTAGTAAGAGTTTGACCTAATTTGTATCTAATAGATTCTGGCATCATAGATAATTTAGCTTGTATTCCTTCTTGTACTATTGCATCTAAACTTCTACCAAATATTTCTGATTTCCATATACTAGAAGATTCACTGTCTTTAGTTAGATAGTTAATTAATTCCTTGCTTTGTAATTCAGAACCAATAATAGGTTCAAAAGTACTTTCAACTTCAACTTTTATCATATGCATAAGAACTATTAAACTGCTGTGATTTGTTTTTTATATAATCGGCTTCTATTTCGGTGCCGACTTTTAGGTATATTTTTAATTTAACTTTCTTTTTATCATCCATATGATATACGACAATTTTATCTAATAATTCAAATAATACTTCATCACTAGGATTATTAACTTTATTTTCAATTAACAATTCTAATTTTTTTATTTCTTCTTCCATATTATTAGCTTTTAATTCTTCTTCTTTAATGACATTTAATTCTTTTTCTATTTTACTTAATCTTAAATTACAATCATCATTTCTTTCTTTAAACTCTTTATCACTAATAATTTCGTTTATATTATGACTTAATAATTTATCTTTTTCCTTTTTAATCTTTTCTATTTCGCTCAACTTTTTATTTTTTTCTTTCTCAAAATCTCTTAAACTTATATTTTCTCTATATAAATTAGTTAAATTATAAATAATTGACTTTCTTTGATTTATAAAATCTATTAAATTATGTCTTAATATTTTAACTAATTCTTTTTCATATAAAACTGGTGTTTTACATTTATCATCTTTACTTCTATTATTATGAGGACATATCCATACGACTTCATCATCTTTTGTTTTATAATTATATACTTTTCTATGAAAATGTCTATTATGCTCATTACATACTATTTTACCACTAAATTTATATCTATTTTGATAAACTCTTTTATCAACATCTTTATACTTATCACTTCTTTTATTATATATATTTTGTGCTAAATCCCATATTTCTTCACTTACAATAGGGGGAACAGCATCATAATCTTTATACATAACCCAATCTTCTTCATCTTTTCTAACAATTGTTTTTAGTTTATAATCAACAATCGTTGTTTTATTTCCACAATAATAACCTTTATATTTGGGGTTTTTAATAATGTTTGCTACTGTTGTCATAGCAAGTACATTTCCATTTCTATTTTTAAAACCTTCTTTATATAATTCCCTTGCTATTGCAGCCATTCCATATTTACCACTACAATATAATTCAAATATTCTTTTAACCATTTTTGCTTCTTCTTCATTTATAACTAACTTACCATCTTTTTTATCATAACCCCATATATCATTATTACCTAAAACTCTGCCACTCTTAATAGATCTTTTAAAACCAAATTTAACTCTTTCTGATAATTTCCTAACTTCATCTTGTGCTAATGATGTCATTATTGTTAGTCTTAATTCTGAATCAGCGTCTAATGTATTTATATTATCATTTAAGAAATATACACCAACACCATCTTTTAATAATTCTCTTGTATTTTTAATACTATCTAATGTATCCCTTGCAAACCTTGATACTTCCTTTGTGATAATTAAATCAAATTTACCTTCTTTAGCATCTTTAATCATTTTATTAAAACTATCTCTTTTATTTGTTGATGTCCCACTTATTCCTTCATCAACATAACCTTCAACAAATTCCCAATTTTCTTTTTCTCTTATCATTTCTTCAAAGAAATTAACTTGATTTTCTAATGAATTTAATTGTTCATATTTATCTGTTGAAACCCTTGCATAATAGGCAACTCTTAATTTTAAATCAAATACCGTTTTCCCAGTTTTAAATTCTTCTCTTATTTTATATAAATCCATTTATATCATCACCTTTATACTTTAATTATTTCTGCTATTGGCTTTATTCTTTCTAATAATATCTTTTCAACTTTCTCATATAACTCTTTTGATATATTTCCTTTTTCATATAATTCTTTATTTATTTTTAATTCTAATTCATAAGAACATAATACATTTTTAAATATATTAAAAGGCTTCATATCTTTTATAGTTTCATCAATATATGTGGTATCAATATTTCCAAACTCATCTTCTTCATATTCTTTTACAACTTTGTCATTTTCATCTAATTCATAATAATATGCCATATATATTCCTCCTATTTAAGATTATTCACAATCATAAATAATATAATAATTATTTATCTACAAAATGTATAAATAAATTATAAATTACTCATAATAATAAATTGCCCCTAAATATTCTCCTATATATATTATACGATTTTTATTTTTCAAAAATTGCCATTTTGAGCCTTATTTTTAAAATTTCTTTAATTTTTTAGCATTTTTTATCAATTTTTAATCATTTTGGCTATTTTTTATTAAATTATAAAATGTATTATTCTTTAAACCTAATAATTCCATTGCTTCTTTACTTTTAATTTTTTTATCTTTCCATTTACTCATAACTTCATCATAATTACTTGGCTTTTCTATTTTAGGTCTTCCAAATTTAACACCTTTTTTTAAAGCATTTTCTATTCCTTCTTTTTGCCTTAATTTTATAAAACTTCTCTCTTGCTCTGCAACATAACTTAATATTTGCAAAACTAAATCACTTATAAATGTTCCTAATAAATCTTTATTATTTCTCGTATCTAATAAAGGCATATCAATAACGACTATATCTGCTTTTATATTTTTTGTTATATCTTTCCATTCTTCAATAATCATATTATAATTTCTACCTAATCTATCAATACTCTTAATTACTAATAAATCATTTTCTCTTAATATATGCTTTAATATTAAATAATTTTCTCTATTAAAATCTTTTCCACTTTGCTTATCTACATAAATATCTCTTTCATCAATATTAAAATCTTTAAAGGCATTTATTTGTCTTTCTTCATTTTGCTCTTTACTGCTAACCCTTGCATACCCAAAAACTTTATTATTCATATAAAAACCTACCTTGCTAAATAATTACTAAATTCCCTAAAAATTCTATCAAATATGCTATCTTCAAATGTTCCTACTAATTCGAGCTTAATATTTTTTTCTCTTAATTCAGCTAAAAAATTAGAGCAAGCAATAGTAATAGGGAAATCATCTGCATTATTTTCTTCTATTGCTGTCATTATAGTATCAACATAACCATCGCATACCATTGTCACAATATTTCTTAAAATTTCTTCTTTCATTCATTACACCCCCTTACTATAAAAAAATATTATATTTTCACTTTTTCAAAAAAACAACTCTTTTATTTAAAAATCTCAAAAAACTTTTCAAACATTTAAAAACTTCAATATATACTTTTTCAAATAAAAAAAAGACTTAATTCATATCAAAATTAAATCTTTATAAACCTTTACTTTTCTAAATATTACTTACATTTATAATCATTGATGCAATAAAACTACCAACACTTGCTAACTCTGATAATATACTTAAAATTTTCTTTTTATCTTTTTTGTTCATTGCTTCTTCTAATTTTTTTAATTTTTCTTCACAATTTTTATTTTTCAATTCCATTTTTAATGCTTCTAATTTTTCATTTAATAATAAAAATAATTGCTCATCATTAACTTTTGATATATTAGCAACATTATTATTTCCTAATTGATTAACTAACTGTCCACTATTAGTAATATAAATATTGCCATATAAACTATTATCTTGCTTATTTATAATAACTCTTATATTATCATAAAAAATATTATATAATCTGTCTGAAGCATAAATAAATGTTTTATTATCATCAAATTCTATCAAACCAATATTACGGCACTCATTTAAAATTTCTCTAATAGCTTCATTACACATATTTTCAAATATATTCTCTAAATTATTAAATGCATCATTACCATAATTTCTAATAATTGTTTTTAATTCTTTTATCTTATAATTTACATATTCTTTTTGCCCAAAATAATTTAAAATAACAAACTTTCCAACTGTGCCTTTATTTCCCGCCAAATCTTGCCACATACACTTTTTATTCATAGTTAATAAATTATCATTTTCAATAATAAAATCATATGGCAAATATTTCATTTTTTCCAAACATATTTTTTCAAATTCCGACCACTTTAAATTATCATCTTTTTCAGTTTCAAATGTACTACTATAAACATAATTAAATAAGCCAATATTTTTTTTGTTCATAAATTCATCACCAATTACATTATACCACTAAAAAATGCCTTATAACTAAGCATTTACATATATTTCTTTTATTTCTTCATTAGGCAATACTAATGTAAAATCAACATCATATTTTAATACTAAATAACTTAATAACTCTACGACTTTTTTTGCTATATCATTATGTTTATAACATTGTGCCTCAGTTCCTAAACTAACACTAATAATACTTTTATACATATTATTTTTTGCTTTAATTACTATTTTATAATAACTAAATAATAAATCATCTATTGCAACATTATTATCTTTATATTCATAATAATTAGGACACAATATATGCAATATATCTATACCAATATCAAAACCTGGGCTAAATCTAACTTCATTTACTTTCATATTATCTTTATACTGCTTTTCACAATATTCTTCTAATAATTTTTTATTAGCCTTTTCATATATTAAATTACAAACACCACTACTACAAAGCATATTTTTATTTGCACTATTAACTATTAAATCTTTATTATCTAAATAATCTAAAATATTTCCACAAACAATATTTAATTTTGCCACAATAAACCACCTTAACAATATCAATTACATAAATACAATATATAATCATCTCATTATACTTTCAATTTTTAGCAAATAACAATTCATTTAATCAATTTAATATAATTATATAATAAAATACAAAAAGTCCTTTAAACTTGCTCTAAATTATCAAATATTCTATTCATAAAAATTAAGCTGCTTTTCAATACATATATAATTATTTTTATCTTTCTTATTTCTATCACTTATAATATTTTCATATTTATTTGAACTATCTAAATTTCTTTTAATAACATTAACAAATAAATTCCATTCTTTATCAGTAGGCAACTCATCACTAAAAACAAACATAAAATCAAAATTTTCTCCATGGCTTAATAATCTCGACTTTATACTTTTTTCATTACTATTACCAACCATAAAACCATATTTTAAACCATTATATAATTCTTTATGTGCCTTTGCTTTATTGCTATAAGTAATAACATCATGGGTAGAGTAGGTATTATATTTACTTTCAATTATTACCTTTGGCACTAAATTTTTTCCACGCTTTTCTTTTATTACTAAATCAACTTCATATTTCCTATATTTAATTTTTTCTTCTTCATTTTTATAATCTTCTATATATACCGAATAAGGCACTTTATCAAAACAACTTATTTCATATTTATTATTATCTAATTCATCTTTTAATTTATCACATATTTTCATAGTCCATTTATCTTCTAATCTATCTCTCATATCTAAAACTCCTTAACTTATATAAATTATATCATAAAATATATAATATTAAGCATATAAATATAACTAATATTGCTATCACTAATTTCTAATAATGAGACAATTATATTAGGAGGCAATATTATGAAAAATAACTTAAAAGAAATTAGAGTTTCTAAGAATTTATTACAAACAAAAGTAGCAATAGACTTAAATACAACCCAAGAAACTATATCTTCTTATGAAACTGGCAGAGTATTCCCAAGTTCCGATATGCTCATTAAACTTGCTAATTATTATAATACATCTATCGATTATTTATTATGCCGAACTAAATATAATATGCCAATAGATGATATTAAACCTAATAACATTAGCGATAACGACTTTATATTATTAAATAAAATAAATAAATTATCTAATATAAATAAAGCAAAAGTAGAAGCATATATAGATGGCTTAAATGACAACTAACTTCTAAATATATACATATTTATCTAAAACACCTTAATATTTCCTTATTTTATATTTAAATATCAAATACTATATATAAAAATATCTGCTAAATTATATACCTATCTTTATACTTATTAACTTTATTATTTTTCCAATTCTTTATACTTTACTATATATAATTTATATATTTATTTTTATACATATTTATTAAATATTATATGATAGCAAAAAACTATCTTTTTTTATGCTATTTCCCTTTAAAACGGGGAATTATCATCTATTATTCTATTGTTATTTATCTGTACTTTATTATCATTTTTTATATTATCATAATTCTCTGCTATCTTATTTCTTCTTACCATTGCCATAAATTCAAGTGCCTTTTTTTCATCTTCTTCTTTACTAATATTATAAAAATATTCAATTATTTCCTTAAATTTACTTTCTATCTTATTATATTTTTCTATAAATTCTTCATCCGTCATAGGACTTTTTATTTGTTCTTTATTTAATTTTCTTATTTTATTTTTTAATTTTAAATATTCACTACAATACTGCTTTAAACTATATTTTAATGGCTCTCCATTACCATAATTATAATTACAAAATAATCTTTTAGCACTTTGATCTATAAAATAATCAGCTAATTTTATATTACAATTCTTTTTATATACTTTCTTATTATTACTATTATTTTCACTAATATTATTATCAATATCTATCCAATTTTTATCTATATAATTTTTAATAACATTTCTAAAAGCATAACTAGGACAACTAACTAATAATATATGTAAATGCCAATCAGTCTTATAGTTTCCATTATATAATCTATTAGCAAATAAATCTTCTATTTCCAATTCTTTTCTTTGCCCGCCAACTTTGCCATTATTTTTAATTTTTAATGAACTAACACCTTTTTTAACATTACTACTAACTATCAATGCTTGAGCATACCAACCTTTATCTGCATTTTTCTTACACATATATCTAATAAATTCTCTTAATCTCTTTGCATATAAAAATGCTTCTTCGCCACTTTTAAATTTTTTATTAACTTCTATACTCGCTATTCCTAATTTCTTCTTCGCCATAATACATACCTTCTTTTAATACCTTCATATATATTATACGATTTTTATTTTTCAAAACTTGCCATTTTCCCATATTTTCTGCAAATTTCTTAAATTTTTCTCATTTTAGCCATTTTAAAGCATCATTGCCAAATTATAATATAAATTATTAAATAACTTATTAAACCTTTAAAACAGCCAAATAAATATGCTTATATTATCTCTAAACAAAAAAACAATTCTTATCTCTAAAAATTGCCGTATCTAATAATAATTAAACTAATTTTATATAACTTTCAACTTCATAAATAAATTCAAATGGCTTCCTACTTCTTGCATTAACCCATCTATCAAATATTTCCACTGCATTTTTATAGTTGTTATATGAATTGATGGTGCTTTAGCTTTTAATTTAACTCCATATCTTCCACCTTGTTTTATAATTTCTGGAGTTTCTAATTTCATATCATCTAATGTTGGAGAAGCAATACCATATCCTGTTTGCTTAACCATTTTAAGTGCTCCCTTAATTTGATCATATTCTTTTTTAGCAACATTAAATTCTTGAAATAGCGATAATAAATTAGCTTTTGAAGTAATATCAGTGCCAATTATATCATTTAATACTTGATTATATAGACCGTTTGGAGCTTCTAAATTTATAGTTACTTCTCCCGTTGAAGTATTTACTTCTGATAAATATGCTTTTGAAATATAGTCACAGTCATTAAAATGTTTAGTTATGTTATCAATATCTTTTAATTTATTAACTTCAATAACACTTTCTTTTATTTTTTCAATATATGTTTTCTTTAATTCATGTTCATGATTTAATATAGCAATCCATTCTGGCATATTAACTTTTACTTCCTCAACAGGAAATTCATATAATGCATTTTTTAAAATATTATACATGTCTTTTTCTTGCATATTTTCAACATTTATTGGCATAACAGGTACACCGTAATTTTCTTTTAAAGAATCTGCTAAATTTTCTGTTTCAGGAAGCATTGGGTGAGCAGAATTTAATATAACTATAAATGGTTTTCCAATACTTTTTAATTCAGATACTACATTTTCTTCAACTTCTATATATTCATTTCTTGGAATGTCCCCAATTGAACCATCTGTAGTCATTACAATACCAATAGTAGAGTGATCTTTTATAACTTTTTCGGTACCTATTTCTGCAGCTTCTACAAAAGGAATTGGATCAGAATACCAGTATGACCTGTTTTTGTGATACCTAATTTTATTTTTAAAAATTGCTTGGAAGCAACTCGTATTTTTACCTATATTAATACTTCACTTTTTTTAATTCTATAATGAATTTCTAGTTTTTTATCTTTCGTTACATATATTTTATCTATTAATCTATTCATGATTTCTCTTGTTGGATTTTTCATATCTAGAAAACTTTTAATAATATCTAAATATTCTACATAACAAGAAGAATCATCATTAATACTAGATATTTCATTTTGTAATTGTTCTAGTTTATCTTTTGCAGTTTTAATATCTTCTTCAGTAGCATTAAATAATCTTTGATAAGTTTCTACACTTATAACATTATTAAATTTATCATCATATAAAGAGTCTTGTTTTCTTTTTAAATCATTTATTGTATGATTTAATTCTTCTATCTTTTTTAGTTTATCTGCTTTTGGATCAACATATTGGCTTTTAATAATATTTTCAAATTCTTCTTTATCATTAATATATTGATTAGCCATAGTACTTAACTTGTCATAGACTGTGTTTTCTAGTTTTGTATAGTTAATATAGTGAGAAAAGCATATATCATACTTACTAAACTTACGATAGTTATTACAATTCATTGTGACTCTATCTCTTTTCTTATCATAACTAATACTCATTCTAGCACCACAATCTTTACAAAATACTAAATCAGATAAAACATAATCAACATTTCTTCGTTCAGGATTATAATTATTTGATGAATCTTTAATAGATTGTGCGATTTCAAATGTTTTCCTATCTACAAGTGGTTCGTGTGCATTTTCTTTAATACACCATTCACTTTCAGGAACACTTTTTCTTTTCTTAATCTTATAATTCACTTTTTGAAATCTGTGTTGAATTAAATCTCCAATATAAACTCTATTTTTGATGATATTACTGACAGATGTGTGTTTCCATATTTCAGGATGGTCAAATCTATTTAATTTTGAATCAGAGTATTTATACATAACTGGTGTAGGTAATTCTTCTCTTGTTAGTATTTCAGCAATTTGTGAGCTACCATAACCTGCAACATATAAATCAAAAATTCTTTTTACTACAGGAGCAGTTTCTGGATCAGGTACTAGTTTGTGTTTGTCTAAAGGATCTCTCATATAACCATAAGGTGCAGAACTTCCACAAAACTTTCCATCTTTTTTCATTTGAAGTAAGTTTGAACGAACTTTTTTAGAAATATCTTTTGCATACATATCATTCATACTTAATCTAAATGGCATCATATCAGAGCCACTTGTTTCAAAAAAAGTATCTATATCATCGTTTACGGCAACATATCTAACATCGTTTTCTGGGAAAAATGTTTCAACATAATAACCAGTCATTATATGGTCACGACCTAATCTTGATAAATCTTTAGTAATAACCATGTTTATTTTTCCATTTTCAATGTCATTTAACATTCTCTTAAACTCTGGGCGTTCAAAATTTGTTCCTGTATAACCATCATCTACATAAATATCAACTGCAACTAATCCTTGTGCTTTTAAATAACCAATTAATAAACTTCTTTGATTAGTGACACTTTCTGATTCCATATCATCACCATCTTCACGAGATAGTCTTATATAAATGGCTATTTTAAAAATCGTATTGTCTATTGCATACCTACTATACATTTTTTATCTCCTTTCAGTAGACAACACATTCACTTTATTAGTTGAATTAATTATACTATTTTTTGCGTTCGATTTAAATACTTTTGATGAATTTTTATAAGCCATATAATATTTATATATACAACTTTTTAAGACTTCTTTTAAATCACAACCATTACTATCATAAAATTCTAGTGTTTCATACATGATTATTCCTCCACAATGAATTTTATGTGTAATAGTTTATAAAAATTACTATTCTTCATAAATTATCACACCTTTCTATTGATATTCTTTTAGCATATCTTCCATTTCTTTAAGTTCTTCTTCAGTGGGTGGAATTGCTTCACATCTTTTTCCATCCCAAACTTCAACACCGTCTGAATCAAGTCTTATATGAGGACCTTTTCTTCCGTTCATCATTTCATCTTTATTGTCTGATATATCAGTCACAGTAATAAAACTTTGTATTCTTTCATTTGTAATATAAGAATTAAGATAACCTTTAACAAAAACTCTTGTTCCTTTAACAAAAAAATCTTTATATATTTCATAAAGATTTCGGTTAATATTAAAACTAGCATAAACTTTCCTTTTATCATATTTAAGAGTGGTTAAACCAAACTTAATATAATCTTTATTATTATCTGTCACATTATTAATAGTTCCAGATATTATAATTTCGTTTAAATCAATTTCCATTTTTATAACTTCCTTTCTTTTTAATCTTTTTAAAGATTTAAATTATTAAAATAATTTTAAATTTATATTATCTATTAATATTATTTATTATATTATTTATTCTGTTAGAAGATACTTGCTATACTCACTAGCAGTATCTTGCTATTACATCTAGCAGAAATCTGCTAAATAGATTCTTCTTATATTAGGTTCATTTTCAACTCTAATATATTTTTTTGTTCTTAATGATGTTATGCAACTAGTAATCGTTCTTTTAGATACTTTTAAAAGATTACTTAAATACTTATTACTTGCATAACAAAATCCCTCTTGCATAGATAGGGTATTAATTAAACCCATTAATAGTTTAGTAGTAGAAGATAGTTCTTCATCTAATAAAACTATTGTAGGCACCTCTATATGCTTTAATTTAGTAATATCGCTATTATTCATATTATCAATCTCCTTTCCTTTAAATTTAGGCAATAAAAAAACTTGTAAACACTACTTACAAGTCATACTAATAATGACAATAAAATCCCTGTGTGAGATAAATCTCACTAAATAGGTTGCTTGAAGTAAAACATACATAACATATTTCAATCCCTTTTATTCTTTTATTTCGTTCTTTGAAATATGTTTTACTTCAAACTAGTTCATCTTATATTTCTATAAGATAGGTTCTAATATAAATCTACGAACATTTACTGAACCTTTATTTGTTAGTGATTTAATCTTTTCTAACAAATCTCGTATGTGTATAATCCTCGGTCGTATTCATTGAACCTTATATATTTGTTATCTTCTAATATTTTTAGGTTCTTCTTGAATCCAACATTTGTTATACTCAATTTCTTTTGAACTCTCCCGATACTTATACTTGTGAATTCACATCTTTGGGATTGTTCCGCACAGAGTATTTTGTATATCAGCTTCGTTTCAAACTTGATATTTTTATCTCTCCATACTCTTGGATCAATTAATTCTAGTTGTTTTTTTAATCTCATACATTTGATTTCCTCCTTTCTTTTTCTATGTTACCCATTTAATTTAAAAGCGGGTTCATTTGGAAACATATTTAATATATCATGCTAATTACTATATTGTCAACACTTTTTTACCCATTTATTGAAATTATGTTGACTTTTTTACCCACTGGGTGTATTATTATGGTGTGAGGTGAATTTCTATGCTAGAAAAAAATATCGGCGAAGTTATTGCTGAAGCTAGAGAAAAGAAAGGTTTATCGCAAAGACAACTTGCGAAACTTGCAAAGATTAATAACTCTGAACTTTCTAAAATAGAATCAGGTATAAGAAAAGATCCTAGTCCTAAAATATTAAGAAAGATAAGTAATATAATAGATGTTAATTATAGTGACTTAATGTATATGATAGGTTTAGGATTAGAAGTGACACAACTTAATTATTTTGTTAAGAGTCATTATGCTAGTTTAAATCTAGAACAATTAGATACTGCTGAAATAAATGTTTTAGGAAGTATAGAAAATTCTGAAAGTATAGTTTCTACATGTAAAAAAGAATTAGAAAAAGATGATTTACCAGAAGAACAAAAAGAGTTATTAATACATACTATCGAAGATCATACATATCAAATTAATTCATCAAAAGAAATAATCAAACTTATTCAAAGTTTAAAAGTAAAGGGGAGAAATAAAAATGCTAAAAAGTAATATAATTAAAAAATTATTAGTAGTAGTGAATTTTATTGTAGGATTATTTTTAATACTAACTATCATATTTAATAATAAACTTACTTATTCTTTATATTGGATTTTAATTCCTATTTTAATATTTTTAATTGTAATGTTTATATATGAGGTAGATAAAGGGTTAATTGAAATAAATCAAAACGAGGGCAAGTCAATTAGAAGATCATATAATGATATAACAGTTGTATCTACTGTATTCTATGGATTAATATATTTAGGAATAGAGTTTATTGATATGATAAATAGTGATGTTAGAAATAATATTTATTTAGTATGTGGTTTCTTTGCAATTACACTTTTATATGAATTATTTGTATTCATGGCAATTAAGAGTGCTAAAAAAGAAACATCGGAATTACTAAATAAGAAAAAATAAATTTATGAAGTAAATTTATAATCCTTACTTTTGCATAGCAAAAGAAAAAAATAACCTTTTACCCTTTCGTTAGATTAGGTATTAGGTTATTTTTATTTAAAGAATACGTGGCACGTTTTGTTGCTTTAGCAATGAAAGTGGCGATAGTATTCTTTCTTTTTTATGTAGTCGCAAGACAAAATAAAAAAGAGCAACATTCACTTACGATAGTTTGTGAAATGTTGCTTATTGGGTTTCAAAAGGGTGTCCCTTTGCACACTATTCCTAGTTGGCAAAATGCCGACTTGGTAGTGTGTTACTATCTTGTCTTAAAGATAGTCTTTCACGAAAATCCATTAGTTATGTAATTTCTTTTGGATTTTCGTTTTCAATAGGTTTTGATTTTTATATTTAATTTATTCAGAATATCTTAATATTACGATTTAATCGATAAATTGTAATTTGTACTAATAATTTTCTTTGTTTATTATACTTAATAAAGAATAAAAAGTCATTAATAAACCACTTGATATAAGTATGCCACCTATAATATCAGTAAACCAATGAACACCTGATATTAATCTTCCAACAACAGTTATTGTAATTATAATAATTGATAAATAATTAATAACTTTTGTTATTTTATTATTAAATAACTTTTTATTGATTAAAATAGAACTTCCACAAATGCAAATTGTCATCAATGTATGAGATGATGGGTAAGATGCTTCTAAAAAGCCATTCATTAATATTGGTCTATAATTAATAATTACTTTTTCAAAGAATACATATAAAGCTATTACAATAATATAATATAGTCCTAATAGTATAATCTCTTTATCGACTTTAAATATACTTCTTCTTTTTATGAATTGGATAAGCCCTATAAAAGCATACACTATAGCCATAAAAACAGGAATTAATCCTAACCAATCAGTAATGTGATACCAAATCATATTTACTCCTGTAGTTTCAAAAATAAATTGATTTAAAGTCGCAAACCCTATACTAGAATTGTTTACTCCAATTTGTTTTACATCTACTACTTTGACTAATATTGTAAAAGTTATTGCTATTAAAAGCAAAATTCCACTAATGAGAAAATTTCTTTTTTTGTTGTTCATAATAAATACTCCTCGTATAATATGTTTGTAAGTTAAACTTGACTTACAAACTAATATTCTTTCTAGTTAGTTTTATACTAACAAATTTATTTATTGGTTGTAATACTCTAGTGTTAAAATATTATTGAAATATTTTTGACTAAGATTTATTCTAAATTCTCCTGTAACCCTTTATGGTGTTTACTCAGAAAGACTGTTTCTCTTCTTATTAGTCATATTTCTTCTAACTCAGATGCTGTTTCTATTTTCTTATTAGTTCGCAGTATCCAAATCCCTAATGGAAAATATGTATTCTAATAACGAGGTTGTCGTAAGCTAATAAGCTAGAGTATCGTTGCCAATTATATTTCACAAAAATCCAATCTGAAAGGTGGTGATATTTATGACTAATTCTTTGTTTATCGGTGTTGATGTTTCACTCCAATCTAATCAAATTTGTGTTGTAAATTTTGATCAACATAAGTTCTTTAATTTGAAATTTTCTAATACTCCAGATGGTTGTGAAGAGGCAATTAATAGAATTAAGGATATCTATGATAAATTTTATTTTGATAAAATTATTGTTGTTTGTGAAGCTACTGGAATGTATTCTTTTCATTTAGCTTGTTATTTTTCATCGCATGAATATCTTAATAACTTTAATACTGAAGTTTATCAAATTAACGCTCATGACTTTGCTAAATATAAGGATAGTTTTCCTGATGTAGAAAAAACTGATCCGTCAGATGCTTATATCCTTGCCGATTTTGCTAGAGTTGGTAGAACTAAGCAATTACATCCTTTTCGTGGTTCGCAACACATTGCTCTTCAGCGTTTAACTAGACAAAGATATCATATCTCTAAAAATCTTGTTAAAGAAAAACTTTATGTTATGAATAACATTTATTTATCTTTTTCAGGACTAATTATTGCTAACAAGAAGAATAAACCTTTTTCTAATATGTTTGGTGCTACTTCTTGTGCTATTTTTGATAACTTTGACTCTCCAGATCAAATTGCTGAAACTCCCGTTGATGATTTGTTAGATTTAATTTCAAAAGTGGGGAAAAACCGAACTAAAAACCCAAATGAGAAGATTGATTTACTAAATAAAGCTATTCGCTCTTCTTATCGATTAGATCAAACTGCTTATAACGGTATTAACATCGCTGTTGCTTCTTCTTTAAATACTATTCGCTTCTTAGAAAATGAACTTAAACAAGTTGATAAAGCTATTTTGGATACCGTTAGTGGTTTGAATTCTAACGCTTATAATTCTTTACTTTCTATTCGGGGTATTGGTAAAGTTTATGCGGCTGGTATTTTGGCTGAAATCGGTGATATTAATTATTTTAAACACAATTCCAATTTAGCTAAATATGCAGGACTTTACTGGAATAGAACACAATCAGGTAAATTTGAAAAAGAAGATAAAAAATTCTCACAACACGCTAATAAATATCTTCGTTATTACCTAATCGAAGCCACTGCTTCTTGTGTTAGAATGAATTTCCCTTTTATTAAGAATTTTTATGATTCAAAATTTAAGGAAGTTACTAAACATCAGCATAAACGTGCACTCGTTTTATCTGCTCGTAAACTTGTTCGTTTGATTTTTGGATTACTGCGAAAAAATCAATATTACAGTCCTATAGACTCGAATACTCAATCTTTAATAAACTGAGTTCGTTAGAAGTAGCGAACTAATGTTTAGTTTTTTGCTAAACACTTTTTAGCGTGGAATAATTTGTTTGGTAAGGGAGAAATTATTTAAAAACTTCTATAACTTCTATCTTGACATATTACCAGATGCCAAAGACGTGCTACATCAATTTGACGATAACCATCCACAAAAAGTAATGTCAATAGCTCCAAATCTTTCTTC
>CALVXD010000071.1 GCA_944368815.1 uncultured Bacilli bacterium
CTCATATCCCTTTATCCTTTTCTTTATTATACAACAAAAAAACACATAAGTTTCAAAAACTCATGCGTTTATCCTGAACTACTTTACATATTCCTTATTTTTTATTTATTATTTGTTCTTTAATTAATTTAATAAATTCTTCTATACTTGTAGTTTTAGTATCATTTTCTCCATGTAATCTATAACTAATTAGATTATCATCTCTTTCTTTATCTCCTAAAACTAAAGTATATGGTATTTTCTTAGTTTGACTTTCCCTCATCTTATAAGATAATTTTTCATCTCTATCATCTAGTTCTACTCTAATATCATTGTTTTCTAATAATTCTTTTATCTTATTAGCATACTCTAAATGATATTCATTATTTACAGGTATTATATTTATTTGAACAGGACTTAACCATAATGGGAAAGCACCAGCATAATGTTCTATTAATATTCCTATAAATCTTTCTACAGAACCATATATTACTCTATGAAGCATAACTGGTCTTTTCTTAGAACCATCTTTATCTATATAAGTTAAATCAAATCTTTCTGGTAAATTCATATCTAATTGAATTGTTCCACATTGCCATACTCTACCTAAAGAGTCTTTTATATGGAAGTCTAATTTTGGTCCATAGAATGCTCCATCTCCTGGATTAACTTTACATTTGTGTCCAGATTTTAAACAAGCTTCTTCTAAAGCTTTTTCAGATCTTTCCCAAATTTCTAAACTACCAATATATTTTTCTTCTGGTCTAGTTGATAATTCTATTTCATAAGTTAATCCAAAAATTGAATATATTCTATCAATAAAGTTAATAAGTCTTATTACTTCACTTTCAATTTGATCTTCAGTCATAAAGATATGAGCATCATCTTGAGTAAATGTTCTTACTCTAAATAAACCATTTAGAGCCCCTGACGCTTCATGTCTATGTACATGTCCTAACTCACCTATTCTAAGTGGTAAGTCTTTATATGAATGAAGAGAATTTTTATATACTAACATTCCTCCTGGACAGTTCATTGGCTTAATAGCAAATTCTTTTTCATCAATATTAGAAGTATACATATTTTCTTTATAGTTAAACCAATGTCCTGATAATTCCCAAAGTTCTTTACTTAACATAATTGGTGTTTTAATAAATTGATATCCTTCTTTAGTATGTTCTTTATACCAAAAGTTTTCAAGTTCATTACGAAGAATCATTCCTTTTGGTAAGAAAAATGGAAATCCTGGACCATATTCACTAATCATAAATAATTCTAGCTCTCTACCTAACTTTTTATGGTCTCTTTTTTTAGCCTCTTCTAACATTTCCAAATAGTTATTTAACTCTTCTTCTGTTTCAAAGCATACTCCATATATTCTTTGAAGCATTTTATTATTAGAGTCACCTTTCCAATATGCTCCACTTACTTTAAGTAATTTAAAGTATTTCATATCTTTAGTAGAATTCATATGAGGACCTCTACATAGGTCAATAAAATCATCTTGTTTATAAGCACTTATTACTTGTTCATTTTCATCCATTTTGCTTATTAAATCTTGTTTGTATAAATCATTTTTAAACATATCTAATGCTTCTTCTTTAGATAATTCTATTCTTTTAATCAATTTATTAGATTTTGATATTTTTTTCATTTCTTTTTCAATTTTAGGTAAATCTTCTTCTTTAATTACTTCATCTCCTAAATCAATATCATAATAGAATCCATCTTCAATAACAGGTCCTACCCAAAACATTGCATTTGGATACAAATGTTTTACAGCATGTGCAAGTAAATGAGCACAACTGTGATTTAATACATTTAACTTTTCATTTTCTTTAATATTTATCATATTATTTTCTTCCTTTCTTAAAATTATTTCTTTTTCTTTTTACTAACATATTACTATATTTTCTTTCTCTTTTTAAATACTTATTATTACAACAATGAGAAATTACATCTCGAACTATATCATTAATTACTCCATCAAAATATCTGGTACTAATAGTACCTAATAATTCTTTTCTTAATTCAGTTAACTGACTAAGAGACATAGCATTTAAATCTATATACCATATTTCTTTTTTATTATATTTTTTATATACTTCTACTGGAATAAATCTTTCTTTCATTTTAAAACCTCCCTATAAATAATAAAAGACCTAATTTAGGGAGTGTCTATAACACGGTACCATCCCTATTAGGTCTTAATTTAATAACGGCTATTCACCGGTGATCTCTTTCGAGTACACTCAAAGGTAGTAATTATATATTTTGTTAATAGTTTTCACCAACCACTATCTCTCTTAAAACAAATGATATATAATCATGTCCTTCTCTTTGCTTTCATTAATAACATATTCATTTTAGTATATATTTATATCTTTGTCAATTATTTTTCTTTAAAAGTTTGAACTAACTCAAGAAATTCATCTTTATATTCATCTTTTTTGCTATTTAAAGTCCATGTCAATAACTGACCATAATAATTATCAGTTTCTACATAATATATTTGAATATATGTATTTACATCAGTATCACTTGTAAATTTAAATTCGATATATTTACAATCATAATCTCCTATCTTTATATCTTTTTTTTCATAATCCCCAAAATTATAAGTGCTAGCATTAGATTTTATAGTATTATCTATATATTCATCATATGTCCACTCAAAATCTTCTTTATTTTCCATAAGGGCTACAAAGTACTTGTCATTTTTTAAATCCGCTAATTCTATATCAGCAGAACTATTTAAAGTTCCTTGTTCCACTTGTTGCCATCCATTACCTGCTTCTATAGAAAATAAATCATTATAACTATTATATATAGTTTTATTTGAATTATTGTTACCATTACTACAACCTGTAAGAATTAATATAGTACATAACATTAACCCTAATAATTTTTTCATAGAAATTCCTCCTAGGGCTATATTATAGCACACTTTATTAAATTATGCAAAAAAGAAAAAAACCTAAAAGGTTTTTATAATCAATTTGGTGACCAGTACGGAATTCGAATCCGTGAATGCTGCCGTGAAAGGGCAGTGTGTTAAGCCGCTTCACCAACTGGCCATATTTAATAACAAAATGGTGGGCCTGAATGGACTTGAACCATCGACCTCACGCTTATCAGGCGTGCGCTCTAACCACCTGAGCTACAAGCCCATTTTGTGTCTCGCTCATACATTATAGCATATAGTTATAACATAAAGCAAGTACTTTTTATATATTTTTAAACTTTTTATCATATTTTGGTGTCCCCTTAGGGATTCGAACCCTAGACCCACTGATTAAGAGTCAGTTGCTCTACCAACTGAGCTAAGGAGACAAAATGAAGTAATTAATTAAAATTACTTCTATATTATATCATATTTTTTTTATTTGTGAACTATATTTTTAAATTTTTATCAAAATTTCATAATTTCTTCTACTACTTTTTCTAAATTTATTCCATGAGATCCTTTTATTAATACTAAATCTCCATTTTTTAATATATCCTTTAATAAATTATAAGTATCTTCCTGTTTTTCAAAACTATAAATTTTTTCTTTATTATATCCTTTTTTTATTGCTTCATCTTTTATATATGTTGAAAGTGCTCCCACTGTTATTAAAATATCTATATTATTATTTACTACATCTTCCCCTATTTTTCTATGTATCTGTTCAGAATATTCTCCAAGTTCTAGCATATCTCCTAATATAGCTATTTTTCTATTATTACTTTTACTCAATAATTCTATTGATGATTTCATAGAATCATAACTAGCATTATAAGTATCATCAATCACAGTTACACCATTTTTATTTACTTTTTTTTCTAAACGATGTGGCGTTAATTTTAAATTACTTATACCTTTCTTTATTAAATCACTTTCTATGTTTAATTCTTTTCCTATAGCATACCCCATTAAACTATTATAAATGAATGGTCTTGTAGCCACATTTACTTGAATATTTTCTTCTATATCATTATCTTTTATTGTAAATATACTTCCCGTAATATCTTCTTTTATATTATAAGCCATATAATCACTGATATTATCTATACCAATAGTTTTTACTTTATATTTATTTTTTAATTTATCATATTCTTTATATAATAAATCATTATCATTATTTATACATAACACTCCATCTTTATGTAATCCTTCAAGTATTTCTAATTTTGCTTTTAATATATTTTCTCTTGAACCTAAATTCCCTATGTGAGCCGTACCTATATTAGTTATTACTGCTATTGTAGGCTTCGCTATTTTTGTTAAATAACTAATTTCATTAAAATGATTCATTCCCATTTCTAATACCATGCAATTATGATCTTTTAGTTTTAATATTGTTAAAGGCATTCCTATATTATTATTATTATTTCCTTCTGTTTTAAGAACATTATATTTAGTTTCTAATACAGAAGCAATCATATCTTTTGTACTAGTTTTCCCTACACTTCCTGTTATTGCTATTACAGGTATATTATATAAACTTCTTTTGTACGCCGCTATTTTTCCCAATGCAATTATACTATCTTCTACTTTAATAATTGTCTTATCTTTATATTTATTAATATCAATATCTTCTATATTATCGAGAATACATACACTTGCACCATTATCAAAAGCTTTATCATAAAATTTATTACCATCAAAGTTTTCACCTTTAATACCAATATAAACATCATTTTCTTTTATTACTCTAGTGTCTTTACAAAAATTTATACATTCTTTTTTTAAGTCCCCAATTACTAATTTACCATTACATTCTCTAATTATATCTTCAACGTATATTTTATGCATAACCTCATCTCCTTTAATATATTATACTATACTTTAAACTATTTAAAAATAATATTTTTTATATATACATTTTTAGGATCATCACAAAGTACAACATATTGAATTTTACATTTTCCACATCTACTTGCCGTAATTAAATATGTTCCTAATTCATTTACTTTAAAAACATAATTTCCACATTTGTCTGTAGTTACACAACCCAATAAAACACCATTTTTAAATAAGTTTACAGTTACTCCACACGCCCCTTTTATGCAATCATCACATTTATCATAATATATGCATGAACCACATAAAACATATTCCGTCATAATAAATCACCTCTTACTATAAGATATGACCTATTATAAATTATTTTTATTTTATATTCACTAAAAAAAGAAGGATTAACCTTCTATATTATTAAGTAAATCATCAATTGTCATAAATCTATCATCTACTTCTTTTAATGATGTTTGATTATTTGTGTTATTGGGTAATACTGTTTCAGTAATATCAGATACTTCTATATCATCTTTAGATTTAATATCTTCTACCATATAAACATCATTTACTCTATCTTTTACAACGTAAGACCCATTACTATATCTATCCATTATTGGCATCTCATTTAATTTTACAATTTTAGTTCCCTTAGTAGTTACAATATTTATCTCTTTCTTAGTATTAGTAATATATACTTTTACTATTTTACTAGGGTTACTCTTTATTTCTTTCATAAGTAAAAGTCCACGATTAGCCCTACCTCCTTTTTCAAATTCAGTTAATTTTAATCTTTTACCAGTACCTTTATCAGTTACAATTGAAATATATTCTTCATTATCATCAAAAAGTATACCACTTACTACTTCATCATTTTTAAGATTTATTGATTTAACTCCTGCAGCTTTTAATCCAATTACACTTATTTCATTAGTGTTATACCAAAGTCCATATCCATTCTTAGTAGCAATAAAAACATTATTTTTATTATCATAACTTACATCTACTACTAAGTCATCATCTTTTAATTTCATCATACTAATTGGTTTAGAATATCTTTGAACTTTAAATTCTTCTAATTTAGTTCTCTTTACCATTCCATTTTTACTAAATGTAGTTATATAGATATTATCATTAAAGTCATATACTGGCATTGCATTAATTACAGATTCACCACTACTTATACTTATTATATTACTAATATGTTTTCCAAGTTCTTTCCATTTACATTCTGCTATTTCATATACTGGTATATATAAATAGTTTCCTAAATTTGTAAATACAAGTAAGGTATCCATTGTATTCATATTATAAATACCTACTATATAATCATTTTCTTTTAGCATTGTATCTTCACCGTTTGAAGAAGCATAACTTCTTTGAGATACTCTTTTTACATATCCTTCTTTGGTTACTACTACTATTACATCTTCTTTTGGTAACATTATTGTATTATCTATTTTAATTTCTTCTATTTCATCTTGGATTTGTGTTTTTCTTTCTGTTCCATATTCTTTTTTAATTCTACGCATTTCTTCTTTTATTACAGCATTTAACTTTTCTGGATCTTTTAAAATTTCTTCTAATGCTTTAATTATCTTAGTTAAATTAGATAGTTCTTCTTCTAATACTGCAACATCAGTATTTGTTAAACGATATAATTGTAAATTAACAATTGCTTCTGCTTGTTCATTAGTAAATTCATACTTTATAACTAAGTTTTCAATAGCATCTGCTTTATTTTTACTAGCTCTAATTGTTTTTATAACCTCGTCTAGTATCGAAATTGCTTTAATAAGTCCTTCAACGATATGATATCTTGCTTTGGCATGTGCTAAATCAAATTCACTTCTTTTAAATATTACTTCTTTTTGATGAGCAATATAAGCATCTAGTATTCCTAAAAGTCCAAGTAACATAGGTCTTCTATTTACAATTGTAATCATATTAAAGTTATATGATATTTGTAATTCCGTATTTTTAAATAAATAATTTAATATAGTATTAGCATCTGCATCTTTCTTTAAGTCAATTGCTATTTGAAGTCCTGTTTTATCTGATTCATCTCTTACTTCACTAATACCCTCTATTTTTTTATCAATTCTTATTTCATCTATTTTTTTAACAAGATTAGCTTTGTTTACTTCATAAGGAATTTCAGTAATAATAATTTTATTCTTTTCAATTTTTGTCTTTGATTTAATTATTATTCTTCCTCTTCCTGTTTCATATGCTTTTCTTATTTCATCTATTCCACATGCAATTGCTCCAGTTGGAAAATCTGGTCCTTTAATATAATTCATAATTGTATCTAATCTTGAATTAGGATTATCAATTCTAAATATTGTTGCATCAATTACTTCCACTAAGTTATGTGGAGGGATATTAGTAGCATAACCTGCTGATATTCCGGTTGTTCCGTTTACTAGTAAGTTAGGAAATTTACTAGGAAGTACAGTAGGCTCTAACAATGTATCATCGTAGTTTGGAGCCATTACAACAGTATTCTTATCTAAGTCTTTTAACATCTCATTTGCTATTTTAGAAAGTCTTGCTTCAGTATAACGAGATGCTGCTGCTGAATCTCCATCAATACTACCATTATTACCTTGCATATCAACAAATGGTTCTTTCATTTTCCAATCTTGGCTCATTCTTACTATTGCTTCATATATTGAACTATCGCCATGAGGATGATATTTACCCATAACATCTCCGACTGCTCTAGCACTCTTTTTATACGGTTTATCATAAGTATTTTTTTCTTTATACATGGAAAATAAAATTCTTCTTTGAACTGGTTTTAATCCATCTCTAACATCCGGTATTGCTCTATCTTGAATTATATATTTTGAATATTTTCCAAAACGATCACCCATTATTTCTTCTAACGAATAATCGTATATTTTCTTTAATACATCTTCCATTTTACCACCATAACAATTTTAGCATAATTTAATTTTTTTAACAATAAAATAGACAGTTATTTGTCATATTTCTTTATTTTAAAAGGGTTTATACTAATTATAAATTAAATTCATATAATTAATTGAGGTGATTTATGAAAAAAGTTTTAATTTTATTTGGGGGAAATTCTTTTGAACATTTAGTATCTTGTAAATCCGCTAAAAGCATTTTAGAAAATATAGATTATAAAAAATTTAATGTTACAGCATGTGGAATTAATAAAAATAATGAATTTTATATTTATAGTGATTCTTTAGAATACTTAAATGATGGTTCTTGGATTAATTGTTCTTCTAATAAAAAAATAGATAATATTAATGAATTTATAAATAGTTTTGATGTTATCTTTCCTATTATTCATGGAAAATATGGTGAAGACGGGAAACTACAAGGAATGTTAGATGTTTTAAATAAAAAGTATGTTGGTTCTAATTTGATATCTAATGCAATATGTATGGATAAAGTGGTAACTAAAATAATTTGTGAATATTATGGAATAAAACAAGTTGATTATATGATCTTAAAAGAAAACAAGATAGATATAAAACTATTTGAAAATAAAATTGGATATCCTGCCATTATTAAACCTTCAAATGGAGGCTCATCAATTGGTATAACTATTGCAAATAATAAGAAAGAGTTAGTGTCTTCTATTGATAATGCTTTTTTATATGATAATACAGTAGTTATTGAAAAATTTATCACAGCAAGAGAACTAGAATGTGCAGTACTAGAAGATAAAAAGATTAAAACTTCATCAGTCGGAGAAATCAAGTCAATTAATTCCTTTTATGATTATGAAGCAAAATATGAGAAAGATTCTGAATTAATTATACCAGCGGATATCAACAAGTCTGTGGAAAAACAAATAAAAGAAACCTCTTTAAAGATATTTAAAATACTTGGATGTAAAGACTTTTCAAGAGTTGATTTCTTGTATGACGAAAAAAATAACAAATTATATTTTAATGAAATTAATACTATTCCGGGATTTACAACTATTAGTATGTTTCCAAAATTATTTGAATACGACAAAATTAAATATAAAGATTTAATTACAAAATTAATACTTAACAACTTATAAAGACAAGTTGTCTTTTTTTATGTAACAATTTGTTAATTTTCTTATTAAATGTTATAATAGTATTGAGGTGCATCGATGAAGTATAGTGTAAATGAAATTAATAAATTATCATTAATAGATTTCTTAAAACTATTTGATTCATTAAATGAAGAAGAATTAATAGATATTGTAAATAGCAATGTTCTTCTTAATATGAATGAAAATCTTTTTAAAACATTCTTTTTAAAATGTAGTGTTGAAGTAAAAAAGCATATTTTAAAAAATGAAATTTTATTTGATAAGGTCATGAATATTAAACCAAATAATAATGGTAAAATTTTATTTGAATTAATTGATAAAGAAAGTTTAAGATTAATTATTAATTCTAAATATATAAAAAAATATGAACAAATAGTTATTAATTATTTAAAAAAGATTAGCGATGAACATTTTTCAAAAATTATAAATGAAATTGATTTTTTACAAGTTTTTAACGAAAATAGTATTTATAAAAACAATAAATTTTTATATGAATTTTTAGTTAATACTATGAAATATGAAATTAATGTATCAGAACTTTTTATAAATAGAATAAAAACAGGATTAAATCCTCTTACTTTAATTAGAACAACTAGTGAAAAAGAACTATTCTTATTAGCAAAATTTAACTTAATGATAAATTTAAAAGATACTGATGATAATACAATTGCTATATCAACTGGTTATACTTTTGATTATGAAACTTTAAAAAAACTTAATACTAAACACGTTTATACTTTATCTAATATGTTACTTAGAAAAGGAAATACTAATCACGAAGAAATCTTAATTGCAACTTTACAACTATACTCAATTTTTGGCTTTGATAACGCTTTTAAAATTATAAATAACTTCTTTACCAGAATGACAGATAGTGCAATTATTAGAACTCATGAAGTTGAATTTAAAGATTTAAGACGAGAATTTAGAATAAATAATCAAAATAAATTTTATTATTATGGAATTGAGCAAAATGCAATTGAAGCAATTGCTAGAACTAATATTGAATTTTTCTTACCGTTTACTTTCGAAAATGATACTGAAGAAGCAATTAAACTAATGAAAACATTAAGAGATCATATAAAAGGAATGACTCCAGCAGAAAGTGAAGAATATATTAAAGAAACTTTAATTGATGCTATAAAAAAAAGAGAACAATCTTACAAAGAAATACATTTTAATATTACTAGGGAAAGAATTAAAAATAAAAAACCCCAAAATATGATAACTGCTAATGATATTGTAAGAATTTTTGGTGATGTTGATACTACATTTAATTTAGATGCAAACGGCAGAAATATTTCTAACCCGGATATTGAAAAATTTTTACTTGGTAATTTTAAGAAAGATAATGATTGCCTACTTAGATTAATTATTAATGGAGAAGCTTTTGGATTAAATGACACAATTAGTAATGTTATTAATAAATTTGATGTGTTTAAAGAAGCAGTTAATAAATCAAATGGAAAATTATCTTTAAATTCTATTTTAGATATTATAGATATTTCAAAAGTTAATTTATATGATATGAAACCTGATTTACAAGATATTACTTTAGGTACTCTTTCTAAAATTATAAAATCTAAAGATTATTGTACTAAATCAGAAGATACTATTGTTAAAGAAGTTTTTGAATTACATAGAAATAGAAAACATAAAGTTTATTCTACTATTCCTAGCGTTAAAGGTATTTGTGGCAATATAAAGTACCGTGTTGCTCCATTTGATGCTGATTATTTATTAACTGCTGGTATTGACGCTGGTAATTGTTTAAAAGTTGGTGCATTAGGAGAAGATTTTTTTAAATACTGTTTAACAAATAAAAATGGTATTATTGTATATTTATATGATAGTCAAAATAATATATATGTTTGCCCATTTATTAGAAGTGGTAATACTATTCATTGTAATGGTATTGATCCTAAACCCGACGAAGAATTATTAGAAGAATGCTTAAAAGCATTAGAACAATTTGCTAAAGAAGTATGTGAAAAATCAATTATTTCTGATAGAGAACATTATAGCAATATTGAAGCCGTCACAATTACAGATTTACATATTTTTGATTATATGAGTCATAGTAAATATGAAAAATTTGTACTTCAAGAATATTTACCAATAGATGCTGGTATTTATACTGATTATAATAAAAAAGAAATAGAACATTACTTTTTGTATAAATCTGATAGTTATAGTGGTTCTATCTATTATGTATCTGATGATAAATTTTATCAACATAGAAATCCTATTTACAAATATAATGTATTAAAAGAATATGATAAAGAAAGAATTAATATTTTTGTAAATAATATTGCTTATTCATATATAGACTGTTTACCTGTAAATGAAGAAATGAAAAGAATGCTTAAAGATAATTATCAAGAAATAGATGCTAGTAGCTATAGATTTATCGTTGGCAATAAAGATTGGTTTATTGCTATAGACAACAGACTTAGTTTAATTACCTATATATTACCCTATGATGATAGGGCTAAAAAAGAATATCTAGATGCTTTAGGTAAAGTTAATGAATTAATTAAACACTTTACTAATGATGATAATAGAGATATTAGGAAAAGAAGTAGATAATTCTACTCTTTTTTCTTTTCATTTAAATAAAACAATTTTGATATAATTATAAGAACTTAACAACAAAACTTTCTTCCTGTTACTTCTTTTATATTAACTTTTATTGTTAGTATACCATTACAATCACAATCATTTTCCATATTAGCTATTCCATATATAATAACACTTTTACAAGATCTAGAATTATATATAACAATACAAACATTTTCATTATTGTACATATAATTCATTTTCTTTCCTCAATCTTTACTTCTCATTGTTAAATATAATTCATTACAATTAAAATGTGATTCATAACACATATGTACAGCATATGGGCAATCATTTTCTGCCATTGCAAGAGTACATATATCATTACATCTAATAAAGTTAGTTATTTCATTATAGTTCATTGGTACATATTCATACATTTTTACTACCGCATTTTATTATATGAAGTTTAAGATATAGTATTTAAAATAAGCGATATTTGATCGCCTATTCTATTATTAAAATTTGACCTATACTTAATAAGTTACTTGTTAAATTGTTTAATTTTTTTAATTTATCTACAGTTGTATTAAATTTTCTTGCTATTGAATATAAATTATCTCCACTTTTTACAACATAAGTAGTTTCTGTTACAGATGTAGTAGGTATTTTTAATACTTGACCTATACTTAACAAGTTGCTTGTTAAATTATTTTCTTTTTTAATAGCATCTACTGTAACATCATAGTTTTTAGCAATGGAATATAAACTATCTCCACTTTTTACTGTATATGTAATTGTATTACTAGTTTCTTCATTACTACTATTTGGAACTTTTAATACTTGACCTATAGATAAAACATCACTTGTTAAGTTATTTACACTTTTTAATTCAGATACTGTGGTTCCTAACTTATTTGCTATTCCATATAATGTGTCTCCTTTTTGCACTGTATAAGTATCTGCAGTTACAGTAGCACTAGGTAATAATAGTGTTTGACCTATTGTTAATATATCGCTCGTTAAATTATTTATTGTTTTAAGTTCATTTACTGTTGTATTATTATCTCTTGCTATCGAATACAAACTATCTCCTTTTTTTACTACATATATATTTTTTTCGTTATCTTGTACATATTTTTCTGGTATTTTTAATATTTGACCTATACTTAAATTATTACTTGTTAAATTATTTAATTTTTTTAATTCATCAACGGTTGTACCTAATTTTTGAGCTATACTATATAAACTATCTCCTTTTTGCACTGTATAGGAATTACTAACAAATCCTTCTGGGGGTACATAATTAAATCCTTTATAGTCTGCGACTGCTCTAATTACTGCTTCTGCTAATCTTTGATAATTTTCTTTTAAAAACTCTACATTAGCATTACTATCATCAATAAAACCATATTCTACTATTATAGGTTCTGTTTTACCAGTATTTCTATGAATAAAATAATAATCTTTACTAGTATCAGAAGGTAATCTTCTTTGATAATACTTTCTAGTTGTTTGACCTTCTGCTCCAATGGACTCTAATACTTTTTTAGCAAGAGTATCAGTATTTCTAAGTGCATAAATTACTTCAGCACCGGTACCACCTGGTGAGTTTAGTTACCGCCAGTAAAATAATCGATGACTTTTATTTTAGCCATCGATTAAATTATTATTTAATATTTAATAATCCTTTATATTCTAATTTTATTAATTCATCATCTATATTTAGTTTCATTTCAATTCGATCATTATCTATATTACCAAATTCTAAATTAACTTCACTATCAATAAAATCAATAAAATTATTGGTATCATATATTTCTATCATTGATATTTTTGAATTTAATTCTGTTGGTAATTCTATATATTTTCTATTCTCTATAATTTTAATATCATTGTCATCAAAAAAGTCAACATAAAAGCTTATATAACCTTTAATTTCATTTAACTGGATATCTAATGAAACTAAAATAGAATAACCTTTTTTTGAGTTATAAGTTGCGTCAACATATTTAAGGTCAGAAGTTAAAACCTTATATTCATTATTATTTATCCTTAACATTTCTTATCTACCCAACTTTAAAGTTTTAACTAGTCTTTGTTCTAACACTGGTCTTGCAAATTGTTCTTCTAGCGTTAGGACACTGTTTTTATATCTACTATATGCTTTATCATAATGTCCTTGTTCAATTTGTTCAACACAATAATCTACGATGTTATCATAAATATAATCATAAATAATACTAGATTGTTTTTCTTTATTAATTGTTTCAACAATTATTGGGGCAATTTCATAATAATGTTCTTTATCTTCCTTTGACACAAAATTATCCCTAAACCATCTTAATACGGTTAATTCATAACAATTATCATCAAAGTTTTCTTGAAAACATTTCATACAAGCTGTTGTTAAAAAACAACTAACATCTGTTGATGACTTTTCAGATTTATCAGCATTATGTTGATCAATACTTCCTTTTCCAGTATTAGTATCATAATTTATTGTATCTCTAGTATGTCCACCTTTTTCTCTCTCATTACCTTCATAGATATCAATTCTTACTTTGTCACCACCATTAATTCTAATTAATCCACCATCTTTAGTTTCATATCCTTTTCTATCACTATTATAAGCCATTTAAATCATTCCTTTCTTATATTATATTATAGACTTTTTTCTAAATAAATCAATAACTTTACTATTTAAATTTTCCGTTTCTCCCATAAGGATTTCTAACTAAATTTCTATTTTCATACATAAAATTAATTTCTGGTATTACATCATATTTAAACACAATGGTTATATTTCTATCTTTATCAATAACTATTTTATCTATTAATGTATCTATTAATTCTTTTTTAGGTTTATTTAAATCTAATAGTTTCTTTATCTTTTTAGTGTAGTCTGGTAAAACATTGACCTTATTTTTTATTTTATATTTTTTTATATTTTCATTGTCAATTAAATCATTTATTTCTTTTAATTTAGTTTCGGACTCCTTAGCCAGTTCTTTATAAGTTTCAGTAGATATTACTCCATCACATCTATCATTATATAAAGTTGTAATTCTCTTAGTTATTTTTTCTTTTTCTATTTCCAAATTTTTGATAACATTGTCTATGTTATTAGTTTCCTTATGGACATTTTTGACAACTTCATCATTTAATTGTTTTAAATCTAATTCTTTCATTAACTTAGAAACAGATTTATTTATTTGTTCTAACACTTGCTCTTCTAAATAGTTATATGGATAGAAATGTGAATAGCATCTACCTCTAACTGGATCTCTTGAATATCTATTACAATTAACTGACCAGTAATCTTGTTTTTTTCTATAAAGTACGGTAAGTCTATTTCCACATTCCTTACAAAATAACTTACCTTCTAGCAACCTTTTTTCTCTATCTGTTTTTATTTCATAGTTTCTAGTATTTCTTTTTCTTAAATTATTAACATAATCAAAAGTGTCTTTATCAACTAATGGTTCATGAGTGTTTTCTACTACTATCCATAATTTTTCATCTAATGTTATTTTCTTTTTTGATTTATAATTTACTTTAGTCTGAGTGTGTTGAACTAAATCTCCTGTATAAATTCTATTAATTAAAATCTTTTTTACTGTGGAAATATTCCAATTATCTCTATCAATTAATCTAGATGAATAATTAGTCTTTTTATAACCACTAGGCGTAACTATATGTGCTTTATTAAGTCTATTTGCTATTTCAGTAGGTCCAATACCATCTGCTCGCCATTTAAATATCTTTTTAACAATCGGAGCAGTTTCTGGATTAGGTATTAGATGCCCTTTATCTTTTGGATCTCTCATGTATCCAAAACTAGGTAAACTCCCTACAAATTTACCACTTTTTCTTTTTTCATTTAAAACATTTCTAATTTTAATAGAATTTTGTTTGCTATAATAATCATTACAAGCAATTATAAATGTTGATGAATCATTACTAGCTTGATTTTTAAAACTATCAAAAGATTCTAATATAGAAATAAATCTTATATTGTTCTCCGGAAAAAATGTTTCAATATAATAACCAGTCATAACATGATCACGACCAAGTCTTGATAAGTCTTTTACTATTACACAATTAATTTTTTTATTATTAATATCTTCTAGCAAACTTTTAAATCCAGGTCTTTCAAAATCAGTTCCAGAAAATCCATCATCAACATATTCTTTAACTAAATTAAAATTATTATTTTTAACATAATTTCTCAATAATTCTTTTTGATTTATTACACTTTCACTATCAGATTCATATTTTTTGTCCTTATCTTCTTGAGATAATCTTATATAGATTCCAACATTGAAATCTAATCCATTTAAGTAAGTATTATTCATTCATTCCTCCAATCCTCTTACTTAATTGGGTATTTAGACAAATGAATGATAACATCATTAATGAATAATTGCAAATCATTAATTATTGTTTACTCCTTCTTCTTTCATTATCTCTTCGATTAAGTACTTCAAAATAAGATCTTTAAATGAAATTTTATTCAAATAGGCTCCTTTCATATTTAAACCACCTATTTAAATTTATGTTTAAAATTATTTTTTTATCATGCATATATCAACTTCCTTTCTCTTTTTAAATATATAAAATAATTTTATATTTAATATATAATATTAATATTTTTTATATTCTATTTATTATATTATTGTGGATATAAAGATCCATTGAATGTAAAATATACATCCAATTAATTAGAACAATTCTTCTAAAGTAACGGATGTATATTTATCTTTGTTAATATAAATTTTTCTTTGAAATTTATGTTTATATTCCATAGTTATATAATTATTATCTGATAATTCTTTTAATAGTTTAGTTATTCTTCTAGAACCTACTCCTATTAAATTACCTAAGTAACTATTATCAGCATAACAATAGCCTTCTTTATGTGTAAGTAATAATAGTCTAGCGTATAGCAATTTACCACTATGACCTATATTCTTATCATCAGCTAAAAACATTGGGATTTTTAAATATTTGTCAAAGTTCATTTATCAGTCTCCTTTCTTAATTCTTTAGTATTAATTTTTAACATTTCTAAATAACCCATTTCCAATAATTGAGTCATCATTTTAGAAATAGATATTTGGTAGAAATCTGCCATTAATTTAATTCTATCAAATAATTCAATTGGTAAATATAATTTAAATATTCTCATAACATTCCTCCTATCTTTATTTAAATTAAACAACAAAAAAGACTTACATTTTATAAGCCTAATTACACAAAATAGCAAACAAAATTCCTCTAAAGGAGAAAATCTCCTTTAATATGTTTAAACTATAACATATATTTTTTACCCCTTTTCATATTTCATTTTAGTTCTTTGAAATATGTTATAGTTCAAACTGTATTCATCTTATATTTCTATAAGATAGGTTCTAACATAAGCCTTATATCTTACTGAGCCTCTTATAACTAACGTCCTTTGACTCTTTAGTTAAGTGTTACTGTGTACATTCCGTTTGAGTATTCTTGATATATTAGATAATTTAACTCTTCTAATATCTTAAGACTTTTTCTCAAACCTTTGTTTTTGATGTTAACTACTTGCTGTATCTCTCCTACATTTATATCTGTTATTATTCTTCCGAATCCCTTGGTGTAAATGTAAGAGTAGATATATTTGGTCTCTTTTGGAATATTTTTATTCTTCCAAATCTCTTTTGGTACTTCTAGATACCTCATTCTCATCTACTCTATCTGCCTCCTTTCTATTGATGTAAAACTCATCAATTGCAATTACTATACTATTATATATTGAGTTTGTCAATACATTTGTTGTAATTCGTTGACTTTTACATCACATTGTGATATTATTAACTTGTATTTGAAAGAGGTGTATTTTTATGCGTAAAAATAATACAACTGAATTAGGAGAATTAATTAAAAATAAAAGAGAAGAATTGGGTATTTCACAAAGAGCTCTTGCTCGTGAAGTTAATATGGACTGTGCTGAAGTTTCGCGAATTGAAGCTGGCAAAAGACAAAAACCTAATATTCTGTACTTAAAAGGAATATCTGAAACACTTAATATTAGTTTAGTAGAATTAATGAAACTTGCTGGATATAGTGATGTAGAAATAAATTGGGGTACTGATTTTTCAAATAAAAGATCAACTACTGATTATCAAAAACAAATTGAAAGTTATGAAAAATTTTATTTTGATGTGTTAGAAGATATAGAAATTAGAAGAAAAAGTGCATTTGAATGCAAAGGCATATTTGCTGATATTATAGATAGAATTGATAACCCTGGATATTATTCATCAGAAATAACTTTAAAAGATATTTCTGAAAAACTAAAAGAAGCATCAAGAGTAATAAACAAAAATATGGAAAAATTTGATAAAGATAAATTACCTAAAGACTTATTTTAATAACTATCCTACTTTATCTGATTTTTTTATGTATAAATTAGATTCTTAAATAAGCAGGATAAGAAGATGGCACCACAAAGTAAAAAAATCCTTATAAAATAAAGAAACTTAGTGGTGCCATTCTTATTTCGTATTTACGAAATTCATCCTACTTTGTAGGTTGATATAAAGGATGGATCACTATTTAATCATTTATATATAATAATAAAATAAATATAATTATCATCCTATTTTAATAAAAACAATAAAAATTATAGGATAATATAGCATAAATATTTACTAATTCAAATCAAACTAAAAAAGAGATACATATACTCTCTTATCATAAATATTAACCTAAATTATCTTATAAATTACTTCACAACATTTATTTAATTTCGCTTTATTATTTCATTTATTATATATTAGTAATTTATAGTTACAAAATATAGTTACTCTTTTTCAATAATATTCTCTATTTCTTTTCCTATAAGTTCAATGACACCAACAACTAATGCATTACCCATCATAAAATATCTCTTTTTATCAGACATACCTGTATTAGTCCAATCATCCGGGAAACCATTTATTCTTTCACATTCTTTTGGAGTCAATAATCTTAGTTTCTTTGTTTTAAAATCTTCGATAACATGAGTTGTTCTACTCACTCCACTTTCACTAGTTAACATTGTTCTAGCTGGAGCATCTAAGTTGTCAGGAAATGCCATAGCGCCTTCACTATACGTATAAGGTTCTCCATTAGGTTTAACTCTTGGTATTCTCTTACCACCTTTTAAATAAGCAAACTTTTCAATTTGAGATTCTGATAAAAAGTATTTATCATCTACTTTTTCTTCCTCTCTAATATTTCTTAAAGGGTAAACTAAATTATAATCAGATTTTGTTTTTACAGAATAAATACCACCATTAACCATCACACCAGTATTATAAAATTCAGATTTAAATTTATCACTAACTTCTACTAAATCTTTATATTCAGAGACATCATTTTTTACTATTTTTTCATAACCATCTTTAATTGGAAATTGTTTAGCAAATACACCTTTTTCAAAACAAATATCTCTTTCATCAATCTTCTGCATTTTTTTATAATAATTTGTTGATTTATGATAAGCAAATATATATGTTCTTCTTCTTTTTTGAGGTAATCCATATTCACCTGCATTAATTACTCTCCATTGAACATCATAACCATTTTCATAAAAACTTCTTAAAATCATGCCAAAATCTCTTCCCCTTTGTTTAGCTGGAGATAATAATAATCTATCAACATTTTCTAATAAAACAAATGGAGGTTGTTTGATTGCTAAAGTCTGTTCAATGGCCCACCATAAAACTCCTTTTTGGCCTTCAATACCTTTACTATTGGATAATGTTTGCGCTACAGAGTAATCTTGACAAGGAAATCCTCCTACTAATAATGTATGGTCTGGAATTTCATGTTTATCTACTTCAAAAATATCAACATTACTTACATTATCAGAACCAAATCTTTTAACATAACAATCATAAGCTTCTTGAGATTTAGTAGCAGGTTCCCATTGATTAGCCCATAAACATTTCCAGTTTCCTTTTTCTACTACTTTATCATTTTTAAGTTCAACGTGATTTAATCCACATCTAAATCCACCAACTCCAGCAAATAACTCAACTAATGTTTTTTTCATTATTCATAACCTCCTATATTGTTAAAAATACCTACTTATATTATAATATAAATAAGTGAAAAGATCAACACTTCTAGATAATATTATAAACTAAATTTTAATTAAAAACAAGATCGAAAGGAGAATTTTTTATGAAAAAAGGAAGATTATATACTCGAGAAGAAATTGAAGTAATATCAAAATCAGCTATTGGTAAATCATTAAATGATTTAATAAAAACTGAAGTAATTACTATCGAAGATAAAGAAGCAAATAAAGGTGGATTAGGACAATTAATTGAGAAGTATTTATTTGGAATGGAAAACAATAGTGATTCTGAACCAGATTTTATGCCAGCAGGTATTGAATTAAAAGTTACACCATATAGAAAACTAAAAAATGGAAAATTATCCGCAAAAGAAAGACTTGTTCTTAATATTATAGATTTTGAAAATGAATATAAAAATGAATTTAGAAGTAGTCACTTTTGGTTTAAAAATAATAAAATACAACTTCTTTGGTATCTATGGGAGCTAGGAAAAGATAAAAAGGACTATAAAATAACTCATGAAAAATTATTAGAATTAGCATTAAATGAAGACTTAAATCAGATTGAGAAAGATTGGAATACAATAATCAATAAAATAAAAGAAGGTAAAGCACATGAAATTTCAGAAGCAGATACAATGTATTTAGGTGCTTGTACAAAAGGAGCTAATTCTTTATCAGTAAGAAAACAACCATTTAATGGTATTCCTGCCATGCAAAGAGCCTTTTGTTTTAAAGTTTCCTATATGACACAATTAGTTAGAAAATTTATAGGGAATTATTCTGATGTTGAAAAAGTATTAAAAGATACACATGTTTCGTTTGAACAATATGTTAATAATGTTATTAACAAATATAAGGGGAAATCACAAAAAGAATTAATGAAAGAATTGAATATAGATTCAAATGCTAAAAATATAAATAGTCTATTAATTAATAAAATGTTTAATGTAAGAAGTAATTTAGCAGAAACTGAAGAATTCCAAAAAGCCAACATTATTCCTAAAACAATTAGAATTGAAGAAAATGGAAGAATAAAAGAATCAATTTCTTTTCCAGCATTTAAATACACAGATATAATTAATCAAAGTTGGGAAACATGTGATTTAAGAGAAGAATTAGAAACAACAAAATATATGTTTTTTGTATTTAAAAAAGTTAATGATGAATATATTTTCAAGGGAATAAAACTTTGGAATATGCCAGAACTTGATATAGAAACAAGTGTTATGGAAATGTGGAAAGCAACTTATAACACCATTAAAAGTGGTAATATAATTAAATCAATAACTAACGGAAAAAGAAAAACAAACTTTGTTGGACTTGGCGATAATGAAGTCTGTCACGTAAGACCTCATGGTAGAAATGCAAAAGATGTTTATCCATTACCAGTAAAAGACAAATTAACTGGTGCTAATAATTATACAAAACATTGTTTTTGGATAAATAATACTTACATAAAAAAAGTGTTAGAAGAATTCAATAATTAAAGGAAGTCTTTTTTATGAAAAACTTCCTTTTTATTTTCAGCAAATTATAGAATAATAATTATTAATAAATATATTTATTTTTGAGTTCTGTAAAATACAGTTTATTATCTTTAGAATTAATCGCTAAATATTCAATCGCTCTAATAATATCTGATGTAGAATAACGTACATTTAATCTCTCTTCTATTTCATTTAAAATATCAATAGATAATTTTTTTATACTATTTGTCATTCCATAATCTTTCATAGCACTAATAATACTCTTGTGTGACTCAGATAAATTATCAACATCAAGTGAACCATAGCTTTTTCTATAATACTTTTGTCTACACTCTTCTAAAGTCTCTATTACATTCGCTCCAAATGCCCAATCAGAATTACTATCATTTATATCCAATCCAATATTTACAATAGGCATAATATTATATTCAAGAGTTGCATAAATGAATTGCATAAATAGATTAATTATTTCAGATATTGAAGTATTATCATTAACTTTATATTTGTAATATGCAATTCGGTCACTAAATGTATTTAGGTATGTATTGGTCCTATTAGCATTAATAAAATATGAATTTAAATATCCTTTTATTAAGTGTTTATCCTTATTAGGATCAGTGTTATAATTTCTTCCTATTGCCTGTTTTGACATAAAAGGTAAACTTTCAATTCCAGGATACATTAAATCTTCCATTAATACATTTAAAATATTTCCTAACTTTATTAAAGATAATTTATATTTCTTTAATAATAATTTACATACCTCTTCAGAAATATTATATGACATACAGAAAAGTTTAATTTTATCTTCTTGTTTACTCTCTTCAATTTCTTTTAATTCTTTTTCTTCAGAGATAGCTAGCTTAATTTGAATTATATCTTCAATTTGACTTTCTAACTCTTTTGTAGAAAAAATATAACCAATTGGATATTTTCCTAATCTGCCTGCTCTACCTATAGTATTTTTTAATAAAAGTTTATCACCAACTGTATTTTCTGGATGAATAAATAAGTTTTTGGTAACTGTATTAATCCCTTCAGATATAGAATTGGTTCCAAGCAATATATTATATTTTTTATCGTGATTAAATAAATTTATCATCCTATTTTGAATATATTTAGGCATTTGTCCATGATGAACTAAAATTCCTTGTTCTAATAATTTAGCTACTATCCATTCGGGATGTATATCTTGCTTTAATTGAGTTAAAAAACTTGATTTAATTTTTTTTAAATTACTACTTTCTATTTTATAATATGTTTCATTAATTTGTGCTGGGGTACTACAAAATAATATTGTTTTATTTTTATTTCCTTCTTTTAAAAGTTTATCAAAAAAATCTTTTTCATTTACTAAAACATAGTTTTTCTCAACAGCATTAAATTTAGTATTAAAATATGAAAAATTATATTTTTCAAATCCTATAAACTCAGCTACAGGCGATAATAAAAATATTTTTCGTGATTTTAGTACAAAGCAATTTAAAAAGGTTTCAGAAAGTTTATATGAACGTATATTATCAATACTTTCTTGTAATTTATAAGCTTCATCTATTACAAAAAGATCTATTTCTCCCAATAATGACTGATCTAATTCTAAAAATTTCTCTTGTGTACCAATAAAGAACATTTTTTTATTTTCTATAGTTGAACCAGATAATAGTTTATCATATATAAGATAATCAGAAAAATTATCATTTTCTTTAAAACTTATTTCCAATTCATATGCAAGTGCATTTGTTGGAACTATATATATGATATTATTTGGCTTTTTTCTAAAAATATATTCTTTTACAATCATTGTTTTTCCAAATGATGTTGGTGCTGAAAAAATAACCTTATCATTATTTTCTAAAAAATTTAGTGCCTCATATTGTGGGGGAGAAAAATATATATTATCGGCTATATGCTCAACTTTTCTTTGTTCATTTTTATTTAAAATGATTGTCTCATATAGATTAGGCTCATCAGTATCTTGAAAGTAAGGTGTTAAATCATACATGGCTAATTCTTCAATATTAAATTTTTTTCCATTATCAATTTCTAATAATATCTGTTTTCTTTTTTGATTGTATTTATTATTCACATATATCACCTCTTAATTCTTCTAATTTTTCATTTGCCATTTCTATTATTTTCATTATTAAATCTTTTTTATTTTTTATTGGTATATGTAATATTACAATATTATAATCAGCTTTAATTTCGTCAATATTCAATGATTTTTTTATATTTTCTTTTAACATTTCTGAAGTAACATTATATCTATCATAAAAATCTATTGCATCATATCCAAGTGTACTTTTTTCCGAATGTAAAACAAAACCCGCAAAAATTATTTTTTGATTTAAGAATTCACATAAACTATACTCTTCATAGATTTGTTTATCTATATTTTTTATTGCTATTTCATATGATGACATATCATTTTCAACTGCTGTCTCTAAACTTTCTATTTTATTTTTAATATTTTTTTCTGTAAAATCAGCTATAATCTGATTTATACCTTGATTTAAATCTTCGTAAAATTTTGCTTCGCCTAATATAACTACACTATTTTGTTTGTCATACATACAAGCATCAACACCAGTATGAGTATCATTCACCGTATGTAGCATATCAATTAATCCCTTTGATAATTGATAACTATATAAATCTCTGTAAACTAAACCCAAAATTCCCTCTGCAAGAAAAGAATAAAAGTTTTTATTTTCACTTATGCTTCTAGTCACATAATCAAGTGTTAATTCATACGGAACATCTTTCGGAATAAAACGCCTGAAAATTTTGAATTTTGAAAATTTATTAAGTTCATTTTCAGAAAACATATATTTTAAATTTTCTTCATCCAAAATTATTTGTGGTAACATTTTTTGTAACTCATCTGGAGTAAATTCAACATTTTCAATACATATTGAGCCATATTTAGTTCTTATCACTTCTTTTTCAACAATATATTTTTCCATAAACATTGTACTTCACACCTCATTAATAACATTACTTCAAAAAAATAAGCAGTATCCATCTTAAAAAAGAATGATACTGCTATTCTCAACTATATTATACAGCAAAAATTACCATTTTTTAACAATTGAAGTGAAATATATTAAAAATTCTTTATTTTATACCTTTATTCAAACCAAAAAATTAATTTTAATATAATTTATTAATAAATTTATTTTGTTTAAATATAAGCGTCTAAATGCCCAATTAAATTATGTAATGGTAACTGAACTCCGCTCCTCCTGCATTTAAGTGATTAGATATTACTATTACATCAGAATTATTCCCATAAGCATTTAATATCTTATTTACCCTATTAGTAGGATCTAAAGTAACATCACTATCTCTTGTTAATGTTACAGGAATGCCTAATTCTTTAAACCTATCATACATATACTTGGATATTAATAAAGTATAATCCTTCTCTAACATATCATTACCTACAGCCCCTGAATCACTTCCACCATGTCCGGGATCTATAACAACTCCTGTTAGCTTTCTATCATAATTCAAGTTAATCACCTCTATAATAATTTATGTATTTTTACTAAAATTGTTATAATAATACAATTAATTTTAAATTTTAATAATAAATTTCCACCAGCATAGCTGGTGGTTTTTATTTTTCGCCTATAAGGCTATATTACTTGCATCCACTAAAGTGG